>CAKZOC010000256.1 GCA_937136025.1 uncultured Bacteroidota bacterium
CATCAGGTCGCGGATGATTATTTTAAATCTGAAGTGGAATTGGTGGAATGCCTGTCCTTTCATGCTTTGGTGGATGCGCTGATGGGCGGAAAGGCGGACCAGGGGGTTATGGCTATAGAAAATTCTATAGCAGGATCCATCATCCCCAATTATGCCCTGGTGTGCGAAAATCATCTGCATATCATCGGAGAGCACTATTTGAATATCCATCACCATCTGATGGCCCTTCCGGGTCAGGAGATATCGGATATTTCCGAGGTGCGAAGTCATCCAATGGCCTTATTGCAATGCAGGGAGTATCTGAAAACGCAACCCCATATAAAAATGGTGGAAGATGTGGATACAGCGGAAACGGCTCAAAGGATTCGCCAGCAGCAATTAAAGGGTATAGCCGCTATTGCCCCCCAGATGGCTGCGACCCTTTATGGTCTTGACATTGTCGCCCGTGATATTCAGACTATTCCAAACAACGCCACGCGGTTTATCGTAGTAAAAACCACAAACAAGGTTTTGCCCCGGGAAGAGATCGATAAGGCTTCCCTGCGATTTATTACCGATCATAAAAGGGGCAGTCTGGCAACGGTATTAAATGTTATGAGTGATTGCAATCTGAACCTTACCAAGATTCAATCCCTCCCGGTTATTGAAACTCCCTGGAAGTACTCCTTTTTCGTCGATGTGACTTTTGAGCGCCATTCCGATTTTGAGAAGGCGAAATCCCTGATTTCGATTTTGACGGAGGATTTTCAACTCCTTGGAGAATATAAAAATGCACGTGTATGATACAGACTGCCGATCGATTACAAGAGGTTCAGGAATATTATTTCTCGAGAAAGCTGCGGGAGGTACGCGGACTTAAGGAGGCTGGACATCCCATTCTCAATATGGGCATTGGAAGCCCGGATCTGCCCCCGTCCGATGAGGTGCTCCAGACTTTGAAGGAGTCTCTGGAAGATCCCGGGGCGCATCAATATCAAAGCTATCAGGGCCTTCCGGAGCTCCGCCAGACAATCGCCGATTTCTATCACAAGAAGTTTGGGGTTGGATTGGATGCTCAAACGGAGGTATTGCCCCTGATGGGTTCCAAGGAAGGAATCATGCATATCAGTATGGCTTTTCTGAATCCCGGAGATCGGGTGCTGATTCCCGACCCGGGGTATCCCACCTACGGATCGGTGACCCGATTGGTGGGGGCAGAGGCGATTCCCTATGCCCTTACCGAGTCGAATCATTGGTTCCCCGATCTGGCGGCCCTGGAGGCGGGAGGTTTAGACGGCGTCAAACTGATGTGGGTGAGTTATCCCCATATGCCTACCGGGGCAGTAGCCACCCGCCAGCAACTTTTGGAGTTGGTTCGCTTTGCCCGAAGAAACAAGATCCTCCTGGTCAATGACAACCCCTATAGTTTTGTGCTGAGTCGGCGTCCGCTGAGCATTCTTGAGATTCCCGACGGGCAGGCGTATGTAATGGAACTCAATTCGCTCAGTAAGACTTTTAATCTCGCCGGCTGGCGGGTGGGGATGCTCCTCGGGGATGCCGAGCTCTTGCAAGCCGTACTCAAAGTGAAAAGCAATATGGATTCGGGGATGTTCTATGGCATTCAAAAGGGTGCCATTGCGGCCCTAAGAAGCGGGTCGGAATGGTTTGATGCCCTGGACGAGACCTACAGGGTGCGCAGGGCAGGAGTATTTCAAATAGCGGACCGGTTGGGGTGTAGTTATGACCCAAGAGCTGTAGGTATGTTCGTCTGGGCCCGTTTACCGGAAGGCAGTCCGGATTCAGAAACCTATGTGGATCAACTGTTATATGAGAAGCATCTCTTCGTTGCCCCGGGCACTGTTTTTGGCTCGCAGGGGGAGGGCTACATTCGATTTTCGCTCTGCGTGCCCCAGGATCAAATCCGCGAAGCCCTCAAGCGCCTGGAACCCGCTCGTGCATTGGGTAACCTGACCAAAGAAACAGAAAGATGAAAGCAATAATTATAGGAGTCGGACTCATAGGGGGGTCTTTTGCCCGGGATCTTCGAAATGCTGTGCCCGGTGTCGAAATTGCCGGAGCGGACCACGATAAAACCCACCTTGAGACAGCGGTGTCCCTGGGTCTGATCGATCGGGCGGCAGAAGCCGGAGACATGGAGGCGGCCGATTTGGTATTGCTCAGTATACCCGTCAACAGTCTTTTGAAGGAATTGCCCCGGGTCCTGGATGAGATCGGGGAACAGACCCTTGTTCTGGATGCAGGGTCCACGAAAGCTGAAATTTGCCGCGTCGTTGCCGGGCACGGGCGAAGACATAATTTCCTGGCGTGTCACCCGATCGCCGGAACGGAATTTACGGGGCCACAGGCCGCTGTTTCAGGTCTTTTCGAAGGAAAAACCAATATCATTTGCGAAGTGGAACAAACCGCCTTTCGGATTCAGGAACGCGCGCTCGACCTCTTTAGCAAAATGGGAATGCGCATACGGTATATGAATCCCGAAGCCCACGACCGGCATATTGCTTATGTCTCGCACCTTTCGCATATCAGTGCCTTTATGCTGGGTAAGACCGTCATTGAAAAAGAGCGGAATGAAAGGGATATCTTTGACCTCGCCGGGAGTGGTTTTGAGAGTACCGTCAGGCTGGCCAAAAGTTCGCCGGCCATGTGGACCCCAATTTTTGAACAGAATCGGAAAAATGTCCTGGAGACCCTGGACGAATATATTACCAACCTGCAAGGATTTCGAAACCTGCTCGACACCGCAGATTATGAAGGTGTTTTCAGAGAAATGGACGAGACCAACCGGATTGGAGAAATATTAAATGGAATTCCAACGCCAAAAAAATAAAGAATAAGATGGAAAATACGATTGTTTTGCGCACATGGTTAGACGATTTGAAGTTGACGCACCCTTTGGTCATTGCCGGTCCGTGCAGTGCGGAAACGGAGGAGCAGGTTATGGGTATTGCCCATGCGCTTAAGGATACGGATGTAAACTATTATCGGGCAGGCATATGGAAACCCCGTACGCGTCCCGGGAATTTTGAAGGGGTAGGAGCCATTGGTTTGAAGTGGCTGCAGCGGGTCAAGGAAGAAACCGGTTTAAAAACCGCTACAGAAGTAGCGAATAAGGCCCATGTAGACCTGGCCCTGGAACACGACATAGACCTCTTATGGATTGGAGCCCGTTCTACGGTCAGTCCCTTTATCGTGCAGGAAATTGCGGATGCCCTACGGGGTACTGATAAGGTGGTATTGGTGAAAAACCCCGTGAATCCGGATCTTTCGCTCTGGTTGGGTGCCGTAGAGCGCTTGCGTTCGGCGGGTATCGAAAAACTTGGGGTGATACACCGGGGCTTTTCCACCTATGAGAAAACCAAATACCGCAACATTCCCGAATGGCAATTGGCTATTGAGTTGCAATCCCGATTCCCCGATCTTCCCCTGATCAATGATCCTTCCCACATCTCGGGAAAAAGGGACCTGATTTTCGATGTTTCCCAGGCTGCTCTGGACCTTAATTTTGACGGCTTGATGATCGAAACCCATACCAATCCTGACAAAGCATGGAGCGACGCAGCCCAGCAAATTACTCCGGATCGTCTGGTACAGATCATGAGGGATTTACGCATTCGTAAGGAGACCGACCAGGAGGCTGCATACCGGCAGAATCTTAGCAATCTCCGCGCCCAGATAGACGTCATAGACAATCAGCTCGTCGATATTTTGGGCAAGCGTATGAAAGTAGCCGATGCAATTGGTTCGTTGAAGAAGGAGAAGAATGTTGCCGTATTGCAAACCAACCGCTGGAATTCAATTTTAGGAAAAATGATTCTGGAGGGACAGGAACATGGTTTAAGCGAGGAATTTGTCCTTAAAATGTTCAAAGCCATCCATCAGGAATCCATCAACCACCAGGAGGCCATCATCAACTCCTGAGTTTTGGCTTCCGGAGCCGGGGACTGATTTTTTTTTTTGAAGGGGTGTAACAATCCTGGAACAGGCACGTCTTTTGAAGTAGAAAAACAATCATATGAGAACACTACTAGTTTTATTTTTCGCACTGAGTATGACAGGTCTTACGGCTCAGGGAATCGTAGACCGCGAGGTTGGGGAATTTCGGGAGATCAAGGTTTACGACCTCATTGAGGTAAACCTGATTAAATCCGACGAAAATCGTATCCTGATCAAAGGGAGGAATACACAGGACATCAATTTTGCCAATAAGGATGGAGTCCTGAAGTTACGGATGCCCCTGGAGAAGAAATTCCAGGGTGAGGATACTTTTATCGAGGTATATTACACGGATCTGAGAATTATCGATGCCAACGAGGGGGCCCGGATTATCGGAAATGAACAACTGGTCCAGGACCGGATTGAACTCCGCGCTCAGGAAGGGGCTCAAATCGAAATTGGCTTAGACGTTCGCGATGCCAAAATCAGGGCAGTTACCGGAGGGATTATCACCGCTTCCGGAATAGCGACTAATCAGGTCATCACGCTGAATACCGGAGGGATATTTGAAGGGCGTGACCTGAAAACCGATTATACCGGTATACGCGTCAGCACCGGGGGAGAAGCCGAATTGTTTGCCTCAAAGGAGGTGGATATTCAGATTCGCGCCGGAGGAGATGTCCGTGTCTATGGAGACCCGCAACGCGTCAATAAAAATACCATGATGGGAGGGCGAATTTACTTTCTCAACTAACTGTTTTAATGGATTTAAAAATGAAGAAGCCGGCTCTTAATGCCGGCTTTTGTATTTTGGAGGGGCAGATTCCCGGGTGTTGCACCCTCGTGTGGCCCGGATTGCCTTAAGGGAGCAGGCATGGCACGATGCCTCTCGCGGGTTTTGACCATATTATACCCACATCTTCTGGTCTTCACTAGCTGGAATATTAGTATTTTGCACCTCTATCCCAGAAATACAATGCAGGGAACTGTTTACAAATCCACAGGCAGCTGGTACCGGGTAAAAAACGCGGAGGGTGTCTTCTATGATTGCCGGATTAAAGGACGCTTCCGTATAGAAGGAATTAAAAGCACGAACCCGGTTGCCGTAGGGGATACCGTGAGATTCAATCTGATCGAAGATGGAGATGTGACCGTAGGACAGATTTATGAAATTATGGATCGGCGCAATTACCTGGTGCGCAAATCCGTAAAACTCTCCAAGCAGGTGCATATTATCGCCGCCAATGTCGACCTTGTTTTTTTGCTGGTTACTTTGGAAAACCCGAGGACATACCCTGAATTTATCGATCGTTTCCTGGCTACTGCTGAAGCCTATCGGGTGCCTTGTGTCTTGCTTTTCAATAAGGTGGATGCCATGGACGAGCATTTGAAGGACGAAACTAAATATATGGCTGCCCTCTACCGGGATATCGGATATACCTGTATCGGGATCTCTGCCACCACAGGAAGGAATGTGGACCAGGTGATTGAGCTGATGTCTGGAAAAACGTGCATGTTTGTAGGACATTCAGGTATTGGCAAGTCCACCCTGATCAACCGGATAGCGCCTGAACTGGAATTAAAGACCGCTCAAATCTCGGAACAGCACAAACAGGGGCAGCATACCACGACCTTTGCGGAGATGTACGATTTGCCCTCAGGGGCCCGCATCATAGACACCCCGGGGATTAAAGGATTTGGTTTGGTGGATATGGAAAAGGACGAGATCGGAGATTACTTTCCGGAACTCTTTGCCCTGAAGTCCGAGTGTCGGTTTAATAACTGCCTGCACCTGGATGAACCCGGGTGTGCCGTAAAAGAGGCGCTTGAAGAAGGCACTGTGGCCCTGAGCCGATATCGCTCGTACGTGCAGATGATAACCGGTGAGCAGGATGTGTACCGAACCGGTCTTAAAGAAGACGTATGAGGGCAGTAGTACAAAGGGTGCGATCGGCAAGCGTCACGATCTCAGGAGAGAAAGTATCGAAAATAGGTCCGGGCCTGCTCATCTTATTGGGAATTGGTATAGAAGACGTGCCGGAGGATATACAGTGGCTGGTACCGAAGATTGCCAACCTGAGGATTTTTAATGATGAAGATGGGGTGATGAACCGCTCGGTGCTCCAGACCGGGGGAGAGGTCATTGTGGTCAGTCAGTTTACACTCCTGGCCAGTACAAAAAAAGGAAACCGACCTTCCTACATTAAGGCGGCCCGGCCGGAAGTCGCCATCCCGATGTATGAAGCCTTTGTCCGGGAATTAGAAGGATATCTCGGGCGGGATGTGGGAACCGGGGTCTTCGGGGCAGATATGCAGGTGGATCTTTGCAATGACGGTCCTGTGACGATATGGATCGACACACGGATGCGCGAATAAGCCGAATTCTTCAAAAAGATTGTGCTAAAAGAATCGGAACAGGTAGTTTTGAAAAAAATCACGTCTGATGAACATATCCAACGCCCAACAGGCCGTTGACCAGTGGATTAAAACCCATGGAGTGCGGTATTTTAATGAGTTGACCAATATGGCCCAGCTCACCGAGGAGGTGGGAGAGGACGCCCGGATTATCGCACGTC
>CAKZOC010000257.1 GCA_937136025.1 uncultured Bacteroidota bacterium
AAATCTTTCGCTGGTTGCAGATGGAGGATAAGAAGTATAAGGCCGATTTTTTGGCCCATACCGGGGAGAAGGTATTCCGGTTTTTAGAGAATCCCCCTGCCTTTATTTGTACCAGTGTAGCTCGTTTGACCGAACAAAAGTTCTATTTCTTTAAAAATACGCCCTACGCATTGGAGGGTATCCTCGAAAGACTCCGGGAAGTGAATGGGGTGTATATGCTTTTGGGTACCGGGGCACCCGAATATGAAGAATTTTTCAGGGAAATGAGTTATGCCTTCCCCAACTTTATCTTCACTAATGCTCAGTCTGAGGACCTGATTGATTCCATGTACCTGGAGACAGACCTTTATCTTATGCCCAGTCTTTTCGAACCCTGTGGAATAAGCCAAATGCTTTCCATGCGTAATGGGAACCCGTGTTTTGCCCACGCTACCGGGGGTCTTAACGATACGATCCGTCATATGGAGACCGGTTTTCTCTTTGGGGGAGAGGCCTATGAGGCTAAAATAGAGGACATGGAACGGGTCTTTAACCAGGTGGTTGCAATGTTTTTTGAGGATCAGAAGCAGTGGCAAAAAATCAGGAAGGCGGCTGAAAAAGAGCGTTTTACCTGGAAGGCAGCCGTAGCCGAATACTACACCGAACTCTATCGACTGCCGTAGGGGCGTAAACCAGGTGCTGTTGATTTGTTAATAAAGGTTTAAAGGGGGCGTTCCAATTGTTAAGACGGGGGCGATTGCGTATTTTTACAGGACGTTCAAAATCCTATAATACAATTACATTATGGCGCAAAAAGCGAGTATATCATTTGAAGGAAAAACCCACGAATTCCCTGTGGTTCAGGGAACGGAAAATGAGCTGGCAATAGATATTAAAACCCTCCGGTCGGAAATGGGATTGATTACCCTGGATCCGGGATATAAGAATACAGGTTCTTGCGAGAGTGCCATTACCTTTCTGGACGGCGAACAGGGAATCCTCAGATACAGGGGCTATCCCATCGAAGAGCTGGCAGAGAAAGCCGATTTTCTCGAGGTAGCCTATCTCCTGATTTTTGGGGAACTCCCGAACGTTGAGCAACTTGAGAAATTCCATGCCGACATTAAAGCCGAGTCCCATGTGGATGAGGAAATGAAAAAAATACTGGATGGGTTTCCGAAATCCGCCCATCCCATGGGAGTCTTGTCTTCCCTGACCAGTGCGCTTATCGCGTTTAACCCTTCGGCGGTAGATGTTACTTCAGAAGAAGACCTGTACCATGCCATTGTTCGCCTTTTAGCCAAATTTCCGGTTCTGGTTTCCTGGACACTCCGCAAAAAAATGGGACTTCCCCTGGACTATGGCGATGATTCCCTGGGCTACGTACAGAACATCCATAAAATGATGTTTAAACGCCCCAATCGGGAATATGAGACCAATGATGTTGTGATTGAAGCCCTGGACAAACTCCTCATCCTTCACGGAGATCACGAACAAAACTGTTCTACCTCTACTGTGAGAATTGTCGGTTCCTCCCACGCCGGACTCTTTGCCTCAATTTCCGCTGGAATTTCTGCCCTGTGGGGACCACTTCACGGTGGCGCGAATATGGCGGTACTTAAAATGCTCGAAGCCATTCAGGACGATGATGGGGACACCAAAAAATATATGGCCAAAGCCAAGGATAAGGATGATCCCTTCCGGCTGATGGGATTCGGACATCGGGTATATAAGAATTTTGACCCGAGGGCCCGTATTATTAAAAAGGCTGCCGATGAAGTTTTGGCAGAACTCGGAGTGGACGATCCTATTTTGAGTATCGCTAAAGGTCTGGAGAAAGAAGCGTTGGAAGATCCGTATTTCGTAGAGCGGAAATTGTATCCGAATGTGGACTTTTACTCCGGGATTATCTACCGTGCCCTGGGGATTCCGGTGGATATGTTTACCGTAATGTTCGCCCTGGGACGCCTGCCGGGCTGGATTGCCCAGTTCCGCGAAATGCGTCTGAACAATGAGCCCATCGGTCGTCCGCGCCAGGTATACACGGGGGCCAACCAGCGTTCATTTGTCCCATTAAATAAACGTTAGAGTACAGGCAGATATGATTGTAAAGGATTCTCCGGTGGGGAGTCCTTTTTTGTATCTTACCACCTTCTGTAAAAGGAAATCCTATGTTTAATCTTAAGATTACCGATGAAACCGCTCCTTTAAAATCCGTGGTTTTGGGAACGGCAAAGAGTTCGGGTCCTGTTCCGACCCCGGAAGCAGCGTACGATCCAAAATCCCTGGAACATATTCTGGCGGGCACGTATCCAAAAGAAACAGATATGGTCCGGGAGATGCAGGGATTTGCCGGAATCCTGGAAAAACACAAGGTGCAGGTATTCCGTCCTGAAGTTTTAAAGGACTGTAATCAAATCTTTTCCCGCGACATCGCTTTTGTGGTCGATGACAGGCTCGTAGAGGCCAACATCCTTCCGGAGCGGGAACGCGAATTTGAGGCCATACTCCATGTTTTGGACCATGTGGAAGAAAATCAGGTGATCGTACCCCCGGAGGTCGTTCACGTGGAGGGCGGGGATGTGATGCCCTGGAAGGAGTATCTTTTCGTCGGCACCTATACGGGCCCGGGGTACAGGGATTTTATCACGGCCCGAACCAATCAGGAAGCTGTGGATTTTCTCATCGATACCTTTCCAAACCGGATCGTAAAACCTTTTGAGCTTCGCAAATCCAATACAGACGCCCGAAAGAACGCCCTGCATCTGGACTGCTGCTTTCAACCCGTAGGCCGCGATTTAGCCATCTTGCATAAAGAGAGTTTTCTCGATCCTAAAGAATACCACTGGCTCCTGGATTATTTCGGACCGGATAAGGTCTTTGAAATCACAGAAGAGGAAATGTACCGGATGTTCAGCAACGTCTTTTCGATCTCCCCCGAAGTCGTGGTTTCTGAACGCAGTTTTACGCGTTTGAATCATTGGTTACGGTCTCAGGGACTGACCGTAGAAGAAATTCCCTATCAGGAGGTCGGTAAGCAGGGAGGTCTTCTCAGGTGCAGTACCCTGCCACTGGAGCGGGGATAAACGCGGGTACAGTCCAAAATCGGATATAGCGGAATTCATTTTCGCTTTCGTCGGATCCCGGCCCACCCTGGATTTTACCCCGCAAGAGTATGCTTTTTCAGGTATTGGCCCGGAGTAATACCCTTTTCTTTTTTAAAGGCCCCTAGCAAATCAGCTTTTTCTAATTCTTCTAAACAAAATATTTGCATTACGTTCTCTCTTTATCACTCTTTGTTTTATTTTTTAGTAACGTGAAAGGGCGGAATCTTCGAGTTAAGTTTTCTT
>CAKZOC010000258.1 GCA_937136025.1 uncultured Bacteroidota bacterium
GGTGTTAAAGGGGGCTCCCGCTAATCGGTTTCCTGGATTTCGAGGATGACCAGATCGATCTTTGTATTGGAGACCTCGAGGATGCGAAAGAGGAATTTTCCCATGCGAATTTCCGAATCTTTGTCCGGTATTTCCCCCGTCTCATTGACGATCATACCCCCCAGGGTTCCGTATTCGTCGCTTTCCGGCAGATCCAGACGGTACTGCTCATTGAGGTAATCTACTTCCAGGCGGGCAGAAAACTTATAGGTGGTCTCAGAGAGTTGTTCCTCATCCAGGTCGGTACTGTCGTGTTCGTCCTCAATCTCTCCGAACAACTCCTCTATGATATCTTCCACAGTCAGGATGCCTGAGGTGCCTCCGTATTCGTCCAGGACAACGGCCATACTCTTACGCTTTTTGGTCAGCACGTTCAGGATGTTCTGGATGAGCATGGTTTCCGGAACAAACTCCACGGGCAGCAGGATGCTTTTAAGGGTTTTCGGTTTCTTAAAAAGCTCGTAGGAATGCGCATAGCCGATGATGCTGTCTATGGTGTCCTTGTAAATCAATATTTTGGAATATCCGGTTTGGGTAAAGAGTTTGGTGAGGTTCTTCGGGGTTTCATGGAGCTCCACCGCCGTAATTTCGGTTCGGGGCACCATGACCTCCCGGGCCTTTACGGCCGAAAATTCCAGGGCGTTCTGAAAGATTTGTATCTCTGAATCTACCTCTTCGTGAGCCTCCACGGTTTCCATCTGCTCGGTGATGTAATCCCCCAATTCCAATTTGGAAAAGGCCAGCTGAACCTCATCGCCATCCGTTTTAAGGAAGGTTTTCAGAATAAAATCAGAAATGGAAATCACAAAGGCTGAAATAGGCCAGAAAATCACATAGAAAACGTAGGCGGGAATGGCAAGGGCTTTCAGCAGGGTATTGGAATAGATCTGGAACAGTACTTTGGGCAGGAATTCCGCAGTAAGCAGGATGACCAGGGTGGAAATAAAGGTTTGAGTCAGCAGGGTGAAGTCTGAAAAGAGCACATGCACCAGCATATTCTCAGAGGGCAACACACTATAAAACCAGTCCATGAGCAAATCCCCCATATACAGCCCGTATACCACCAGGGCGATATTATTTCCGATGAGCATGGTCGCAATAAACTTCGAGGGACTCGCCGTGAGTTTGGTCAGCACCCGCGCCAAAACCCCTTCCTGTTTTTTCTCAATTTCCAGATAGATGCGGTTGGCCGAGACAAAAGCGATTTCCATACCTGAAAAAAAGGCAGAAAGCAGCAGGGAGATTACGATAATGGCCATGATGGGTAGCTTCTAGCTTCGCTTAGGGTTTCTCCTGATCTTGCCGTTTCTCGAAACGTTTGCGGTAGTTTCGCCGAAAAAGAAACATGGCCACGGAGACCACGGCAAAGAAAATAAAAATGTAGGCCTGGTTTTGATCCACGCTCCACAGCTCACCAATTTTATAAAGCGAGACCACGGCCACGGCCAGGTAGAGGTACTCGGTATATCTGAGAATTTTTATCATGATTCTTCTTCCTTTACGAGCATTTCGCCCCCTGTTTGGTGTGCATTAAAATACGTAAAATCCCGGTTAAAATCCATCCCCTTCCCATTGAGTTCTGTGCCCTCCTCCGGATTTGTAAAGGTAAAGCGCTCCTGAGTAAAAATCCACTCCGTCTTACGATCCCAATACAATTGGGGGGTTGTCAGCACTTTCCCGTCGTAAGTCGTAACCACTACGTTCCCCTGCAGATCGACAAGGCCTGTTTCCGTATATACTATGGCATAATCTGCCCGAATAGTGCTTTTCTGCCCTTCCTCATCGTAGTAGGTCACCAGAACACCTTCCGGAAAAGTCCGATAAGGAAATATAAGGTTTTCAAAATCTTTGGTATGCGGACTTTCCAGTACCGCGATTACTCTTGAATCGGATTCCCCCTCCGACTGCAGGTTTTCTTCAGTTTCGGTATAGGTCAGGGTGAAATTCTCCGCCTCCCCCTGGGGATACACCAACGCTGGACGATCTTCCCCTACCCGCTCATAGGTATCCTGACAGGATAAAAAAAACATTGCCACAGTCAGTGCCATGGCAATGTTTAAACGATCGTATTTAAAAGATATCATCCTTACAGATTGGGAACCTTTACAGAAGCGCCAATCCAGCATTTGAGCGTCACCGATTTACCTGCCATACTCGAGTTGAAAATATCGGTTTTGGAAGGTGCCTTGGCGCTGTAGCTGGCTGCCGCCTGATTGGCTCTGCTGCTCAGCGATGGATCTACACGTCCGGCCTTACGGGCCGTTTCAGCGGCCAGCCAGTAGGTAGCCCTTTTCTCAAAAGGAGTCTCCCCGCAATCATTGGCACTGGATGCGTAGAGGTTCGCGATAAGTAAATAAGCCTTTCCGTTGGAAGGATTTGCCGCCAATGCTTTATTGGCATAACTCCGGGCCTGAGACTTGCTGAACCTTCTGGATACCGTAGCCGACTTATAGAGAATATCAGATTTCTTTTTAGGGTCCGTCTCGAGTTCGGCCGCCTTATCAAAATCGGCAAGCGCCCCTTTGGTATCTCCATCTTTGGCCTTAAGGGCTCCCCCGTACAGGTAGGCACTGGCCGAAGGCTCCAAAGCCAATTGGGCTTCAAAGAGCTCGCGGAATAACGGATCATCCGTACATTCCTTGGTAAACATCCTGCCCACTGCGCGCTTTACCCAGTCTACATCATTTTTCTTCTCCTCGAAGTTCTTTTTGTACAACGGAATCAGGTTTTCACAATCCGCCAGGGCTCCCAATTTAGAGTCGATGCTGCCTGAAATTTTCCCGTAGTTCTCCGAATAGCTGTTGTAAGATTTCAACTGACGCTTTTCCTTAGAAGTAAGCGTTCCTGCTTCTTCCTTGGGAAGCAACTTATTAATATTAACCAGGATTTTGGCGTTTTCCTCGTCGATCTTTTCAGTCACATCATCGTAAACATCAAAAACTTCCTGCAGGTCCTTTTTTCCGGCATTGTGAAGGTTTACTAAAGAAGAAAAATAAAGATACAGAGCCTTAGGATTGTCAAAATTAGCCCTGTCTTCCTTAAAAGCCTTACCGAGCATATTGTAGATCTCCTCATCACTTGCCATTTTATTGTCGTATAACAAGGAAGCCTTATCGCTGTTTACGCTGGCCAGGGTATAGTTTTTTGGGAAGAACTCCATGCTGCGATCATGCAGGGTAAGGAGCTCATCGATAAACGCCTTTTTTTCCGCCCCTGTGGAATTCTCAATTTTATAATCCAGGATTTTTTCGCCAAGCGAAAAATTAGCCTTATTAATACCAGGGCAATTGTCATAAACCATTTTCCAGGGCGTGTAGGCAGCCTCGTAATTCTTTACCTTGGCATGCTCTGCATAAATGGAAAGATTGGTCATGCATTCGGGATTCTGGTCCTGGCTGAAACCAACCGTTGTAAATCCTAAAACCGCAACCATCGTAAGGAAAATATTCTTTTTCATCTTGTCATTTATTAAAGGGTGCGTAAAATAGTAATTTTTCATTAATTAATCTGTCTCTTCATAAACCATCTGGCGTTAAAGGCCAGGCCTATACTCAATTTAAAATAACTCTCACGTACCAGCTGGTTCATCGTAGTCCCTCTTCTTCCCACTTCAAATCCGACATTTAAATTGGAAAAATCAGCTCCTATAGGTATACCCATTCCAAAGGTTATGCCAAAGTCTTCAATAGACTTCTCATTTACGATTAAACCCGTTTTATCCAGACGAACGCCAGCCCGGTAAGTCACCCGGTTGAAAAAAGAATCAATTGAGGTGTAATCCGGCACCCAATAGCCGCCAAGGGCGTAGCTGCTGGCGTCTTCATAGTCCGTATTATTCTCCTGCAAAAAGGTGTTGATAAACTCACTGTATTTCTGAAAGCTGTATTCTGCCCCCACAAACCAGCGCTTGTCCTCTCCGTATCCCAGGCCCAAAGTAGTGGTAGTGGGTATTTTAATAAAGGTATGCCTGAGGTTTAACTCGTCCAGATTGACCTCAAAAATTTCGATGTTTTGGCCCGACTCGGGTAGCAGGGTCCCTATTTGTTGTTCGTTATCTGAGGTAAGGTTGGCCTGTGTGTTGACCCGCACGGAGGTAAAAAGGGTGTGTTTACCGAAACTGGGCGTATAGGTCAGCCCATAATTAAAGTCAAATCCGCTAACATTCGATCGCCTCTGGTCTACCGTCCCAAAGAGGACATCCTCCACGACCTGAAAACGGCTTTTTTCGAGATTCCCGAAAAAATAATTCACAGAGGCCCCGATATGCAGGTTACGCCGGACGCGAAAACCGGTGGAAAAAAACACCTGATTCAGTCCGCCTTCCCCGTTGTACTGGGTGGAAACCTCTGCTCCATCGTCGTTTATAGTTTCATTGATCAGGCTATAACCCATTGCACTGTAGGGCTTGATCCCAAAAGAAACACCCATTTGCTGAAAGCGTATCGGCAATGCCACAGCGATGTATTCCAGGGTAGAGACCGAACTGTTCTGTTGATCGTCGAAAGTCTCCAGGCGGATCTCTCTATGTGAAATGGCTGCTGAATACGAGGTCAGCGCCAGTTTACCCAGGGATGCCGGGTTGTTCAGGTGAATGTGAATACTGTCTGTATACATGCCCAGCCCACCCATGGACTGATTTTCCACGGTCCGGATAGAACGCAGTTCACCAACGCCAAACAGGGAGTAGGGAGAAACGGTGGCATTTTGGGCCGACACCGCATAAGTCGCAAAACACAGTAATGCGAGAACAAGTTTTTTTACCATCTAGCTCTTGTTGTATTCCAGCAGCTGGTTTAAGCCCTCCAGGAGAAAATTAGAATGGGCAAAGATGGTATTTTTTACCCGTTTAGACAAAAATTGAGCATCCCCCCCTGTTAAAATAACTGTTAAATACTTGAACCTT
>CAKZOC010000259.1 GCA_937136025.1 uncultured Bacteroidota bacterium
AAATCAGGTCTGCGACATTGCGTCGCGCCGATGAAAGGCTTTCCGTTTAGGGAGGCTTTTTTTTTGCATTCCGGGTTCGGCGTTTCATTACAGAAGTTCAGGGTTTCGCTTCATGGGGCTGCGCTGCAACGTTTGCTGCTTTTTTTGTGCAGGTTTTGTGCATAGATTGGAATCGGGGGTGGGGGGTATCCCCCCATATTCATCCGGTCTTCTTCCGATGAATATCACCTTACAACATTTCGGCAATAGCCATTACGCCATTTTCAAGCGTGTCCACACAAAGATCATCTCCGTTAGCCCTTTTTCATATTCTTCAGCGCTTCAAATTTCCCTTTACACTCAATTTGTCGTAATTTTAAGCTATTGAAATAACGACCTGTTCACTATGCCTTTATACCATAAACTCGGTAAAATCCCTCATAAGCGCCATACCACCTTCCGCAAGAAGGATGACAGCCTGTATTACGAGCAACTCTTCGGAACTATAGGATTTGACGGAATGTCCAGCCTGCTCTATCACATCCACAGGCCCACTCAGGTAAAAGAGATTATCAAATCCCTCGATATAGCTCCACGGGCGGCGGTTGAGTACAATATGCATTCCCGCCTCTTTAAGGGATTGGAATTACCTCCCAAAGATGACTATCTGGAGAGCCGCAGTGTTCTGCTTTTCAATTCGGATGTGACTGTGGGGGTCGCGGCGCCCAAAAAATCACAGACCGACTATTTCTATAAGAATGCGGATGCCGATGAATTACTCTTTGTACACAAGGGCAGCGGTGTCCTCAAAACCCTGCTCGGGGAGATTCCATTTGAATATGGCGACTACCTGCTGATTCCCCGGGGAATGATCTATCAGATTCATTTTGACGGGCCTGACAATCGCCTGCTGGTTGTGGAATCCTATCATCCCCTCTACACGCCCAAGCGTTATCGGAACTGGTTTGGACAACATTTGGAGCATTCTCCCTTCTGTGAGCGGGATTTTAAATTGCCACAAAATTTACAGGCCTACGACGAGACCGGAGATTTCCTGATCAAGGTTAAAAAGCAGGGACAGTTACATCATATGGTCTACGCCACGCATCCTTTCGATGTGGTAGGTTGGGATGGCTACAATTATCCCTATGGCTTCTCTATCCACGACTTTGAACCCATAACCGGACGGGTGCACCAGCCGCCTCCAGTGCATCAGACCTTTGAGACCAGTGCTTTTGTCATCTGTTCTTTTGTGCCCCGATTATACGATTATCATCCACAGGCCATACCGGCCCCTTACAATCATTCCAATATAGATTCGGATGAGGTCCTGTATTATGTCGATGGCGATTTTATGAGTCGTAAAGGCATCGATCAGGGCTATATTTCCCTCCACCCCGCAGGTATTCCCCATGGGCCGCATCCCGGGACATACGAAGCCAGTATAGGCAAAAAGGGAACGGAAGAACTCGCTGTTATGGTCGATACCTTTAAGCCTTTGCAGGTGACCCAGGCTGCCCTGGGGCTCGATGACGGAAAGTATTATCGCTCCTGGTTAGAATAACCTCCGGTCGCTGAGTATTCTGTGAAAGAGCCCGGCCGCCAGCACAGCGGTTTGAGCGTCCCTGTCATAGGCCGGATTCAGCTCGGCTATATCTACACTTTTCAGTTTTTTGCTTTCCAGCAGTATATCCAGAATTGGGAGGATGGTGTCAGGTGTGAATCCCATAGGGGAAGGCGCGCTTACCCCGGGCGCATAGGCAGAAGCAAAACCATCCAGGTCGATAGTCAGGTAGAGCGCATCCAGAGTATCCAAAAACCCCCGTATCCTTTGGATCACGTCCGGCAGGGTAGCCGCGCGGAGCTCGGGTCGTTCGATCAGGATGACATTAAGGGAACTGGCCCGATCCCAGAGTTCCTGAGGGTTGGCGTCCCGACGGGCACCCAGGCAACAGTATTTAAAATCTGTACCGATTTCTGCGCACTGCGTTGCAATCTGAAGGAAAGGACTGCCTGAATGGGGGAGGGGATCGGGTTTTCTGAGGTCCAGGTGGGCATCCAGATTTAAAACACCCAATCGGGTTCCTCGTTCCAGGCCTGCGGCCAGACCTTTATAGTGGGCATAGGCGATATCGTGTCCCCCTCCGATTCCCAATGGGAAATATCCGTATTGGATCAGGCGCGCAATACCCCTGGAAAAACCTTCCTGGGTGTTTTCCAGCTGTCCGTCAGGGCAAACAAAGTTTCCGGCATCCCAAAGCGTTTGAGCCCCATCTTTCAGGACGGGCATTCGCCCAAATACTTCCCGCAAGGCCTGTGGTCCCTCTTTGGCCCCCGGGCGGCCTGAATTACGAGTGACCCCGGCATCCGTAGCATAACCCAGAAGTGCGGGTTGGAGGGACGTCGCGGCTTGGATTTGTGGAGCACCGAGGTCCAGGGGGAGGATGTTTTCATGCAGGTAGGCCCGGTCGGTAGAAGTACGACCTTTCCAGATTGAAAGTTCGGGAGGGCGGTAGGTTGGGTGCATCATGCGGGTTTAAAACAGGTTGTTTAAAAGGGTGTCATCCACAAGGTTCGGCATGGTCACCTCGAGTTCAGGCGTGCGGTCCATTTCCCGTTGAAGCGCCTCCATGGCATGCGGATTACGTGCCCAGCTCCTGCGTGCAATTCCGTTATTGACATCGTAGAAAAGCATGTTTTTAAGACGCTGTTCAGCTTCCCGGCTGCCGTCCAGGACCAGGCCAAAGCCGCCGTTGATCACTTCACCCCAGCCGACCCCTCCGCCATTGTGAACAGATACCCAGGTGGCACCCCGGAAACTGTCTCCGATAACATTGTGTATGGCCATGTCTGCGGTGAATCGGCTGCCGTCCGTAATGTTGCTCGTCTCCCGGAATGGACTGTCCGTCCCGCTCACATCGTGATGATCCCGGCCCAAGATGACCGGACCGGTAAGAATCCCTGTTTTAATGGCTTTATTAAACGCTGAGGCAATGGCAATTCGCCCTTCACTGTCGGCGTACAGAATGCGGGCCTGGGAACCCACGACCAGCTTATTCTCTTCGGCCTCAGAAATCCAGAGGATGTTGTCCTGCAATTGCTGGCGGATGCCCTCCGGAGCTTTTTCCAATTGCGCTTTCATGACTTCAAGGGCAATGCGGTCGGTCGTTTTTAGATCTTCGGATTTCCCGGAAGCACACACCCATCGGAAGGGGCCAAAACCATAGTCAAAACACAAGGGTCCCAGAATGTCCTGAACGTAGGAGGGATACCGGAAATGTATACCGTCCGCAGCCATAATGTCTGCACCGGCTCTGGAGGCTTCCAGCAGAAAGGCATTGCCGTAATCAAAGAAGTAGGTCCCTCTGGCTGTGTGCCGGTTGATCGCCTGTACCTGTCTGCGCAGGGATTCCTGTACCTTTTCCCGAAAGCCTTCAGGATTATCTGCCATCATCTCATTGGCCTGCTCAAAAGTGAGCCCGGCCGGGTAGTAACCTCCTGACCAGGGATTGTGCAAGGAGGTCTGATCACTGCCTAAATCTACATGTATTTCTTCGTCGGCGAATCGCTCCCAAACTTCAACTACATTTCCTACGTAGGCCAGGGAAATCGTTTCTTTTCCTTCCATCGCCACCCGGGTCCGGTCCACCAGAGCCTCCATATCTGTGAAAAGGGCATCTACCCATCCCTGTTCAAAGCGTTTATGGGCGGCCATAGGGTTGACCTCGGCACATATGGTAATGCAGCCGGCGATATTCCCTGCCTTGGGTTGCGCTCCGCTCATCCCGCCGAGTCCGGCGGTTAGAAAGATGCGCCCCGCAATGGGAGCACCCTTGGGAAGCACCCTGCGAAAGGCGTTGAGTACCGTAATGGCCGTGCCGTGCACAATACCCTGTGGTCCGATATACATGTAGGAGCCGGCTGTCATTTGCCCGTACTGGGTGACGCCCAGGGCATTAAACCGCTCCCAGTCATCGGGTTGGGAATAGTTCGGAATCATCATCCCGTTAGTCACTACGACCCGGGGGGCTTCTTTGGTGGAGGGAAACAGGCCCATGGGGTGGCCTGAATACATATGCAGGGTCTGGGTTTCGGAGAGTTCCGACAGGTATTTCATGGTGAGCAGGTACTGGGCCCAATTCTGAAAAACCGCCCCGTTGCCTCCATAGGTAATCAATTCATCAGGATGCTGGGCCACTGCAGGATCCAGGTTATTCTGGATCATCAGCATCAGGGCAGCTCCCTCCCGGGTCCGGGCCGGATAGGCCGATATCGGGCGCGCGTACATCGGGTAGTCGGGCTTAAAGCGATACATATAGATCCGTCCATACGCTTTGAGTTCATTGGCAAATTCCGGGGCGAGTATCGTGTGCCAGGACTGGGGAAAATACCGAAGGGCATTGCGCAGGGCGAGTTTTTTTTCAGCCGCGCTGAGGATGTCTTTCCGTACCGGAGCATGGGAGTGCTCCGCATCGGGCACCCGGGCGGGGGGAAGCTCAGAAGGAATGCCTTGCTGTATGAGCTGCTTAAAAGTGTTTGTTTTGGAATCTGTTGTCATTTCAGTCGGTTTGATTCAGACAGAAGTCATTTTTCAGGAGGGAAAAACCCGTTTGAAGCTTTTCAGGATTCATGGGAATCGGCTTTACTCAGATGGAGACGTCCATTTTCACTACCTGGACAGGGCGCAACTGCCCCTGATGATAGAGGATCTCATTATAGTGGTCCGTCTGGAAAACAGCGATATCGGCCTTTTGTCCGGCTACCAGTCGCCCGCGGTCTTTCAAGGCCAAAGCGGCAGCCGCCCGGAAGGTAATCCCCGACAGTACTTCGGCATTCGAGAGTTTTTCAAAAGTGCCTAGAAGGGCCGCCTGGGTCAGTAAATCCCCCATGGGGGCAGAGCCGGGATTGTAATCACTCGCGATCGCCAGACAGGCTCCGGCATCTAAAAGGGCCCGGGAAGGGGTAAAGCCACAGCCCAATCCCAGACTTGCGCCCGGCAGGGCGGTGGCGATCACTTCGCTTTTGGCCAGCGCTTGAATTTCAGATGGTCCGCTGGCTTCCAGATGGTCGGCACTCAGAGCGCCACAGGTAATGGCCACCCCACTTCCCCCTGTCGTGAATTGATCGGCGTGGAGGGTGAGGTCAAAGCCCATAGCTTTTCCCTTTTGCAGATAGGGCATTATTTCGCGGGGTGTAAAAGCGCTTTGTTCTACAAAGGCATCCAGGCGGGAGGTCAAACCTTCCGCAATCAGGACGGGCAGCAACTCTGTTTCCAGGAGTTGCAGGTATTCGGGAGCACTTCCCTGGAAATCTTTAGGACAGGTGTGTGCGGCCAGGCAGGTGGAGACCAGGTCCATATCGGTTTTTTCAGAAGCTGAACGGATAACGCGGAGCATTTTGAGTTCCTCAGAAACGCTGAGCCCATATCCGCTTTTCACTTCCAGGGTGGTGATACCGGCATTCAAAAAATGGTGGATACGTTTTAGAAGCAGGGCTTCGAGCACCTCAGGGGGCGCCATACGGGTTTGCTGTACACTGTCCCAAATGCCCCCACCGGCCTTGGCGATTTCCAAATAGGTGGATCCGCTGTTTCTCAAGGCGTAGTCCCTCGCCCGGCTCCCGGCAAAACAACTGTGGGTATGGGCATCGACAAATCCGGGTACCCCCACACTCCGTCCGGGGAGTTCAACGATCTCGATTTTTTCCGTTCGTGCCTCCCGGGCCAGTCGCTCAAAGGGGCCGATTTCCATGATTTCAGAACCCCTGACCCGGATTCCGACCGCCTCCCTAACGATGAGCTGTTCATCCCTCAGGCTTCCCTTCAGAGGTAAACCTTCCAGGGTAACGAGTTGGGCAAAGGGCCCGATGAGCCGGGCGGTGGCTTCACTATCTGATAAGGGTCTTCTCATGGGTTAAAAGGTTTCAAAAACGTCGTATAAGGGCGTTCTTAAAGATACTTTTTGCTTCTCGGAAACCGAGTCCAGCAGCCGAATTAGGGCCTTGTTGCGAATGAGTTGAATTCCTTCTTCGATGTCCGTGGCAAAAACCCGGTCTTCTGTGGCAAAGGAGACCCGGGTGCGCACCAATTGGTGTACCTGTTCGAGAAACCACCCGGATTGGAGAGGCTTTCTAAATTCAAATGCCTGGGCGGCCGTAAGCAGTTCAATGGCCAGTATTTTTTCGACATTTTTAATGACCCTCAACGCTTTGCGACCACTTATGGATCCCATGCTTACATGGTCTTCCTGCCCCATAGAGGTCGGGATGCTGTCGGCACTTGCAGGATGGCACATGCTTTTGTTTTCACTGGCCAGAGCGGCTGAGGTATACTGAAGGATCATATACCCGGAATTCAGACCGGTATCCTTCATAAGCAGTTGCGGCAGGTCTGTATTGTTGCCCTCCAGGGCCAGATAGATCCTACGATCTGAAATATTCCCAATTTCCGAGGCAGCAATACAGGCGTAATCCAGAGCCATGGCCAGGGGTTGCCCGTGAAAATTTCCACCACTGATGGCCAGGTCTGCCTCAAAAATGACGGGATTGTCGGTAATGGCGTTGAGTTCAATATCCAGTAATTCTTTTAAGTGCAGCCAGGCATTGCGGGAGGCCCCGTGAACCTGGGGGATACATCTGAGCGAATACGGATCCTGAACCCGTTCGCAGTTGACGTGGTCCTCGAGAATTTCAGACCCTTTTAAAAGCCTGCGGACGCGCTCTGCGACATGCAGGTTCCCTTTAAAGGGTCGCACTTCATGCAATTTTTTATGGAAAGGCCTGACGGATCCCTGCAGTCCCTCGATCATCATAGCCCCGATAATATCGGCCTGAGACAGGCAGGCGTGCATTTTTTCCAGGACCATGACGGCGTGGGCCGCAATAAACTGTGTCCCGTTGATGAGTGCCAGTCCTTCTTTGGGCCCGAGCGAAATCCCCGAAACCCCGTGTTCTTCCAGGACGGCAGCGGCGGGAAGTCGCTTTCCTTTGAAATGTACTTCACCCAGGCCAATCAGCGGCAGGAACAGATGGGCCAGCGGGGCCAAATCCCCTGATGCGCCCACAGATCCCTGAGACGGAACCCTTGGGGTGATCTCGGTTTCGATATGCCAGAGGATGCGGTCCAGGGTGGCTTCCTGAATACCGGAATACCCTTTGGCCAGGGCGTGAAGTTTTAAAATAAGCATGAGTCGGGCAATTTCCGGATCGATAGACCGACCCACACCCACACTGTGGCTTTTCAGAATATTCACTTGCAGGGTTTCGGTGTCTTTGGCCGAAATCCGGGTGGTACACAATGGGCCAAAGCCTGTGTTGATACCATACACAGGAGCGCCCCGCTCCACGATCTCCTTTACCACCGCGGCGCTGGCGCGAACCCGGGTGCGTACATTTTCTGTTAGGATTCCTTTGAGGGTTCCACGCGCAATCGCAAGGGCCTTTCCCGCGGTAAGGTGATCTTCTCCGTAAGCGAATGCCGAAGTTTTTTTATCCATAGAAATTGGTTGTTTGTTCCGGATCGTCCCCTGTTCCGGCAGCGGCAGGAATCTCGATCGAATCCAACCCTGCCCTCGGGCACGTGCCGGGATGAGGTTTGTGGAAATCATCCCAATGCAAAGATGAATTTAAGAACTTAAATCCGAAAAGAACTCATTTTTCATCCGATATGTCCGATACAATGGGGAGTACTTAAAAAGGTTAGCCGACAGGTTCCGCCGGGACCGCCACAGGGGCTTTAATTTTCAGGAATCCCCGGGAAGACTTTCGATTCATCTCTTGCACGTATGAACCGCTCCAACTCCTGGTGAATGGAACTTTCAAATTCATGCGGGCGATCGATGTAAATCCCAAGGATGCGATAGGCTTTCTTCTGCCCATAAGGCTTTTTTATCATTTGAGGGGTGGAGAAATATATCAGCATATTGAGGGTGTCCGGCGGGTTTTTGAGTCCGAGCCCCCCGGTTGAATCCATCAAATCTGCGGGGATGGACGCCCGCCGTTCAACCTTCTCAATAGACTCGTATGCCACAAAGGATTCCCCCAGCAATCCATTTTTAAACCACACTCCTTCCAGGGTAAGAATCGTAGGCCTGAGCCAAAGGGCCTTCAGATGGGCCAAAAAGTAAAAGCAGCTGTATATACTCAGAATGCTGAGTATCCAGGCGAAAACCGTGTAATTGGGTGACAGCAGGCTGTGGAGGACAACCGTTTCGATACCGAGTACCAAGAGAAGCCCGAGACAAACAGCAATCTGACCGGATTCCCGGTACATACTGAATTCCATACTGTCCTTTTTCACCGGTTTCCAGGCCCAGAGGGCATAATAAAACACGCCGATTTCTGTGGTCAAAAACCGGGCCAGACCCTGGGGGAGTCCACTGTTTTGAAGGACCTCCCGGATGGCGGTAAGCCCGTCTTTCCGCGTGACCCCATTCTTTTTCGCTTTTCGGGCATAGGTTGTGGCCTTATACACCACCCAGGAAAGCAGGCCCAGTTCTATTACGGGTAACACAGAAGTTTGCAATACAGTTAGCATATTGCGATGTTCCCAGGGGATGAGAAAATAGCACAGGAAGAACCCCACGCCCAGAAAGGGGAGGGTAAGCATGGGCGAAGTTTTTAAAAAACGCCCGATTCCCAAAACCAGGAAGGGGGAGAGGAGACAGAGATCTACAATGATGCCCGTGTAGACTGCCGGGTGCTCTTCAGCTATGCCGCTGATCAACAACGCAGAAGACAACAGGATGATGGCTAAGGAAGGTCCGGCAGTTTTAAGGGTATTTGAGAGTTTGGGTGTAAAAACCATACGGTTATCCATTTAAAAAAGGGAAGAACTCCATGCGGTAATCCCATGCCCGCATTAAAAAGATCCCCAGGAATATGACAGTAACGACAAATTTTAGAAAGGTGCCGGTCAGAAAGCCGATAAAGGATCCAAAAGCAGCTTTCATGGCCTGTTTATGACTTGTTTTATTGATGAGTTCGCCCACCACAGCTCCCACAAAGGGCCAGATCACGATGCCGGCCAAGCCCAGAACCGGGAAAATGATCGAGATCAGCAGGCCTACAGTCGTACCGATCATTCCCGCCCGGCTCCCTCCGAATTTTCGGGTTCCGGCCGCGGGGATCCAGTAATCCAGGGCCACCACCACCAAGGCTACAATTCCCGTAATGACGATAAGCCACCAGTCATTCGGTATGACCCGGGTTAAGACCAGAAGCAGAAGCCCCAACCAACTGATGGGAGGTCCCGGAACAACCGGCAGAAAGCTCCCCAGAATCCCGAGAATCATACAGAAAAAACCAAGAACCAGCAGTAGGATATCCATGAGGTTTTATTGCCTGTTAGTAGTGCAGCAGCGTCCAAAGTTACACTTCCTTGAGATTATTTATAATTTTAGGAGTACCCCGGATGCGGGCGGGAAGGCACAGGGTGAAAATGTGGCGGTTTCGTACGCAACTCCCATTACCTGTAAACCGGATCAGGAGGTCCGAGTATGGGCCGGGGTATAGATATTCCCCTGCCAAATCCCTGAAAAAAATCGTAATTTCCGCCCGCACAGCACTTGTATGAAGCTTACTGTCAGTTTTTATTGGATCCTGTTGGGACTCAGTCTCACCTCTTGTGAATGGTTCGCTTCCCCGGAAACGAAGACACGGCAATTGGTGGAGGAAGAGTTAAGTGCTATTGACTGGAATGAGGTCGACCAGTACCCGCTCTTTGATGCCTGTGAAGAAACAGCCTCAAAACCCGAACAACAGACCTGTTTTGAGCAAAACCTGGTCATGCACCTGTCGATGTCCCTTCAGGATTTTGAATTTCAGTCGGATCAGCGCCTTGCCGACACGCTTTACGTGGACTTTATGGTAGATCATCAGGGAAAAATTTCTGTGGTTTCCATGGACAAAAATCCTGAATTCAGTAAGGAAAACCCGGAATTCGAACGTATTGTTTCCAGAAGCCTCCGAAGCCTGCCGAGGTTAGAGCCAGCCCTGAAACGGGGCATCCCGGTGAGTTCGCGTTTTCGAATCCCCCTTGTACTCAACACCGATGAATAAACCTGTTCCCTCTGAACTTATTATCCTCGGGATTGATCCCGGCACGACGATAATGGGATTTGGCGTGATCCGCGTCCGTGGAAAAGAGATGGAATTCATTCAAATGAATGAGCTCGTTCTGAGTAAATACAAAGACCACTTCACCAAGCTGAAACTTATTTTTGATCGGACTCTGGAGCTGATCGACACCCATCATCCGGATGAAATTGCTATTGAGGCTCCTTTTTTCGGAAAAAATGTCCAGTCCATGCTCAAGTTAGGCCGCGCCCAGGGGGTGGCTATGGCTGCCGGACTTTCCAGGCAGATCCCGATCACCGAATACCTCCCCAAAAAGATCAAAATGTCGATTACGGGAAATGGGAATGCGAGCAAGGAACAGGTCGCCCGAATGCTGCAAACCACTTTGGGGCTGGGCACCCTTCCCAAAAACCTGGACTCCACAGACGGTCTGGCCGCTGCCGTATGCCATTTCTACAACAAGGGCAATGTAGAGGTCGGAAAGGCCTATACGGGTTGGGATGCTTTTATCAAGCAAAATGAAGGCCGGATCAAGAAGTAACGGAGCCAGAGCAGTATGCAATGGTGCATGTCCGCCTTCCTGCCGGACTGTAATCCTGTGAAGGATTATCTTAAGGCGGCTCAGAAAGCCCGGTCAATCCTCTTAAAATGCCTATTTTTATCCTTCTTTAAACAGAGGGATTTCGTTTTGCGGAAAGCACCGGGGGCGGGATTCCATCCCCTCTGATTTTTCAATAGGTTCATGAGCGGCATTTATTTCCACATCCCTTTTTGTAAACAAGCATGTCATTATTGCAATTTTCATTTTTCCACTTCCCTGAAGCATAAATCAGCCGTTCTTCAGGCCATGCAAAAGGAGCTCCGGCATTTTGCAGACCAGGGATGGCAGGGCCCAATCAAGACCCTGTATTTTGGAGGAGGAACTCCTTCGATACTGACGGTATCGGAAATCGAGGTTTTTGTTGGGCAAGCCGCAGCCTTGTTTGATCTGGATCCCGGGGCCGAAATCACCCTGGAGGCCAACCCGGATGACCTGACGTCCGACAAAATACAGGAGCTGGCACTATCTTCGGTGAATCGGCTGAGTGTGGGTATACAATCCTTTGATGCGGAGGAGCTCCTTTGGATGAATCGGGCGCACACCCCTGTCCAGGCCCTGGAATCCCTGGAGGCCACGGCCCGGCTTTTTCCAAATTACTCCCTGGACCTGATTTACGGAATTCCCGGCAGCAGTATGCAGCTTTGGGCGGATAACCTGGAGCAGGCACTGCATTTTAAACCCCCGCATATTTCAGCCTATGCCCTGACGGTGGAACCCCGGACGGCCCTTTCCTCTTTTATCGCCAAAGGCCTTTCAGCCGATGTGGATGAGGGAGCGGCCCAGGAGCAATTTGACCATCTGGTACAAACCCTTTCCGGGGCCGGGTACGACCATTACGAGATTTCTAATTTTGCACAGCCCGGGTTTTATTCCCGTAATAATTCGGCGTACTGGCAAGGGGAAACCTATCTGGGAATAGGCCCTGCGGCCCATTCTTTTGACGGTAAAAGAAGGTGGTGGAACCCCTCGAATAATTCCCTTTATATCCGGGCTTTGGATAAGGGTGACATCGCGACAGAATTTGAAGTGCTGACCCCCCGGGATCGCTATAACGAGGCGGTAATGACAGGCCTGAGAAGCCGATGGGGTGTTTCCCTCAAAAAGATAGAGGAAGAATTCGGGGAAGTATACAAAGCGTATCTTCTCCAACAAGCCGCCCCGTATCTTCACAATCAGTTTTTATTCCTCGATTCGGAGACCCTGTACACCTCCGGGAAAGGTAAATTTTTAGCCGATGGAATTGCAAGTGATTTATTTATGATTAATTTGAAGTGAAAACGCAGCGGGTAGTGATATGAAGACGCAATTTACGTTGGGGAAAACCTCCTGGGAAGCGGACCTTTCCAGGGGAGTGGATATTTCGATTCCCGTGCGTGGTGGGAACCGGGGCGTCCGGTGTTGGGGTGTGGATTTTCCACGGATCGAACCCCACAGCTCGGGGAGTTTTACAGGCAGCGTTCAGGCCGGAGCCGCGGTAAATTTCAATGACATCGCCTTTAACCCCCATGCCCACGGAACGCATACCGAGTGCCTGGGTCATATTACCAGGGGGGCAGAGTCGGTATTGGAGCATCCCCCGGCCCCCTGGGTGGTCGCCGCGCTGGTAAGTCTTACCCCGGAGCAACAGGCTGAGGACCGGTTGATAACGCATGCGCAGCTCCGGTCGGTGCTGCAGGAACCCCTGCCAGAGGCGGTGATCCTGAGAACCTTGCCGAACCCGGAGTCTAAAAAATTCAAACAGTATTCCGACACAAATCCGCCCTTTCTGGAAGCCCGGGCGGCATCCTGGCTCCGTGCAAAAGGGGTGGTACACCTGTTGTTGGACCTGCCTTCCGTGGACCGGGAGGAAGATGGGGGAAAGCTCTCGGCCCACAAGGCCTTTTGGGGACTGCCGGAGCATCCCAGACCCCATGCCACAATTACTGAATTGATCTATGTCCCCCGGGGTGTAACCGACGGGACGTATCTTTTAAACCTGCAACTGGCCGCTTTTGAAAACGACGCGAGTCCGAGCCGCCCCATCCTTTTTCCTATTGAGGTTGTGACGGGTCAGGAT
>CAKZOC010000260.1 GCA_937136025.1 uncultured Bacteroidota bacterium
CAGGAGAGTCCTGAATAAGTAAAGATTGCTGAATAGCTTCTTTGGCTGCATCGAAAGACCCTTTCAATCGTTGACTTGTTGCCTTCAATATCCAGGCTTCAGAGTTGTCTGGAAATTTGCGAGTGGCTGCCAGGGCAAGCTCTTCGGCATGTTGTACATCCTTGACTGTAATGAACTTCTCAAATTCAGCGCGTAATTCATCGAATGATTTAACCGTGTAATCCAGGTCTTCTAAAAACTCAGTTAATAAATGGGATGGTCAAAAAATAACTCGGGGACTCCCCGTTGCTGGCCCGTACCGCATTGACAATCGGTAATACAAAACCCAGGATCCCGGTGCAAATCAAGGTGATAATCCCCAGGCCTAAAAGCAAGATGGCGGGAATACTGATTACAACATATAAAATCAGACTAAGCTGTAAATTCAGGATAGCCTTGCCATGCTCATCCATCCCCTCTACACGGTCCATATTAGTTAGCCAAAGAACCAAAGGAACCAGAAGCCCTCCAAAACCTGTAACATAGGTCAGGAGTTGCATCAGATGGGTTACGGTAAGCAAAGGCCTGTCGATTCTCAGGCCATCTTCAGAGACAATTTCCATTTTTTGATTGCATTAAAACTTAAACATTACTACAATAATTTGTCGGGTAAATCGCTTTTTTGTTACACGTTTGAAATAAAAAGTTAAAAACTTCAAGGGTTTCCCCTTTGGTGCTTTCACCCTGTAGGCAATACAGAACGCGCTTGCCACTCCTGCATAAGTCCTTATTTCGTAGTATTTTTGCCTGAATTGCTTAATGAGATAACCGGTTCTCACATGCTTGACCAAGATACCATCATCGCCCTGGCAACCGCCTCAGGAAGTGGAGCCATAGCCGTCATCCGGATTTCGGGTGCCGATGCCATTCAAAGGGTAGCGTCTCATTTTAAGTCTGCTTCCGGCCGGGAATTGACCACTTGTGACAGTCATACCGTGCATCTGGGATGGCTATACAAAGGGGACCGGATGCTGGATGAAGTGCTGGTCACCCTGTTTCGTGCCCCCCGATCCTATACGGGAGAAAACGTCGTTGAAGTATCCTGTCATGGCTCCCAGTACATTCAGCAGGAAATACTTCAGTTTTTTTTGGAGGAGGGATGCCGAATGGCCCAGGCAGGAGAATTTACACTACGCGCCTTTCTCCATGGGAAAATGGATTTGAGCCAGGCGGAAGCGGTCGCCGACCTCATTGCCTCCGAAAACGAAGCTAGCCACCTGTTGGCGCTTCGGCAAATGCGGGGAGGGTATAGCTCTGAAATTCAAGAACTTCGGAATCAACTCATTCACTTTGCCTCTATGATCACTTTGGAGCTGGATTTTTCGGGTGAAGATGTGGAATTTGCAGACCGATCGGCCTTTAAGCAGTTATTGGAAGACTTGCACGGACTTTTAAAAAAGCTCATCGATTCCTTCGCCATGGGCAATGTGATTAAAAAAGGGATACCCATCGCCATTTCAGGGCAGCCCAATGTCGGGAAATCCACCCTGCTCAATGCCTTATTAAAAGAGGAAAAAGCCATTGTAAGTGATATTGCGGGTACTACGCGGGATGCGATTGAGGATGAAATTACACTCAATGGCATCGGATTCCGGTTTATCGATACGGCGGGAATACGGGAAACAGAGGATACGGTAGAGAAGATTGGGATCCAGCGTACCCATGAAAAAATGGAAACAGCCCGAATTCTCATCTATATCATGGATGCCACGGAATTGACGGGTTCCGCCCTCACCCGAGCCAGAACGGAATCCGAGGATCTGTTCCAAAAATACCCGGATAAACCCATTGTTCTGCTGGTCAACAAAATCGATCGGGTCAGCACAGAAGCAAGAGAGGAAATTGGCACCGTACTCCCCGAAGCCTTGTGCTTATCGGCCAAATCCGGCGAGGGCCTCGAACAACTCCAACAGAAACTGCTCAGCTATGTCGAGACGGGTTTTCTAAGCAATGCAGACCCCGTTGTGAGTAATTCCCGTCACTACGAGGCGCTGCTCAAGGCCCAGGAAGCAATCTCAAAGGTGCAGGAAGGCATAGATGAAGAAGTACCCTCAGACCTGCTCTCAGTTGATATCAATCAGGCCCTTTTCCACTTGGGTGAAATTACCGGTGAAATCACTTCGGACGATCTGCTTGGCAATATTTTTGCGAATTTCTGTATCGGGAAGTAACAGTTAAGGGGTTACTTCAATTTGCTTTCTCAAATACATGGTAAATTACTTTGTAAAATAATAGTAGAGCAAGTATTACAAGAACTTAGCCTTCATGCTGTTCATGTTAACCTTGGAACTATTGAGGTTTTGGAAAATATCTGGGATCTCCAACGAGAAGAACTCCGCAAAAACCTGAAAGCATTTGGCCTGGTATTACCGGACGATAAGCGGAAGATTATTATTGAAAGCTTTAAGGTGCTTATCATTGAATTGATCCATTATACGGACGAAATTCCCAAAGTAAACCATTCCCATTTTATCAGCGAACAATTGGGCTATGACTATACCTATTTGGCGAATATCTTTTCCGAAGTAAAGGGAGTGACCATTCAGCAATTCATTTTTGTAAAAAATTGAAAGAGTCAAAGAGCTCTTAGTCTTTCCCATATAACATTTTATCCAAGAAAAAGCCCCACCTTTACACAGCCGTTACTCAGAATTGTTATAATCCTGGAAACCCGTTTATCCTTTTACCATTATCTCCGCGGAAAATGTAGATTTTGGACCTTCAAAAGTCCACTCTCCGCCAGATATCAACAAAGTTGTTTTACCAGGGAAAGTCATGTAAGACTAGAGTTTAACAAAGTCTCCGGTAGTGCTCCTGCGATTTTAGTTGATTCGAGTGAAAACATCACCGAAAAAAGTCGTCTTTAGATAGGCCAACCCCAAACATATAGGGGCACTGCATAAATCCTTTTTTAATGACAATTCGGGGAGTCTGGAATGAAGTCCGTCAAAGGCTTTCGTTAGTGTTCTAGCTAACGAATATAATGAACGTGCAAAACGTAAAGGTCTGAAACAGTCATTACCGAAACAGAAAAAAATAATCTGTTCATATTGAAATAAATTCAAAGCATTTAAAAGAAAAATCATGAATAAAGTACCAAAAATTGCATTGCCGGCAGTACTTATAATTATTGCATTGGTTGTATTAATAGCAAAATCCGCAGTGACCATAGGTTCCGGGGAAGCCGGTGTGTTGTACAAAACATTTAGCGGAGGTGTGGTGACCGACCAGCCCCCCATGGGCGAAGGCTTTCATATTGTAGCCCCGTGGAACAAAGTCTTTATCTATGAGGTGAGACAGCAGGAGGTTTTTGAAAAAATGCAGGTGCTTTCCTCCAACGGATTGGAAATAAAACTGGATGCCTCGGCCTGGTTTGAACCCAAGCGGGAGTTTCTGGGGAAGCTACACCAGGAAAAAGGTTCGGAGTACATTCAACGTGTCTTGCTGCCTACCATACGATCGGCCGCAAGAAGTGTTGTTGGACGTTATACGCCAGAGCAATTGTATTCCAGCAAACGGGATGCGATACAGGCTGAGATTTATGAAGAAACCAAAAAAATAGTCGATAAACAATACATCCAACTCAATGAGATTTTAGTGCGGGATGTTACGTTGCCAGGCACCATCAAGGATGCTATTGAACGTAAACTCCGACAGGAGCAAGAATCCCTGGAATATGAATTTCGTCTGGTGACCGCTCAAAAAGAGGCTGAAAAGGTTACGATTGAGGCTCAGGGTAAAGCAGATGCCAACCGAATCTTAAGTGCCTCACTAACCGATAAGATCTTGCAGGATAAGGGAATTGATGCGACATTGGAATTGGCCAGGTCACCCAACGCCAAAGTAGTGATCGTGGGCAGTGGTGATTCCGGATTACCCCTGATACTAGGAAATAATTAATTGAAAGTCCGCGATGAAAGACCTTACACTGGGGGTAGTAGTTAGAAGAATCCACACCTGAATAGCTGTTTTAAGGGGTCTCCTGCCCTGAGAAGATACGGGTCGCCCTATGTACATCACAGTGTATTAAACATTACGTTGCCCTCTGCGCAAAACGAGTCCACCTATACTTTTAGTTCATGAGGATAATGACTCTCACGCCCCTGAAATCTCAGAATCGAATCCTTGACCACGACGCCTCTATTAATATTTACAGCGTTTTGAATAGTCTTGTTTTTGTGCCAGTTCTCATACCCGGACACCACAGAGGGCACATGCACTAATAATGCAGCGGAAATAGATCTCGTAGCACTTTCCCAATAATAACTTGGGGTATGGTCCACCGCGTAATAGTCAACCCCGTCAATTGCGATCATGGGCTTTTTAAAAGTGGTAGGTTTTGCAAAGTAAAATCCCATACCCTCATCGCAACTCACATCAATAATTAATGTCCCCGGTTTAAATACTGCCTTTTCGTGCTCCTGTACGTAGTCTATTGGATCATCTGTGTCCTGATAGGTCCCGTTAACGATGATCTCAGACTCATGTATTACATCCAATAACGATCTTTCAGAACCATCGTGTTCCACTACGATCAAACGGGGTTCGTTCCCATTTCCCTTTCTGAGCCTGGTATAATGCACATCCAATACTTCCTCCCTGACCTCATGATCGGGTCTTTGAATACAAATTGTAATATCTCTGAATCCGTGCGATTTTAAGGCATAAATCGCCCCTCTGCTGACCGCCCCAAAACTAAAGATGATTACCTTTCTCTGATTGCCATAATGACCATCAACACCTCTTAGCTGCAGGGCGTGAATCACAGCGCAGTACCCCGCCATTTCGTTGTTTTTATAAAAAGTATGCCTTCCCATCTGACCATTGGGATACCATACATACATATCCTCAAAAGCGATCAAGGTCAATTTCTTATCAATAGCCGTTTGCGTGATTTGCATTTGCTGGGCACAATGTGGATATCCCCAAATGGTACCGCCTTCTTTTAAGTCTTCCAGATCGGACAGCACGGGTTTGGCAATAATTACAGTGCCTAGGCC
>CAKZOC010000261.1 GCA_937136025.1 uncultured Bacteroidota bacterium
ATTTTCATATTCGAGAAATTTTTACATAATAAATGTCAGCATAAGAAATGAAAACTAAAGGTAACGTTGCCTTTAAGAATAAACAATACGAAGAAGCTATTGGATTAAGCATTATCCTTGGTTCATCGTGTCTAACTCTTTCTCTCATGATTCACCCACTTGAATGGCTACTCAAAGAGGATTGCACACCCCGCCCAATTATTAGGAGGAGTTTCATTCGGAGGAGAATTGGAATGATCTTGACTACCATAGCCAGAACAATCGCTTACTTCACCCATTTTTGGCTCAGATAAGATCGGAGTGTTGCTAATATTGGGTAATATATGACTATTTGTATTCATTGGATTAGTACTAATAAAGGTATTTGTATTATGACAACTAAAATTTGAATTGATTGGAACAAAAACATATTTGAACCAAATAACCCAGAGCCACTATAAACGACAAAAATGAGGTTGTCAGGAATTGAAAACACCAGAAGGAATGATAGATAAACTTACGTGCACAACCGTCTTTTTATTCCTTTCCACCCTATGTTTTTGTCAGGCGGAGGCAACGTTTGAGCCAACATTTAAGGCATCTGAAAAGACCACTCATAAAATTCCAAAAGGACAGAATTATACGTTTGGATACCTGGAAGTCCTGGAAAACAGAAATGACCCGGGTAGCCGGAGGATTCAAATCCCCATTTATATTTTTAAAAGCAGAAATCCCAATCCAAAACCTGACCCGATCATTTATACCGTCGGAGGACCGGGCTCTACAACCATGCCTTCAGCACAGTACATGAATTCCTATGAATATTTAGACGACAGGGATTTTATACTAGTCGAGCAGAGAGGAAACTTTTACGCCAAACCCCATTTAGATTGTCCTGAATGGTCCATGGCACTGCACACCATAAACCTTCCGGATTACAATGCGCATGAAGCTGACGCACTTCTTGCAGAAGCCGCTAAAAGTTGCCGAGAGCGATTGACTCAAAAAGGGATCGACCTCAACGAATACAATACCAACGAAATAGCTGCGGACATCAATGACCTGGTTAACGTTTTAGGCATTCAGGAGTACAATCTGCTCACCATATCTTACAGTACAAAAATCGCCCAGGTATTACTGAGAGATTATCCAGAACGCATACGAAGCGTGGTCATGGATTCACCGCTTCCGTTAGAGGTAAGCTATGATGAAGAAAGCGTAAAAAACCTGTTAGAATCTGTAGATCAATTACTTTCTGATTGTGATTCCGACACGTACTGCAACAAGGCATATCCGAATATTAAAAGCCGCTTCTACAATTATCTGAATAATAAGACTAAAGCCCCCCTCGAAGTCATCGTTGAAAATCCCGCCAATGGGAAAGCAGAAAAATTCCATTTAACAGGAGCCGATTTAATCACGGTTTTCACCTCCGCGTCAACGGGAGATGTTGTGAATGTGCCCTTTGAAATCCATAAGCTACTCAATGGGGATCTGACCTCGGTAAAAGAGCAACTTTCTTATTTATTCCAAGAACCGGGTAATGGAGCAGGTCTAGGTATGCGGCTTTCTGTCTGGTGCGCAGAGGAAAACCCATTCAATTCAGCCGCCACCATCGCATCTGAAACTACAAAGTATCCGGAAGTTCAAGGATTATCCCCTGCCGTATTCGATGATGAAATCTGCAAAATATGGGGGGTCCAGAAAGTATCGGAACGCGAAAATAAAGCCGTTAAAAGTGATGTGCCTGTACTGTTGATTAGCGGAGAATACGACAATGAAACGCCAGTAAAATGGGCAGCATCCATGAGGACCAACCTGTCTAATAGCTATCATTTGGTTTTTAGAGGTTGGAAACACACACCCACTACGAATTGGGGGAATTCATGTGCGATGCAAACGGCAAATGATTTTTTTAATACCCCGAATGTTAAACCAAATCCGGAGTGCTTTGAACAAATAAAAAGTCCTGTATTCAAAACGGAATAAATAGTAAAACATGCCCAATGGCTTCACAATCGTCGAACATTCAGTAACGGACTTAAGCTCGCTTTGATGAACAATGGTTATCTTGTTAACAGTCATTTTGAATTTTGAGAACCCATAGCCGAAATGAAAGACGAATCAGAGGATTACTTAGCCCCTCATTACATAAATCGGAGTAATTGGTTAAGAGCCGCCGTACTCGGGGCTAATGATGGGATATTATCAACGGCAAGTATTGCCATTGGCGTTGCTGCGGCAAGTGATATACGAGAGCCGGTTGTTCTGGCCACATTAGCCGGATTAGTTGCAGGTGCTTTATCAATGGCAGCCGGAGAATATGTTTCCGTAAGTTCCCAAACAGATGTGGAGAAAGCTGATATCGAACGTGAAAAGCAAGAACTCCAGGACATGCCCGAAATAGAGTTGCAAAGACTGGCGGAAATTTATCAAAAAAGAGGTCTGAAAAAAGAAACAGCCCTTATAGTGGCTAAAGAATTAACAAAGCACGATGCCCTCGGAGCACACATCAGAGACGAATTAGGGATTAATGAAATTAGCCAGGCGAAGCCTGTACAGGCAGCATTTGCATCGGGGGCAGCATTTACAATTGGAGGATTGCTTCCTTTTCTTGTTACAATCTTCCTTCCCTTACAAAGTCTGGAATACTCCCTTTACGGATTTGCACTCGTTTTTCTAATAATATTGGGAGCATTAGCTGCCAGAACAGGGGGTTCAAGTATTGGAAAAGCCATTATCCGAATTACATTTTGGGGAACGGTTGCCATGGGACTGACCGCTCTTGTGGGTTACTTATTCAATGTTAATGTCGGTTAGCAAAGGGATTAGGCGGCAACATGAAAACACGGAGTTTTATATAAATCCTATTCCCTCTTCCAGCAACTTTTTATAGGCCTCATCGTTTATGCTATAAAGGAATGGCGCTTTATTTGAGGCCCCCGTCATTAACTTTTCGTGTCTTTTAAAGATTCCCAGCTTCAACATTTTTCTTTGGAAATTTCCGCGATCCAACTTTTTTTGTAAAATGGTTTCATAAAGTATTTGTACGTCAGACATGGTAAATTTGTCCGCTAATAAAAACTTCCCCACGGGCATGTAATTGATTTGAACTTTTAAGTATTCCAAAGCCATCTCAATCATAAGTTGGTGATCCAGAACCAAAGGCGGTAAATCAGAAATTGGTTTCCATTCGCAAAATTCACTGATATGATCATTTGAAAGTGAAGCCTTATCTGCCTGGATGAGTGCCAGGAAAGCAGTTGAAATGAATCTTTGATAAAACCACGCTTCCAATTCGGCTTTGTGCTTTTCCGGCCAGATTGATTGTACCTGATGGATGGCTGACTGACTGCGCTTATTGACATCCCAACCCCGATTCAAACTACTGAAGGTGTGGTACTGGGTCAAAAACACATCTCTCAGACCTGTACGTTTGTATAAAACTTCGTTGGCGGCTTGATGCATCTCCATATCGGATTGTAAAAACCCCCCTGGGAGTCCCCACGCTTCA
>CAKZOC010000262.1 GCA_937136025.1 uncultured Bacteroidota bacterium
GGGTGGACGCGCTGGAGCACTGTCGCTGCAGTGATGATGTAGCCGTGATCGTGGTTACTGGCGCAGGCGAGGCGTTCTGCCGGGGAGGGGATACGACCCGTCTGGGTGGGCATACGACACCTGGCCCCGTGGAGATCAAGGAGCAGTTCTGGGATCGGCTGCATCGTATTCCGCGCAAACTGGCCGAGATCGACAAGCCGGTGATCGCTGCCGTAAATGGCACGGCGATGGGCGGTGGGTTCGAGATTGCCTTGGCATGTGACATCATCGTGGCGTCAGAAAACGCGACCTTTGCCTTGCCCGAACCCAAGGTCGGCCTTGCCGCCCTGGCTGGCGGGATGCACCGTTTGCCACGCCAGATCGGTATGAAGCAGGCCATGGGCATGATGTTGACGGGCCGCGCGGTCTCTGCCGCCGAAGGCCAGCAGCTTGGCTTTGTGAACGAGGTTGTGCCGCTTGATGATCTTATGGCGGGCGCGCGGTGCTGGGCTGACCAAATTCTGGCGTGTGCGCCCTTGTCGATTCGCGCTACCAAGCAATCAGCCATGCAGGGCCTGAATGAACCTGTGCTGAAAGATGCCATCGAAGCCAAATACAGCGCGGTAAACGATATGTTCCATTCGCCCGATATGATCGAAGGCCCCACTGCGTTTGCCGAAAAGCGCAAGCCGAACTGGTCTGGTAAAATTAATAAGTGATTGCCAACACATCGCTTGCTGGAAAACAGAAAAACGGGAGGGATCAAAATCCACTCCCGTTTTGTCTCTAAAGTCGGACTGGGCTCGGCCATTTGATATGGGAGTGCTTTCTCCCCTTGATAGCGGCGGAACGCTTCCGACGGCACCGTACAGGTATTACGGCGTCGTAATCGCGATCAGGATACCCTGATCCCGTAATCGAAATGGTGCGCCAATCGAGGCTAAAAATCAACCCACTTGTCGTGCAATGCAACATGGGCCGCGTTAACCATAGCCAGTAAAACACTGGGGTTTGTGGAAGCGGCGGGTTGAACGTTCCAAGCGATTGAGTCTATGACAGATTCAGGTTCAAGCGGAATTTTTTCGGCAGGCTCTGAAAACAGTACCTTTATCAAACTTCAAATAGTATTAAGGTTATGGCTCAAAAAATTCTGAAGTTTCTTCTGCTCTGTGTGGTTCTCGTTGTATTCGTATACATACTCGGACCCAAAGTGGATACACCCAAACTCAATAAGTCACTCCCCGAAATCACATCGGATCTGGGGCAATTGGAAGCGGAAATCAAAAGGCATGAAGCCGCCATCCCAAATATAAAACCCGACAATGAAGCCCGAATTGTATGGGCAGACAGTATTCCGAAGAAAACGGCATATAGCATTGTCTATTTGCATGGCTGGTCCGCCAGCCAGGAAGAAGGCGATCCTTTACATCTTGAGACCGCCAAACGCTATGGCTGCAATTTATACCTGCCCCGATTGGCCGGTCATGGATTGGTCGAGGATGAACCGATGCTGACGCTCACGGCCGATAAGTTGCTGTCTTCGGCCAAAGAGGCCATTGCGGTGGGAAAACAACTCGGGGATAAAGTCATTTTAATGGCAACCTCAACGGGCGGAACACTGGCACTTTATCTGGCAGGAGGCGACCCGGATATAGCGGGCATGCTCCTGTACTCCCCGAATATTGAGATTTTTGACTCCAATGCCAGGATATTGACCTGGCATTGGGGCGTGCCACTGGCCAAATGGGTCAAGGGAGGGGATTACCATGAGTTCGACAACCCTACGGAAGCGGATCGAAAATATTGGACCCCCAAGTACCGGGTGGAGGCCTTGTCGCAACTTCAGATACTTATGGATGAAACCATGATTGAAGAGACTTTTGAAGATGTTCAGCAGCCTGTATTTTTGGGATACTATTACAAAGATGAAATCCATCAGGACAGCACGGTTTCTGTCCCAGCCATGCTCAGTATGTTTGAAGAACTCGGCACACCGGATAACAAAAAAAGGAAAGTGGCCTTTCCCAATGTGGGTGCCCATGTCATGGCATCCTATATCACCTCAAAGGATCTCGAATCGGTTAAAAGGGAGACCAACAAGTTCCTGGAAGAAGTTTTGGGTCTGAAAACCTATTCGGGACTTCCAAAACATTAGTACCCCATTCCAGGAGTAGCCTTTGAACTTTGCCTGGACGGGGCGGGATTAGTCGGCAGTGGCAGTCGGCAGTCGGCAGTGGCAGTTGGCAGTCGGCAGTGGGCAGTGGCAGTTGGCAGTGACAGTTGGCAGTGGGCAGTGACTCAAGGTTCAAAGTTTAGGGGCTTATGGCCAGACTACACCTTCGAGGTCACTCAACTCAGAATAAGAGCCCTGCCGGTCAGATTAATCCCTTTTCGGACAGCGTTTTCTGGAGCAGCTCCTGATTTTCCCAAAAGCGGTCCCTTATCTTTTGCATAATCCCTTTGAATTCCGGGTGACCTTTCAAGACGTCCATGAGCGGGTCCTCTTCCATGAAAACCAATATCCAGTACTGGTAATTATCCTGTGTTGCGAAAACCTTAAGTTGTTCAATCGCCTCTTCGGTCTTTCCCTCATAGGCATACTTTACGGCCATACTGGCACTCTTGTAAATAGACTGATCCTTATCGCAATACTCCGCATAAGAATTAAAAAAATCTTTAGCCTGTTCCGTCAGGCCTTTTTTATTATAGACCACGGCAATCTTGACATCTTCCTGTGGATACATATTCAGGTTGTACAAATCCCTTGCTCCTGTAAATTTCTCATAATAGAAATAGGCGCTGTCATAAGCCTTTTGAAAATAGTACATTTTAGCGACCTCCTGCAGGATATCCAATCGGGTGGTATCTTTATTTAACTCCCTCAACAATAGCTTTTTGGTTGCATCCAGGTCCCTGTCTCTGGCATGCATAATGTAAGTCTTTACCAGAGGGGCGTAATAATTCGTGGGATCGTAGGCCAGGGACTTCTCGATATAGGTCATGGCCTCCTCCACGAATCCCGTTTGAATCAGCGCATTGCTCAGCGTTAAATAGATATAGCTCTGGGCTATGGAATCACTGGCTGCAATATCCATCTGAACGCCCTTTAAGGCATATTCCAGATACTTACCGGTGTCGGGGATGACCCGGGCATATAAGTCTGCGAGTATCTGTACTACGGTAGTGGAGTTTGGATTATACTCAAGGGCCTTCTCCAAATGCGGGACTGCCAATTGAAACTCTTCAGTCTGCATATAGTACATGGCCTTGGCAATAAGGCTTTCCGCAGATTTGGAATCGTAAAGCAGGGCCTTATCCGCATAGGTATTGATGCGCTCGGTATGTTGTTTTTGCTTCTGGTATACATCGAGGAGGTAGTACGAAATGGCCACATTCGCATAGGCAAGGGCAAACTGAGGATCCTCTTCGATGGCTTTCTCAAACAAAGGTATAGCCCCTTCTAACCCCTCTCTGCTTCTCAGATAAAACAGATCTAATCCCTGAAGGTAAAAATCATATGCCAAAAGATTTTCAGTGGGCTTTTTCGCTATTTGCTCCTGTTCAGAAGGTGTCACCGTCGCGGCGACAGCCTCGGCGATCTCACGGGCCACTTCATTTTGCAAGGCGAATATGTCGACTACTTTACGATTGTACTGCTGCGACCAGATGGGCCGGTCTGACGCTGCTTCGATCAACTGAATGTTTAGTAAAACTATATCCCCATTCCTTTGGCCACTCCCCTCAACCACATAGTTCACGTGGAGTTCTTCCGCAATGTCCGGAATACCCCTGTTCGTATTTCTAAATTTCTCCGACGAGGTCCGGCTGACCACCCTGAAGTCTTCAATCTTTTGTAAATTGTTCAGGGTCGATTCCATAAGCCCGTTCACAAAATAGACATTGGTGGAATCACTGCTTTCATTCTTAAAGGGAAGTACAGCTATAGACTTTTCGAGAGGCGCGATCTCGGGTGCTGGCTTTTTATGATAAAACACGACCGAGAGCGCGATGGCTATGAAGGTGACAGCTGCAGCTGCGATAAGGGCTATACGGATTTTGCGGGGAGGTTTGGCCTGAGCCGGTTCTTCCACAAATTCCCTTTTTAACACCTCTCCGGGAGGATAGCCATAGTGTTCCCGAAAACACTTGATAAAATAAGATGTGCTCCCAAAGCCAACTTCGTAGGAAATTTCTGAAACAGTAAGGGCGTTGTCCTCCTTCAGCAACTCCATACCCTTTTGCAGTCGGATCTGACGTATGAATTGACTGGCCGAAAGATTCGTCTGCTTCTTCACCTTTCGCAACAGGTTAGATCGGCTCATGTTCATAGCCTCGGCCAGCTCAGAAACCCCAAATTTTTCATTGGAGAGATTCTCCAAAACAAGGGCTTGTGATTGGTCGATAAAACGATCTCCTGTACGGGTGGGTTCAGACATACTATTTTCTGGAGTACCGAAATTAGAAAAATTTATGGCAAAGCGGGAGCATGCGGTACGCTCAACGAAGAATTAAAACGGGGGCACTGCGCCATAATTGATATCCATGCGTCATAATTTTTCAGGACTTCATCATACTTGATGCATATCGCTGCATACCTCATTAGTACTGCCTCACAATCTGAAGGACCTTTGTAAAAACAAAATACAAATCCTAAATACGAAACAAATGAAAATTCTTAAAATGAGTACTTTAAAAGCAATTTCGGGCATTTTCCTCCTCGCTGTCCTGACTTCGGCCTGTGGACAGTCTAAAGCGAATTCAACAACTGAGGGCACATCAACGCCTCCGAATGTGGACCTTCAAACGGCTGTAATATCCGGAAATCTCGAAGCAGTCCGCCAACACATAAAAGCCGATTCGAATCTCGATGAAAAAGATGCTTTTAGTGGATCCTCTCCCCTGATTACCGCAGCCACATTTAACAAACCTAAAATCGCCAAAGCACTCATTGATGCAGGGGCCGATTTATCCGTTAAAAACAATGACGGGTCGACAGCCCTTCACGCAGCCGCTTTCTTCTGTAGGGTGGAAATCGTACAACTCCTGATGGACGCCGGAGCAGACAAATCCGAGCTGAACAACTTCGGGGCCACAGCCAGAGAAACAGTCTCAGGCCCTTTTAAGGATGTCAAACCCATCTACGAAATGTTGCAGCAGCAATTACAGCCGATGGGTATGCCCCTGGATATCGTGGAGGTGGAAAAAACCCGGCCGGTCATCGCCATGATGCTTCAATAACAAAAACAAATTCCTCATTCTCATGAAATCAAAAAGAAGATACGATATTGACTGGCTCCGTGTTATTGCCATTGGTCTGCTGCTCATCTATCATATCGCTATCATTTTTCAGCCCTGGGCCCTTTTCATCGGGTTCATAAGAAGTGAAGAATCGTTGGAAGGACTCTGGAAACCCATGACCATGCTGAACATCTGGCGCATACCCCTGCTGTTTTACGTATCGGGCATGGGGGTTTATTTTGCCATGCGCAAGCGCCATTGGAAGGCACTCTTACTGGAGCGTTCCAGGCGTATCCTCCTCCCCTTTTTCTTTGGTATAATTGCTATTGCCCCTTTGCATTTTCTCGTGTTTCAAAAGTACTACGGTATGCCGCTGTCCTATTATCCACATGCAGGGCACTTATGGTTCCTGGGAAACATATTTACCTATGTCGTTTTGTTAGCCCCGTTGTTCTACTATTTGAAAAAGCATGAAGGGGGTGCCTTTTGGAAAGGGCTTTCAGGTTTTATGAGTAATCCTTTCGGACCACTTCTTGTATCGGTTTTTTTCATACTCGAAGTTGTACTGGTGAATCCAGGCCTCTTTGAGATGTATGCCCAGACCTGGCACGGTTTTTTCCTGGGGCTTCTGGCTTTCTTTTTTGGTTTTCTCTTTGTCTATAGCGGAAGTGCGTTCTGGAATACCCTGCTCAAATGGAGGTGGTTGTACACTATCCTGGCACTAGGTTTATACCTGGTTCGTTTCTTGGTATTCGATCTGAAGTCTCCGGGATATCTTATGGCCATTGAGTCCAATTGCTGGATCTTCGGACTTTTTGGGTGGGCCTATAAATATCTGAACAGGCCCAGCAGTATCCTAAGTTATCTGGGCCAGGCAGCCTATCCCGTCTACATCATACACATGTTTATTTTGTACGCCGGAGCTTATATGATACTTCCTCTCGAGATTCCTGTGGCTCTGAAATTTATACTCATTGTTATCTTTACGGGTCTGGCATCCTTTGTCCTCTACGAGTTTGTAATTCGAAGGATTGGTTTTTTAAGGCCTTTATTCGGATTGAAATGGGGCTACCGAAAAATAGAAAAGGTAAGAACTTCGACTTCGAAACTGAACTGAGAATCCAACGAATTACAATTCACTTTGGTTGAACCATGAGTAAGAATTTATTAAAGAACGGCCTGAACAAGCTTAAAAAAAGACATTAAAAAGAAGTAGGCACAATTGAAATATATTTTATCATGAAAAGTCAAATTGTAATGTTTTTCTCAATAATAATGCTCAGTGCTTGTAGCAGTCCTAAGAAATCTGGTATCATCCAACAACCAACTTTAGCTGATTATCAAGTTGGCGAAAAATGGGTATGGAAATATAAAGGTGTAACAACGGAAGGAGAAGTGCGCTCGGATGGAAAAGAGACAAGAGAAATAGTCAATGTTGATGGTGTTTTAGGCATGACAATCGGAAATGATACCATTCCAATTTCTGACATTGTGAAGCCGGAAGAAAGCGAAACACCCAAGTATGACTGGCCTCTGGAAGTAGGTAAAAAGTGGAAATATGAAAACAATTGGACAAGTCAAGATGGAACAACGGGAAACCAAAGTCATGATGCTGAGATTTTATCATACCAAGAAGAAACAGTAGAAGCTGGAACATTCATGGCTTACACCATTAAATACACCGGTAAAACCACGAATTCCAGAGGATATAGCGCAAATGAAGAGGAGGTTTGGTTGTATGCACCTGCTGTAAAAAACTTCATAAAACTCACTCAGAATCAAGGTGATTTTCTATACGTAGAGGAATTAATTGAATATTCAAAACCTAAATAAGTCTCTATATAAGAAGTCAATCTTAATTCGAAATTTGATAAACAATGAATATGAAAGCCGTAGTCTACAAAAAATATGGCCCGCCAAATGTCCTTGAAGTCACAGAAATAGAAAAACCGAAGCCGAGAGATAATGAGATGCTCGTAAAAATTCATGCGGCAACGGTCACGTCGGGCGATGTGCGGTTGCGGAGTTCTGATTTCCCGCCTTTGTTCTGGCTTCCGGCAAGACTGATATTTGGCTTGTTTAATCCAAAGAAGAAAATTTTAGGGCATGAACTGGCCGGCACCATAGAAGCCATCGGAAAAAACGTTACAAAATTTAAAGTTGGAGATTCTGTATTCGGTACGACCACAATGCTAAAAACCGGGTCCTATGCGGAATATATCTGCCTGCCACAGGAATGGAAGAACGGTGTCGTAGCTCTAAAACCGGAAAATCTAAGTTTTAAAGAAGCCGCCGCTTTACCTGTAGGAGCAATGACTTCCTTGTTCCTTCTTGAAAAGGCAAATCTTAAAAATGGACAAAAGGTTTTGGTCTATGGAGCTTCCGGAAGTGTGGGCAGTTATGCCGTTCAACTTGCAAAGCTAAATGGGGCGATAGTCACGGGCGTTTGCAGTAGTTCTAATGTTGAGATGGTAAAATCCCTTGGCACGGAAAAGGTAATTGATTATAAGAAAAAAGACTTTTCGGAGGGCAGCGAGAAGTACGATATCGTTTTTGATGCCGTGGGCAAGACTACCAAAGCAAAGGCGAAAAAAGTTTTGAATGCCAAGGGCATATTCGTCACCATTAAAATGCTGACCAAGGAGAAAACCGAAAACCTCGAGCGCATAAAAGAACTTGCGGAACAGGGAAAATTGAAAGCCTTTATCGACAAAACCTTTGTCCTTGATGAAATTGTATCCGCCCATGAATATGTTGATTCAGGGCGAAAAAGAGGCAATGTCGTTATTGAAATACCACAACAAAATGAAAACGATTTTTAATACGTGACCAAACCATAGCTCATTGTGAAAATATTCAGAAAAATCCGTCAAAAATTCCTTTCAGAAAAACTGTTCGGCAACTATTTTATTTATGCTATCGGGGAAATTGTTCTGGTGGTAATAGGTATTTTGATTGCCTTACAAATCAACAATTGGAACCAAGCCAAAAAGGATAACAATGCCTTAAAAGAGTATTTGGTTAAGATCAAGTCCCACACAATAGAAGACCTTTATAAACTGGACTCTATATCAAGGGGTAGAACGCAAATAGCCGAGCTGTGTAAAAAGGCCCGTACAAGCATCTTGGATAAGACAGAAGACGAAAACCTTATTCTTTTTATGTCCAGCGGGTTCGCCTTTGCAGATTTGTATTTTAAACCGAATGCCAGGGGGTATGAAGCATTAAAAAATTCCAGCTACTTTGGTAAAATCAACAATACGCCATTGGATTCCCTCTTGACCAGATATCACAGTTTAATAGACGAAATTGCAGCAAGCGAAAAGAGTTATAATGACTATGCAAAAAGTCAGCAGGCGTATCTTTCCACTCAGTTCGATAGGTCTTTGATGCTCGCTTATGCTTTTGTACCACCAGATTCCCTAAAAATAAGGGAGACAACGCAGGCTGAGTATTTTGAGGATTTTGCAGCATATACATCGGCTGTCCCCTATCGAAACGTCATTAGTTTAGCAGCCTGGCAGTTTGATACCATGGTTGCTTTGTATGGTCAATTAAAGGATTTAGGCGAAAACGTCATCGAAGAAATAGATGCAATTACTAATGATTAATTTCTCGACACCTATTTGCCAAACACTAGCAATGAAAAAGCGAAAAACAAAACAAATAACCAAATTCTTTCAAAGGAATATTGCCGGTAAAAAGGTAGCATCACTTTTCATAGTAACCAATGTAATATATGTATTGATGCTCACTGTTACCATTCCCAAAACAATGGGATTTTCAAATGGAATGAAATTGCTTGATATGTTGCCAATGGGATATGACTTAAATTATGTCAACCAATTGTTCAACACACTCGGGAAAATTGGACGTAAGACTTATTTAAGTTATCAATTACCTTTAGATATGGTTTACCCACTATTATTCGGAATATGCTATTGCTTGGTACTTGCCTATTTTCTTAATAAACTTGACAAACTAAAAACGCCCTTGGCATATCTCTGTCTTTTGCCTTTTTTAGCCGGAGCGATGGACTACGCAGAAAACATAGGAATCATTGCTTTACTGAATAGCTATCCCGATATAAACAAAAGCACTGTAACGATAACAAGCAGTTTCAGTCTAATTAAGAGTTCGACCACTACTATCTATTTCCTGGTTTTAATAGCATCACTGCTAGTTTTAGGCATCAGAACTTTAAGAAAAGCTAAAAGTACTGTGTCTTAATAGTCGAATAGACTGTTAAGACCCATGACCAGAGCATTGGGCAATGTTATGGCTATGGAACTGCTCTTTAGAAAGACAGGAATCAAAAGGCCATGAATACAGGACTATAAATAAGGTTTTAGTCCCCTATTATAAACCTATGATGAGTAACGAACCAAAAATGCATGAACAAGTCCGGAAGACGATACTGTTGTTTTTGGGAATTTTGACCTTGCTAAGTGCTATCTGTTATTACGCAATACTCAAATTGAACCCGACAAGCATCTATGTGGGGGCTTTAATGATGTGCCCTGCATTATCGGCCTTAATTACATTGAAGCTAGTGAAAAGACCTATTTCAAGTCTTCCTTGGGATCTGAAAAGCTTGAAACACTTGCGTTTGTCCTATTTAATTCCGGTTGGCTATATAGGGATTTCCTATGTATTGATTTTGATTTTCGGTTTTGGAAATGTGCTTAATCAGGAAACCATTCTAGAGTGGTCGCAAGAATTAGGAATGGAAGGGTTCGGCAGTCCGTCTGTACTGTTCACCATGATCATTCTCTTATCGATTGTTGGCGTTGTAAAGAACATCGGTTCTACATTGGGCGAAGAAATCGGGTGGCGAGGATTCTTTATCTACGAACTTCGGAAACTATTTTCCTTTGGTGGTGTTTCGTTAATTAGCGGACTGATTTGGGCGATATGGCATTGGCCAATTATCTTTTTGGTTTACGAAGGAAGTGGAAACCTACTGTTCCACATTGTAGCTTTTACCATAATGATAGTCGCAATATCGGTCATTTTGGCCTACTACACCTTTAAATCGAAAAGCTTGTGGCCCGCTGCTCTATTTCATTCCGTACACAATATATTCATACAAAAGATCTTCACACCCTTGACCATAACAAATGACAGCAGTACTTTTTGGATAGATGAATATGGACTCATGCTACCCATTATTACGACAATTTTTGCCATCTTTTTTTGGCGCAAGGCCAAAATTCAGCACTTATAAGTTTTTAGATAATTCAAAAGAAACATGGAATTATGACAAGGCAAAAAACAAAACAAATACTTAGAACCCTATTCATTATGGCAAGCATAGGCTCGTTGTACTTCGTTCCATGGATTTTGGTAAAGGCATGGATATTACCGTTACCCGATACAGTCCAAGAACAAGTAGACGAAGCCATCGGTCATGGGTTTGATGGCATGATCGTTTATGTGGACGCAGCGGGCAAACTACCCGCATTTTATTCAGGCGGTTGGAAAGATCGCGAAAACAAAATTCCCGCCGACCCTAAATCCCTGTTCAAAATTGCAAGTATTAGCAAACTATATACTGCGGTTGCTATCACCAAAATGGCTAAAAGCAAACGCTTGTCTTTAGATGAAACTTTAGCTGATTACTTTCCAGAACTAGTAGGTAGAATTGAAAATGCAGAAAAAATCACCTTGAAAATGATGGTGCAACATCGGTCTGGTATTCCAAATTTTACAGATAATGCCGCCTATTGGGAAAACGAACAGGAAAATGGAAAAAAAGCCCTGGATTTTGCCTTGGATTTACCGGCTAGTTTTGAGCCTAATAAAGGGTATGAATACTCAAACACGAATTATTTATTGCTTCGCAAGATTTTGGACAAAATATTGGGATATAGTCATCAACAATATATCAAGGAGAAAATACTAATACCCCTTGAGTTGAATAACACCTTTTTTTCGCTTAACGAAGTAGACTTAAATGATATAATGAGTGGATATTATGTGGGCGTTGACAAAGATTTTAAAACCAACGAAAACGGAATGTTGGCTACCGCAGAAGACGTAGGCATATTCCTGAGGGCATTAAACGATGGTTCCGTATTCAAAGAAGGGGAACAGGAAATCTATCCTTACGAGTACGAGCATGGTGGCCTGGTTCCCGGTTATCAGAGTCTTGCAGAGTACCATAAAGACATCGATGCGGTGGTTGTTCAATTTATAAATACGACCGATTTTGAGGGATACGAATGGAATTTATCGGAAATCGTAATTAACCGTATTACAAAAATACTGCGAAGGGATACTAAGGACTAATCCGTGGGCAGCTCTAAAAGAAGACCCTTAATCCTTCTCCATTTGGGGTTAACCTCATATGGACATCAAGTTGCCGGCGTGCCCTGAAATTTATTATCTTTCATGGGAAACCTATAAAACCAGCCGATTCCATGTTTAAAAACCTGTTCATCCTGCTCTTCGCCACTGCCTTTCTCGCCTGTAAAGGAGATAAAGTCAAAGAGAAAGAGCTTTCCCTGATCGTTCAGGATCAGACGCCCCAATTGGAAGTACTGGCAGATGGAAAACTCCGGTTTCTCGAACTCAGTGGCAGCCCGTACGAAAGAGGCTTAACACATGGTAAAGCCCTGAAGCCCGAAATTCATGAAGTGATCCGTTTGTTCAAGAAGGATATTGCCGAGACCACTGAAGAAGACCCGGATACCTTTATTGCAAAATTCCTACTGGAGACGGATTATAAAACCGCTGTGGAGCAATGGATGCCCGAATTAATGCAGGAATTACAAGGAATTTCCGAGGGTTCCGGCGTGGATTTCGAGACTATTTTTATGCATCAGCTGGGCGATGAATACTGGTTTAACGCCAAGGATGTTATGGCGCATAGCTGCAGTTCTTTTGGGGTCAATAAAAGTGCCAATCTGCCGAGTATCACCGCCCAAAACATGGATATCCCCGAGTATTATCACGGTTTCCAAACGGTTCTTAAAATTGACGATCCGGACTCCGACAAGGAAATCATGGTACTGACCATTCCAGGCCATTTAGGGATTACGGGCATGAATACAAAATCTGTTTCGATCAATTGCAATACGCTTATGCAACTGGATTATGGAAAAACCGGTTTACCGGTAACCTTTATCGTCCGTGGGGTTCTGGATAAAAACAGTCAGGAAGCCGCTTTGAATTTTATCGACGAAGTCTCCCATGCCTCAGGTCAAAACTACATCATTGGCGGTCCTGAAAAAGTCTATAGTTTGGAATGTTCTGCAAACCAGGTGGTAGAATTCAGACCTTTTGAAAATTCCAGTTTCACCTACCACACAAACCACCCATTGAGCAATACAGACTTTAGCGAGAAATACCTTGGCCAACTCGAAGCTTATGGCAAAACGGTAGAAGAAGGACTCTATGAATGTCAGCGCATTAAATCCTTCCAACAACGATTTACGGAGCAAACAGTGGATATTGAGATTGAGGAAATCAAAAACGTTTTACGGGCCCGAGATAATGCTGGCAGAGATGTGGTGAGTAATTCAAACACCTATGCCAGCGTGATTTATGAACTTTCACAGCAGCCTAAGTTCATTATCGCCCCAGGCAAGCCTCATGAAACAGCCTATATTGAGATCGATTTTTAAAGGCTGCCAATTGCCATCAGAACAATCCTATACAAACACCTCAAAACCATGGAAAAAATTAAAATTGAACTGAAGTGGGCCATAATATTTATCGGGATGACACTCCTGTGGATGGTCCTGGAAAAAATGGTTGGATTGCATTCTACACATATTGACAAACACATGTACCTGACCAACCTGTTTGCCATTCCGGCCATACTGATTTATGTGTTGGCATTAAAGGATAAAAAGAAGAACTACTACGACGGTCAAATGACCTTTAAACAGGGATTCTTGGCGGGGCTCATTATAACGATCATCGTAACTTTATTTGCACCCCTTACCCAATGGATCATTTCGACGGTCATTACTCCGGAGTACTTCCCCAATGTTATTGCCCATTCCGTAGAAACGGGATATCATAACTCACTGGAAGAGGCAGAAGCCTATTTCAATCTTAAAAGTTATATGCTTCAGGCTACGGTGGGCACACTGATAATGGGTGTGGTAACCGCTGCGATTGTAGCCTTCTTTGTACGGACAAAATCAAAAGGATAATCCTCCTGTGGATTGGACTGCTGAAGACACCGATCCGTTACTCCCGGATTAAGGCCTGGCCAGATTCCGACGATCCACCGGGGGCATTTCCGGATTTCAAAATGGATTCAGGCCGGGTAAAAACCCGGGGGCTTGAAGGACGGGGAATCACCCGGGAATCGCCCAGTAAAATCTAATCTAAAAACCCAATGCCTATGAAATTCCTTTCTCTTTTTGCTATAACATTGCTTTTTTGCTGTTGTCAGCCTGCCGTTAAAGAAGATCCGCAGCCTCAAAATGAGCCTCTTGTTCTTGAAAATCAGGCCGACATCGATGCTGTGAAGCACTTAATTGAAGGGTCTTTTCAGGAGATTTGGTCGGATTTGGATACGAGTAGAATCCTTACCTATCACACTGATGATTTTATTTTATTGGAGCAGGGATTGGTCTGGAACAATGACTCCATCGCCAGGTATTTACTCGAAGAACAAAAACGGAGGGAGGAAGTCCAGTATCAGCGCTTAAACCGCTTTGACTATGTCAGGTCCGTCCAGAGGCAAAATACCATTTGGGTGGCCTATAAAAATTACGGAACCTGGATTAAAGGTTCTGATACCCTGGGTACCGCCCAGTGGCTTGAAAGTGCGATAGCCATCAGGGAAACCGACCAGTGGAAAATTCAACAACTCCATTCTACCCGAATGGAAAAATAAAAAGTGGGTGGCCGGCGAACAGATGGAATCAAGGAAATATCGGGAAAATAGGTACCCCGGGCGTGCTGTGGTCCGGTTTACTCTATATAGTTAACCGCCCCTACCCCATAGGATCTGATCATTTTGGTGAACTTGTTGGCGCTAATCTCAAGCTTGATCACACTGGCAGTTGGTAATATCCGGATTTCTCCGGCATCGTATCTGGGCGCATCCGGCAGGAACACCGTACTGTGGTTTTTCCCTTCCTCTATAAGGAATCCGAGGAGCCAGTCCTCTCCATCTGCCACCCGTACCGGAATCAGTTTGTTCTCTACGTCTTCCCCCAGCGTATCAGCAGTAACGGATTTCATCAGGGAATAGCCCGGAATAAAAATCAAGAACTTGTCCTCCAACTTTTGCAAACTTTTTTTAACCCTTTTAGATCGAAAAACGAGCCCCCCAATGAAACAAATCAGGATCAGCAACAAGATGGTTATCAGACCACTGCCATCAAATCCGAGAATGGAATCCGAAATTTTTCTCGAAATGGGCTCGGCAATCACAGAGAGTATGGAATGAGCCTTTTCAAAAATAATATACAACACAACTACGGGCAGCAGAAACAGAATACCACCAATTATAGTGGTTCGAATAAAGCGGAGGGCAGGGTTCATGGTTGGTCTATTTGGACACAAAATACGGAATAAATCAGTCTGTACCCCCGGGGAGCTTTTGGCCATCTTCTCCTTCGGTTTCTTCAAATTCATTGGCAGGGGCCAGGGGGGCCGCTTCTTTGGCCTTTCCCGCATAGACTCGGAGGCGTAAGATAAAGTCATTGGAGGCGTCATTCGTGTCCGTGATGTTCCGGCTCAGGTTGTAAATGGCATAGAACTCCAATTTAAGCCCGCTCTCAAATTTATAGCCAATCCCGGGAGAAACGCGAATGACATCGTTAAACCGATCCGACTTTTTAAGGTTGAAAAATACTTCCGCTGAAATTGGAAAATACAAACCCTTTGTAAATTTCAGGTAATGCTTTTTCCAGCTGATGGCAATCGAAACCCGATGCCGCAGCCTGAAGCCCGATTCCCACCCATTTCCATCAAAGGCAGTTTGAAAGCGCTCCTCTAAACGGGTGTAGTTATAAAGCTTGAATTCCTTAATAGTCGGGATATTGAATTTTATCCCCTGAATAAATCGAAGTTCAAAATTGTCTGTTTCGTTGTAATTCCGGGTATAAATCGTACCGGCCCCGAGGTGATAACTGCGTATCCAGGGTTCCCGCTCCTCATTTTTGGTCTTAAACCACCGTCTGGCTCGTAAATTGAAAGTTGAAATTGCCAGATATCGGTTATATACAGAAGGGTTTATGGTTCGAAATCCGAGTTGCGTACTCAGAAACCGAGAGTCATTCAAGGCACTTTTAAAATTATAATCCAGCCAGGCCTGACCATTGACGCGCACCTCCTGATCTACAATAGAATCCTGTGCAACTATCCCCTGCATACCAAAAAGCAATGCCCCGATAACACATAGTAAAAACCTCATACCAGAGCTATACATTTCCGCAAAATTTAGGCAATTAATCGGCAAGTTAGTATTCATGGGTTAAAAAGGTAAGTGTTCATGGAAATCTTTACATCAAAGTTTTATTCGCCTTCCTGCCGGACGTCCTCAACGTAAGACCGCAGGGATACCCGCACCGATATCGTCTGGATTTTAGTAGAAAAAACAGGGGAGATAACGGCAGACAGATTCGCGGTCAAAACCTAATGAATCGTTCCGACTGACCCAGGTCATAGCTGCTTTCCCCCTACTCTTCTATATTTAAGATAAATTATTCGAAGCCCTATTAACAGCTCTTAAATCGGACGCGACTTAGTGGCTTCCACTCCAATTGAACCCAAAAAAACACTGTGATGAAAACCGAGGTAATTTACAATTCAGACTTGCATTTTGAACACGAACACTGGAGAAGCGAACTTTTTTTCTGGAAGGATGAAATGCGCTCCTTCAAAAACCGCCTTGAGGAACTGGTCACCCGTTGGACCGATAAAGAGGTTCTGGCAGGGTTGGAACACTATCAAAACGAATTCATCCTCCATGAGGGAAGGATTGACGAGTTTTTGGAAGGTATCGAGAAACACGAACACCTCATAGCTGGAAAAAGCAAAGAAGGTGAAATCTCCATGGATACCATCATGGTTAAAAACCATATGGAATTCCGAAAAGAAATGCAGGTACAACGCGACATGTTCTCCGATCTGAAGAAGGAATTCTTTGCTTTCCTGACCCACTACATGTAATTAGGCCCGGAGGAAATAGTATATCTTTATGCCTGCATGAGCACAAAAAATGTACAGGTTTGAAAATATCTATGCTTCTCCTGTTCTGCACTCTGGCATCCATGACGGCACATCCGATTTTTGATTTTCAGGCAGATACCTCTCTAAAGGATTGGTACGTGGTCAACGATGGAGTTATGGGCGGCCGCTCCACCGGAAGTCTCAGACTCGACACAGAAGGACATGGGTTGTTTTCGGGAAAGATTTCTCTTGAGAATAACGGAGGGTTCTCGTCTGTCCGATATGATTGCGGGCCGAAAGACCTCAGCGGATATCGCTTTATAACGCTCAGGGTGAAAGGGGACGGACAACGCTATCAGTTGCGCGTTAAAGCAAACCGGAATGAGTACTATTCCTATATCAGCTATTTTGAAACTACCGGAGAATGGCAGTTGTTGAAACTGCCATTGGATTCCATGTATCCCGTCTTTCGGGGCAGACGCTTGGACATGCCGGACTTTAGCGGGAATATCCTGGAGGAGATTGGGATTCTAATCGGGAACAAAGAGGCCCGGTCTTTTGAATTGCGAATCGACATCATCGGTCTGGAATAGTCCTCTTTCCTCTCCCCCGGTCAGCTTAGTTTCCTGAGGTCTTCCCCGGGACGCGCAAATGCGTACCGGCCCAGTTTTGTTCCCTTGTAATACGTATCCAGCCCTCCAATGGCCACTGTGTCCAGGGATTCCAGGTCCAGGTCGCCGTCTGCGCCAACCGCACCCTCAGGGAGGATCAGGTGTATCACCTTACCAATGATCAATCGGGTATCGTTGCATTTTATCCGGTGTTCTTCTTCAAAGGACAATCCTATCTTTATAGCGCTATCAGCTACAAAAGGCGCCTCAAAACCTTTTACATAATACGGCTTAAGGCCACAGCTTTCAAACTCCGAGATCTCCCTTTGAAATTTCGCGGAAGTCATATGGGCCTGCCCATGAATCCTGGCAGTGATCTGGTTTATCGTGTAATATCCGGTCTCCTGAATGTTTTCATACGTATGCCGCTCTACGGAAGTGGGCCGCAGAATAAAGCCGAGATAGGGCGGGTTGGCCCCAATATGCACCACGGAATTGAAAACAGCCAGATTCTCCAGGCCGGACCCCGAGCGGGTACCGATCAGGTTGGCCGTTTTGTATCCTGTAATTTTATTGATCAGGTTGGCGCGGTAGCGGCCCTCCATTTCCATCAGCTTCTCAAAATCAAGACAGTTCTCCATACATCCGAATTTCTAACAAAGATACATGGATGAAAGAAGACCTGAATGCACACTTAATCAACCATCCACAACATAATTCCGCCGGAGGATGATGCTATCTTATCCGGTTTCTCAACTTTTTTAACCAGTTGTCTGGGGGGTGGGAGGTTCCCCAAAAAATCCTTAATATCGAGAGGTGAAGAAATTTAACACTCTCAAGCTGCAGGATTCATCTCCGCGAGTACGGCGGAGTATCCTACCCGCTCTTGTATTTGCTCAATTTTGCGGGACCTCCCTCTGGTTTGCCTCCAACGGGATCATGGAAGACCTCAGTGCTGCCTTCCACCTTCCTGACTCCGCTTTGGAACATCTGACGGCGGCCGTGCAGTTCGGATTTATAGCAGGAACCCTGGTCTTTGCCCTTTTTACCCTTGCCGATCGATACTCCCCTTCCCGTGTGTTCTTTTGGTCCGCTTTTCTGGGGGCGTTGTTTAACCTGGGTATGATTTGGGATGGGAATACCATGTCAACACTGCTCGTGCTTCGGTTTACCACGGGCTTTTTTCTCGCCGGAATCTACCCGGTGGGGATGAAAATCGCCTCGGATTACTACGACAAAGGCCTCGGTGTCTCTATGGGTTTTCTCGTAGGCGCTCTGGTGGTTGGAACAGCTTTTCCGCATGTGCTGAGAAGCAGTGATGAATCCATTCCATGGCAGTGGATTATAGGTATTACCTCTCTGCTCGCAGCTACTGGAGGTGTCCTGGTAGCCCTTTTATCAGACGGACCCTTCCGCAAGCGCATGCCTTCCCCGGATATGACGGCGTTCTTTACTGTTTTCAAAAATCCCGGATTCCGGTCCGCTTCCTTCGGATACTTTGGCCATATGTGGGAGCTCTATACCTTCTGGGCCTTTGTACCCCTGATCCTTACAACCTATCTGGAGTGGCATCCCAAAACTGATTTTCCAATTTCACTCTGGGCTTTTTTAATAATTGGAATTGGCGGACCTGCCTGTGTCCTTAGCGGGTACCTCTCCAAAAGATTCGGAGAGAAACGGGTAGCTACCCTGTGTTTGATTTTATCAGGGATGTGTTGTCTCATACTCCCCTGGGCATTCTCCTGGGAGAATACCATCTGCTTTTTGGCCTTTCTTCTCTTTTGGGGAATGGTCGTGATCTCAGATTCTCCTCTTTTCTCAACCCTGGTGGCCCGTAATGCCCCTGCGTCCCAAAAAGGAACTGCCCTGACCATTGTCACCAGTATCGGCTTTGCCATAACGATTCTCAGCATCGAAGTTTTAGGGAGCCTCCAACACACCATTGCGCAACCAGAATCCTACCTCTTGTTGGCATTGGGGCCGATTTGTGGTGTATGGGCATTGCTGAAAAGGAGGCCTGAAAAAGAGATGAAAGAAGTGTTGTAAAAACGAGGTGGTTTTACCTCACATCCTTCACGCACCGGAAACCGAGGTGTCCCATTCCGGTATCTGCAGTGGTACGCATTCTGCGGGCAACCCGATACCCACTGCAATAACTGTCACTGCATAGGTATGAACCTCCACGCACTACATATTTTTCAGCCAGGGGATCACCGGGGTCAAAGGCTTCAATAGGGCCCTGGGGGTCAAAAGCTTCGGTGGGTGAGAGCTCCTGGGCATAGGCATCT
>CAKZOC010000263.1 GCA_937136025.1 uncultured Bacteroidota bacterium
TTTTATCTGCCTCAGATTCATGACTCCTGCTAAAGGGAAGCATCACACCCACGGAGGATCCAACCCCATAAGCCGTATTAAACAAGGCCCTGTCCGTATCTTTTTCAAGTGCCACATTTCCCGCGACCAAACCCGCTTGTTGAAGGGTTTGAGCTGTCATACGCTGGGCTCCGTGATCCGCCAGGGCATGTGCCACTTCATGACCCATGACTACTGCAATTCCCGTTTCGTCCTGACAGATCGGAAGTATTCCGGTGTAAAAGACGATCTTTCCGCCCGGCATGCACCAGGCATTGATGGTTTTATCTTCGACAAGGGTGTACTCCCACCGGTAGTCGCGCAGATACTCCGGATATCCATTAGCGCTTAACCACCGCTCGGCGGCTTTGGCAATTCGTTGTCCGACTTCTGTGATCATTTGCGCATCTGCGGTCCCCGCAACGACGGTATTCGATTTTAAGAACGCATCATACTGTGCAAAAGCGGTCGGGAACATATCGCTGTTCTGATACATATTCAGTGTGCTTTTTCCCGTAAACGGATTGGTTTTGCACCCCATGCAACAGAGAAGTAAGAGAAGGAGACCTGCATTTTTCATGTTCTTCCCAGATTTAAAACACCCCTAAAAGTAAAGAAGTCGCCGCTATTTAATGACCAGAGAACTGAAATTTTTATCCACAACAATGGTGTTGTTTCCATTGAGCTGAACATCTTTTTGAGTCACAGCCTCATTGTCTACCTGGATCTTCCGAATCCGGAAAGGCAATCCGATAAAATTTATCCGTAAGGTACTATAGGGCGTAATATAAGTACCATCCTTAAACTGTTGAATAATCAGTTCTTTGCCTTTTCCGGTGAGTTTGAAGTTGCGAAGGCTGTATTCCCCTTTTTTATAGTCGTACCCATCCTGCCCGTCTTCGTAGACCGTGGATTGCTCAATGCCTTCCAGGTAGTAGACATTCAGGGTAAGTTCTTCGATGTCCTTCTCCCCCACATATTGCTGAACCGGGTATTTTGGAATAATAGCCCCGGCCTTAATGAAAATAGGAATCTTGTCGATGTCTGCGGCCACCCATTTTTCCATGCCACCATCCACGACTTCACCCGTCCAGTAATTGTGCCATTTTCCACGTGGCACGTACATTCTTCGTCCTTTTGCATTGGGTTCCTGAATCGGGCAAACCAATATTTGTTCTCCAAAAATAAACTCATCCGTCCTGAAATGGGTCTGATGGTCCATCTGATCGTAATACACCAGGGACTTCAGCATCGGCATACCTTCTTTAACGTACTTCCAGAACATGGTGTAGAGGTACGGCAATAGCTGGTAGCGCAATTCGATGAATTTACGCACGATCCCCGTCACTTCCTCGTCGAAGGACCAGGGTTCCTGGTCGCCGTGGTCTCCGCTTGAATGCACCCGGCAAAACGGATGAAAAATACCCAGTTGCACCCATCTGGCAAAAAGCTCTCCATTCGGTTGTTCGGCAAATCCGCCAATATCAGAACCGGAAAAAGACATCCCGCTCATACACAGGCGCTGTACTTGTACATTGGCTATCCAAAGGTGTTCCCAGGTCGCCACATTATCCCCGGTCCAGGTACTGGAGAAACGCTGTGTGCCTGCATAAGCCGCTCGCGTTATCACAAAGGGTCGTTTTGGAAACACGTATTTCTTTACGCCCTCATAAGTGGCACGCACCATTTGCATGCCGTAGATGTTATGGGCCTTACGGTGGCTGCAGGGGTGCCCGTCGTAGTCGTGACGGGTATCCAGGGGAGCTGTTTTCCCGGGTACTTCCATCACTGCCGGCTCATTCATATCGTTCCAAACCGCGTGTACCCCGGAATCTTTAATGAGGTCCTTGTAGAGTTCTGCCCACCATTCCCGCACTTCGGGATTTGTAAAATCCGGAAAACTGCAGGGGCCCGGCCAAACCTTGCCCTGCATAATCGGTCCGTCGGCCCTTTTGCAGAAATAATCGTTTTCCAGGGCTTCCTTATACACCCAGTAGTCCCGGTCTACTTTGATCCCCGGATCGATCATCACCACGGTTTTAAAGCCCTCTTCTTCCAATTCGCCTATCATGCGCTTGGGATCCGGGAAGTGGTTTTTGTCCCAGGTAAAACACCGAAATCCGTCCATATAGTCGATGTCCAGGTAAATCGCATCGCAGGGGATTTTTAGATCTCTGAATTTTGTGGCGAGCTCCTTCACACGGCTCTCCGGGTAATAGCTCCATTTGGACTGGTGAAAACCAAGGGCCCAGAGGGGCGGTAATTCGGGGGTTCCGGTAAGGTCTGTATACGCCCGTACCACTCTGCGCATTTCCGGGCCGTAGAAAAAATAGTAGTTCATCTCCCCTCCGTCCGCCCAGAAACTGGTGATGTTTCGCCTCTCATGGGAGAAGTCAAAATGGGTGTGGAACGAATTATCAAAGAACACCCCATACGCAATGTCGTTATGTAAGCCCACGTAAAAGGGGACGGCCTTGTAGAGCGGATCCTGATCTTTCGCATAGGCATACTGGTCCGTAACCCAGTTGTGTGTTCTTTTTCCTTTAAGATTGGTATGGGTGGCCTTATCTCCCATCCCATAAAAGGACTCTCCGGCCTGAGCCACTTTACTCATTTTAACCGTATTCCCCCCGAACTCGTAGTTTTCTTCCCAGTGAAATCCCAGTTCGTCTTCATTGATGACATTCCCCTGCAGATCTTCGATTCGAATCCGAAGACTGGCCTTATCGATAAAGACAGAGATTTTAGAGGTGCGGATCACATAGGCCGCATCGGTTTCATCATCCTGGATCGCGTCAAAACCCCTGCTGTGATTGGGGCTGATGGCATACGAAAAGTCCGGTTCAAAGACGTGGTCCGTGGCATATCGGAAACGGAGCGCACTATTCCTGAGAATCGTAATCTCCAGAATCACCCCATTCTGGCTGGTGAAGTAATATTTATCTGAGTCTTTGCGGTATTCGACGACCTGGGTAGGATACAGGTTGCCTTTAAACTCGAGTTCCGTGTTGGTGATCATTAAGGGAAGATTTTAAAACCTGACAAAAGAAACACAAAAGCCGTTAATACCGAAATCTACCCCGACCAAATCGAATCTATAACGTTTTCGGATACCATTTATCGGAAAACCACTACAGAAAGCGGGGGCAGGCTTACCTCTATGGAGTGTTCAAACCCGTGCCAGGGCGTTTTGGAAACCTTGGCCGGGCCATTTGCAATACCACTCCCGCCGTACGCCGGGGCATCGCTGTTGAACACCTCTTCAAGTTTTCTCGATTTTGGTACGCCAATCCGGTAGTTTTCTCTGGGAACCGGGGTGAAATTACAGGCGATAATCAGATCGTCTTTAGGCATTTTACCTTTTCGGATGTAGGTGAGCACCGAATTTTCAGCATCCCCGTAATCGATCCACTGGAAGCCCTCCGGACTAAATTGCTTTTCATACAGGGCCGGATAGGTGCGATAGAGCATATTTAAATCTGTGACCAGCTTTTGAATCCCCTTGTGAAAGTCGTACTGCAGCAGATGCCAGTCCAGGCTTTGCTGGAAATTCCATTCTTCCCCCTGTCCAAATTCGCCCCCCATAAATAAAAGTTTGGTCCCTGGGTGGGCAAACATAAAGCCATAAAGCAGTCTTAAGTTGGCAAAACGCTGCCATTCATCGCCCGGCATTCGTCCGAGCAACGAGCGCTTACCATGCACAACCTCATCATGCGACAGGGGCAGGACAAAATTTTCATCAAAGGCATAAACCAGGCCAAAGGTCATCTTGTTGTAGACGTGCGCCGCAGGCGGCAGCACCTGCGCGAGCTGTGGGTCGATGCTCCCGAGGTCGTCGATGTCCGAGGAGCCGAGGCTCGAGGCCCCGGAGCCGCCGCGCAGCAGGGACGACCCGCGGCTTGCGGAGCGCGAGGGGGGCCGGAAGGTTTGGGACGAGCCCCCGTCCTCGTTGCCCCGAGACACCCCAACCATTGCCCGCAGCCTCCGTGCAGAGCTCCCGTGCTCCGCAGCCGATGCCTCCGACGCGAGGAACATCCGCTCCACCTTCTCCACGTGCTCCTGCTTCTCCGACTCCTACGACGGCCGCACCCGGGAGGTCAACAACATTGAGGCACATGTCGTCAGGAGGCAGTCGTCGGGACAAACCCGGAGCTCCTCTACATGGACCACCGACCCCCCGCCACCGCCCGTTGGAAGGTCCCGCAGAACGCCGGCAGCCAAAGCCTCTGCAGAGGCGATCACCTCGACGTAACCTGCGGTCTGGTCCGACAACCCGCCAAGCATCTGGCGGGTTACGAAAAGCGGGTCCTCCGCATGTGCCGGG
>CAKZOC010000264.1 GCA_937136025.1 uncultured Bacteroidota bacterium
AGCAACGGCTGCTACACATTATCATCAATATACAATTACAAACAATAATGTTCTTGTTCCGTCTCCAGCAACATTAATAGATTTTATTCGACGACCAATAACAGCAAACGGCGGAATAGCAAATGCTCATTCAACAACAAACACTACAAAATCCAAAAATTTGAAAAAATACAAATGCGATATTTGTTCTAGAGCATTTTCAAGAAGTAATACATTAGTTACGCATAAAGTAAGGAAAAGTTTTTATCCAATACCATTCGTTTTATTTTAACCAATAAGAAATGAGACCGATTATTGGAAAAGAGAACACGCTTGTTTTTTCCGTTCTCATGTGGCTATCGAGCAGAAAAGAAAAACTTTTTCACTACTTATCCATTTCAATCAACATCGATTTTGTGTTAACAAATATGCATAGACGTATATAATGTGTATCTTAGCACATATCTTCTCTTGTTCTACTCTAAAAAGAACGTTTGATGTAATCGTGACATATGTCCACTAGAGTTAGTGTGAACGTGTGTCGGCTCGTAACAAATGTTTTTTGACAGATTAACACCTTACAAAATTAACCGTAGGTGCAGGGGGGAGAAATTATTGTTGTGTACTCACATAAATGCATTGCCTATTGCTTGTATTTTGTAGTCACTACCGTGCATTTAATCGATTAGACCCCTAGGATTGGTAGATTCAAGCGCCCAAATTGAGAATATCTACAGGCCCGAAGCATTGTATGAAAGGCAACAAAATCTGAACTATCAGACTTAATTTTTATTCACCCGATAGGTTATCCGGCGGTTTGAAATCACTGAACGAACAGCTACATTAAGAGCTGCGTCCGAGGAATTAGTCGGTGAGCCGCAGAAGAATGACTGGTTAACTACTCGTAATCTATAGAGATAACCATCCATGTTTAGATCCGTAGAATTTATAGTTAGCGTATTACTCAGTACACCTGAATATTGACCTCCATTGACAAGATCTGTATATGTCGCCCCCCCATCAATACTAATTTGCCATTGAAAGGAATCGGCTTCTGAGGTGTTTGCCGAAAAAACCGCACTTCCACCTGCCATAGAAGAGAAATTTACTGGGTCTGTAGTGATCATTGCGTTTGATTCAGACTGAAGAAAATCAAATGTGGAATCTATATCCAGGTCGGCAGGAACGGTATAACCATCCGTTTGATTTGTTCCCGTTATCCGCCCGTTTCCATCGACCAGGGAAGGAAGCTCCGCCAATAACCCGTCGGAATCCGGATCGGAAAATCCGGCCTCCAGAACATCAAAACAACCATCTCCATCACTGTCAAGATCCTGATGATTCGCAAAACCGTCTGAATCGACATCCCACGTCGCACAGATCCCAAATGCATTCAAAGCACAAAAGTCTGCATCGCGGAAATTGGGAATACCATCCGTATCGTGGTCCGCACTGGGATCATCACCACCGGACTCGGCAATATCGAGAATACCATCATTATCGTCATCCTGGTCCCAAATATCCCCGATTCCATCGGAATCGTAATCCGGTTCAATAGTTAGGACAACAACCGCAGTATCACACAAACCATATAAATCACAAACCTGATAGGAAAATGAATCCGTACCAACGAATCCAGGGTTAGGTGTATAATCAAAGCTACCATTGGAATTCAATATCAAAACACCGTTGGAAACGTCTAAAACAGGAGTGGTAGTTACCCCTAAAAGATCTGAAGGGTCAAGATCCGTGTCGTTGGATAAAATTCCCGGAGCTGTTTCGGAGAGGGTGATATTCTCAATTACCTGAAAGGAATCATCAATAGCGCATGGAATCATCCTCACTTCGATGATATCGTTGGGGTCTGTTCGTGGAGTGCATCCCAGGAGTGGGGCAATACCGAGTTGATATTCACCAGGGGAATCAATGTTTACGGAATACATAGCCATTCCGGATATAGTGTCTGATCCGTTATCCGGGAAAACCACGCCTGGAGTTAACGAATACCAGGTATATTCTGCACTGGGGGAATTGAATTCTGAAATTAATGTCAGGGTTCCGCCCGGGGTGCATGAATCGAAATTTCCGGAATTTGAAATGGCCGTATTTACCTGAGTACCACTAGCACTACCTAAAAAGTCATAGGGTCCTGCAAAATCCTTTAGGGCCGAAGTAAAGGAAGAGGAAGTTCGGGATTTCGTCATAACAGCGCTAAAAGGAGAATCACAAGCTGCCCCGCTCCCGAACAGGGCTTGTGGATCAAATCCCAGTTGTGTGAAATTAATACCGACTTCTGCCAAATAACCTGCCAGGTAATTTATATCATAGCCTGCTGTATTGGTGGTACCCCAGGGTGGGCCTGTTGTGGCCGCCGTGTTTACATGGCTGTATAATGCTCCTATTGGTACAATAATCTCTCCATACCCATAGGTTGTTCCTCCTTCAATACTACTGCCCCAGACAAAAGTTGAGGTACCGCCCGGAGAAATTCCGGGGTTGAATGTGGCCCTGTCCACCCACAGACGAACTTCAACACTAGACACTCCTCCCCCACTGTAAGCAAAGCCAATCACCATATCCCCTATTTGAGTAACATTACCGGCCCCATCAAATTCCCAGGCCGTATGCCCCTCCTGAGCACCTGAATTCGTAAATCCGCCACCTGAAGATTGTATTTCGGATACGAAAAGTTCAAAGTCGACAAAGTGATTTCCAGAGGAAGCAAGTGTTGAGATCATTAGGTTGACCCAAAGATCATCCATTACCTGGTCTCCGTTTCGCCTCATGTGAACCCCTGAATCCACAATGTCGGTTTTACCCGGTAATGAGGCTGCACCCGTGCTCCAGTTTGTCTGGGGATTATCCCCGTTCTTTCCGCCAATAAAGGAAGTTAAATCATTGGTACTTGCCCCTGTATAATCCCTTCCATAACGGGTACTATACCAAATAAATCCGCCTTGTGTAAAATAATTGGGGATACTTTGTCGTAAATCGAACGCGATATTATTACCTGCGGCAAGTTGACCGGCATAACCATTGGCCAGTGCTGTAGCTTCTTCAATGACACCATATCCTGATACCCCATTGTAGAACCAGTCATCTGAATTGACGCCTGAAATGACATCTCCTGAATAGGCATCGGCCTCGATGCCAAAGTTTGCACCAGTTCCAACCTGTCCGGATAAACTGAAAGCCGCAAAACCAGCACAAACAATAAATATTTTTCTAAGCAATTTTCGTGCTTCCGTTGAAAATATCTTTCGACGCATAATACGGCTGGATTTGTTTGAGTTATCTTAAATGACTCAACCTGAGGTAGTCTTATCACTAATAAAGATAGAACCGCACATACCTGAATCTAAACTTTTGTTGTAAAGCGTCTGTTATCATGCTTATAACCGCAAAAAAATGAAGTTTAAGTGAAAAAAAAAATGTAGATCATCGATCCGCACCTTGTTTTATTGGCGTTCCCAGAGCACCTATCAAAGACCCTATTCAAAGATTATAAACTCGGATCTCCGGTTCATTTCGTCGTTCTTTGCTAAACAAGGTACTCCGTCATCGCAATCGTTTACAAGTCGGGTATCCCCATATCCTTGAGCATGCAGTCTATCCGCGGAAATACCTTTTGAAATCATGTATTCCACAGTTGCTTCAGCTCCCTTCTGTGATAATAACAAGCTATAAGCATCAGGCCTAATATCGTATTTGTCAAAAATCAAAATAGATGGTACTAAACTGGAACAATTTAGCAAGATCGGCCCAAAACCAAGCAATTACAGTGGCCGGCTCCAGATTGAAAACAGTCACTTTTGGCAGGCCAACAGAAGCAAAATAGAGTACGCCTTCAGAATCCTCATTAGCTTAGGAGTGGCATGAATCGGATTGGAACGAGATAGAATTTATACGGCAAAATGGTCATCGGCCAAAACCCACTTAAAAACGGATGAACACTCCATTTAGCAAAAAGGATGTTACTACCGAATAAGCTGAATCCACCCTTTTGTAGTCTCGTTTTCTGGACCCAGATCCAAAATATAGTAATAGGTACCTTCCGGGGCCTGATCTCCACTGCGGTTGCCATCCCATACCTCGTCATT
>CAKZOC010000265.1 GCA_937136025.1 uncultured Bacteroidota bacterium
GCACCCTACCTGGACAATACAGATGCACAAACGCTGAGCATCACAGGGGACCAGTTGAGCATAGCCAACGGCAATACCGTAACGGTACCCACTGCAGATGGATCAGAAACTGTAGTTAACGGTGGGGGCATCAACGTGGTGACAGGAAGTGGTACTTCCGGAGATCCCTATGTGGTAACCGGAACAGAGGTAGACGGCAGCGTGACCAATGAGATCCAGGATTTAGACCTGACGGGGAATACGCTGACCATAACCGATAACGGATCTGCCACACCCATAGATTTGTCGTCTTATTTGGACAATACAGACGATCAGGAGGGTACTGAGGTTAACCTGACCGTGGGACTGGATGCCGATGGTGATGGAGCCAATGAGACTACGGTGGAGGAATCCCTTAGTGCGATTACTCCAATTACTTCCGGTGCCGCACGGATTTTTTACCCGCCTTCCATAGCCATAGATGCCTCTACCAATGGGACGGGCTTTACAGTAGACCTCTATCTTGAATACACGAATCAATTTGGATCTCCGGTAGTACAGAGTACGGGCGCTCCCGGAACTATTCCGACATATGCACGCACCGATCTCTATTATTATGTCACGTTTGCCGATCCGGCAGTTTTCGACAATATGAGTATCGATGCAAATGGGGTTTTGACCTACAATATTATAGGACAACCTTCGGACTATAATTCGCTTATCAATGTGGTATTTGTAGTACGATAACCGGTCTACCCAGTTTCTATTTTGAAAAACAACATTCGACATATCACAACCGGAACCGGGTTACTCCTTTTGCTTCTTTTAAGCTTTCAGGGGCAGGCTCAGTTTCTGCTTCAAGCTCCCAATTCAGGAGATGAGGCCAATTACAGGTGGTATGAGGCTTCCGATCCGGCCTCGGTACTCGGCACGGATTTTTTCTATGAAGCTACTCAACCCGGTATTTACTTCGCTACCTACGATGGAACGTTGTGCGGTTCCAATGCGACTGATTATTTTATCCTGACAGATTGCAATAGCCCGGACAATCAGGTGATTCTGGATATTGCGGCAAACGTCAACGGTGCGGCTACCGTTACCTGGATACCCGCCCTGGGCGGAGATCAGCTTCGGCCTCAGGTTATTGCGAGCCAGACGGTGGAGCGCTATACAGCGAGTATAACCAAAGCAGGAAATACCACCGAATTACCCTCTTTTGTCGTCGTCTGCATGCAGCAAGCCGCTGAGTTATTCGATGATATTTTTACACTGAATGAGGATACCTCTGAGGTCATTCCGATATTTGACAACGATACGTACCTCCCTCAGGATGGGGCCTTAACCGCAACGGATCCTTCGAATGGCACGATAAGTATCGATGACAGTGGCACCCCCAATGATCCTACTGACGATGTGCTCACCTATACTCCCGATCCGGATTTCAATGGGTCGGATACTTTCGACTATACGGTTTGCAATACCTCAGGGGATTGTAGTACTGCCACAGTTACGTTAACGGTACTTCCGATTGTCGATGCTATTGATGATGCCATTGCAACGTTGGAGGAACAACCCGTAATCCTTGATATCCTTGCCAATGACAATGACATTCCTAATACAGGTACACTGACGGTAACAGATCCTTCCAACGGGACGGTGAGCGTAAATGACAACGGCACTCCAAATGATCCTTCGGATGACACGCTGCTGTATACTCCTGCTGATGATTTTGTGGGAACGGATACCTTTACCTATACCCTTTGCGATGCTTCAGGGAATTGCAGTACGGCTACCGTGACCATCATTGTCAATATGGCAGATGTCGACATTGACAGCGATGATGACGGAATTGTCGATCGTTTTGAAGATCTGGATCTTGACGGGGACAACGATCCTGCAACGAACCCAGTAGATACGGACTCTGACGGGATTCCGGACTATCTCGATATCGATTCAGATAACGATGGAATTCCGGATAATGTAGAAGCGCAGACCACTGGAGGTTATCTCCCGCCGTTGAATCAGGATCTGAATTCAAATGGCCTTGATGATGCTTATGAAAACGGTGGCTCTGTTGGGTTAATTCCCCAGGATACCGATGGAGATGGTTTGCCGGACTATGTCGATACAGATAGTGATGATGATGGGGTTCCCGATGCTATTGAGGCTCATGATTGGGATAGGGATGGTTTCCCCGACGTTGTGATACTCGGATCAGACCAGGACAATGATGGCCTTGATGATGGGTATGAAGGCAGTGAAACTATAGATATTGATGTCAATGATGAGATTGACAATCCAAACTCGGATTTACCGGATACAGATTCTGATGGAGAGGCAGATTACAGGGACATTGATGACGACGGCGACCGCATTCCAACTTCAGCGGAAGATTCCAATGGGGATGGTATTTTCTCAAACGATGATTCCGATCGAGATGGGATACCGGATTATCTGGATCCGACTGCGGAAGGGGATGGTGTAATCGTTTACAATGCCGTGACACCCAACGGAGACGGGGCCTATGACGTCCTGACTATCGAGAATATCGAGAACTTCCCCAACAACAGTGTTCGAATATATAACCGATGGGGGGTCCTGGTATTCAGCACAAGGGCCTATAACACCCAGGGCAACACATTTGATGGGACTTCTGAGGGTAGGGCAACGGTGGCCCGTGATAACAAGTTACCCACCGGGACTTATTTCTATATCCTGGAATACGAAACGCCAGAAGGAGTGATGCGACAACAATCCGGATATCTGTACTTAAATCGTTAATGGAATGCTGCAGCTACTGAGCCGATATAATCAATTTTTTCGCAGATTTTTCTGCCTGGCATTCCTGTTCCTTTCCTTTTTGGAAGGGGTTTGGGCACAGCAGGATGCCCAGTATACGCAGTATATGTATAACACAGTAAGCATAAACCCGGCCTATGCGGGATCCCGGGGGCATTTAAGTATTGCGGGCTTGCACCGTTCTCAGTGGGTGGGCCTTGACGGGGCTCCGAAGACGCAAACTCTGAATCTTCATTCCCCGGTGGGCTACAGAGGTGTGGGTCTCGGATTTTCAGTGGTCAATGACCAGATTGGACCTACTTCTGAAACCTATTTCGACGGGGATTTTTCCTATACCCTGCAGCTGTCACGTGAGGCCCGTCTGAGCTTTGGGCTTAAGGCGAGTGCGCATCTTTTGGATATTCGATTTTCGGAACTTACGCTGGACCCGAACAACCCGGACTTCACACTGCAGCAGGATATACAGAATCGGATTTCTCCGAATATAGGTGCGGGTGTTTACTACCATACCGAGCAATTTTATGCGGGTTTATCGGTACCGCGTTTTCTGGAAACTACTCATTTTGATGAGTCGCAGTTGTCAACGGCTAAAGAGCAAATGAATTTCTACTTTATCACAGGATATGTTTGGGACATTCATCCTTTCTGGAAATTTAAACCTACCCTGTTGACAAAAATGACGGTAGGGGCCCCATTACAGGTGGACCTTTCGGCCAACTTCATGTACGACGAACGCTTTATTATGGGACTTGCCTACCGGTGGGATGCCGCGGTCAGCGGAATGGTCGGGTTTCATATTTCTCCTGCCTTTATGATTGGTATGGCCTATGATCGCGAGGTAACCGCTCTGGGGGGAACTGCATTTAATGATGGATCCTTCGAAGTAATTTTGCGGTACGACTTCATCAGTCGATTAGGTCGTATCAAATCACCCCGCTTCTTCTAAAGGCATACTTTACATCTTCATGATGGCACTCATTTTCCCGGATTCCGGGAAAGAATTCAGAGTACACTCCCTTTTTTTGATCGATTCCAACGGGTTTTTATGAATGTGTTAACCCAATTCTTCATCAAAGGCCTTAATTTTGAAATGTGAAAGAAGAACAAGTCATTCTCGTTACCCCTGAGGACACTGTCATAGGGACCATGCCCAAAATGGAGGCGCATGAAAAAGCCGTCCTGCACCGGGCGTTTTCTGTTTTTGTTTTAAATGATAAGGGAGTTTTGGGGTTTTTATCAAAAAATAAAACGGCTTCCTTACTGGAATTGTCTGCTGAATTTCAAGCTAATGAGGGTTATTTAAATGTAGCTCTCCGGGTACTCGCTTCCCAGGGATGGCTAAAATATGAAATTTTAAATGATTGACTTAGTACCAACGTTTATAATTTGAATGTATCAAACTAAAAGAAATCACAGCAAAGATACCCAGAGAAGCAAAAGCAAAGGGAAAGATATCAACAAAAATCAAGAACAACATAATAAAGGGGCAGAAGGATAGACTTGCCAGGAAAATATCAATATCTTTCTCAAAACAGATACTCCAATTCAAGAATGATACGCTGATCTATAGGAGAGATTTCAATAGCACCTAATTGACCGTTAAGAGGATTAATGGTAAATTGATTCGTTTTTTTTGCTTTATTTAGAAGGTTGTCTCCCTTCAGTGTAACTGTCAGATCTTCATTGATATTCCAAGAGATAGAAGATGTCAGATCAAAATAATTTTCCCAGTTAATACTATTTCTGTGCCAGACAATTCCATTATAAAAATCAAGGTTTTCATATCTATTT
>CAKZOC010000266.1 GCA_937136025.1 uncultured Bacteroidota bacterium
GCGCGCGTGTTCAGGAGGAAGAGGATTGAGCGGAAAGATTTTCCGAATTCCCGCGCCGTCGACCCTGCTCACCCGCCGTCCGGATCTGCAGTCCAGCTGGCTACAGGTGCTGGGCGCGGATGCCCGCCTGGGGGTTGCGCATCGGCAACGTTTTCCGTCGTTTGCGCTGTCGGCGTCGCTCTCGGACGCCGAAGCGCCGTTTAATGACCTGTTGAACGGTGGCCCGGTTGCCTGGTCATTGCTTGGGTCACTGGCGCAGCCCGTATTTCAGGGCGGGCGTCTGCGGGCGGCGGAGCGTCAGGCGGCTGCCCGTCTGGACCAGGCCGGTCTGTTCTAAAGCTGAATAGGGAATCCATACTGCAGGAGCCACAGAAGTAGACACCACCGTATTTCCGGGAGCCTCAATAAGACTACCCCCGATGGGGAAGACCGTGTTTCCTATTTTAATGGAATCCCCGGCCCGAAGGCCGAACTGCACCATCAGGGTCGCATCGACAAGGGCGGAGATTTCTTGCTGATACACCTCAGCGGCTTTTGCAGGCTGGGTACTTAAAGCCCCATAAAAGGGATACGCACCTTCCATAGCCCGTACCCGGATTAACTTACTGCCTTGTTTCCCCGGGAAAAGCGCCATGGATACAAAACTCACCTCTTTGCTTTGCTCCCCCCCCAGGGAATCGATAATCTCTACCACACGAGGCGTGGCGGGATGATCACTGTCGATCAGAAAATCGGCCCCCATAAGTTCCCGGGACTGCCCGGATATGGTTTCTTCCAGGGTCTTCCCAAAATTCTGAATACTGACCAGGGCGGCAATACCGAGGACAATGGCACTCATAAACAATGCCAGGCGCTTAAGACTGGCACGCCCATCTCTCCAGGCCATTCGGAATAACCACATGACACCCGCTTTCTGCTTTATAGTACTCATAGATGAGTTACTCCTTCCGTTTTAAAGATTCGTCCGCCCTTAAGCTGCATCAATCCGTCACATCTTCGGGCCAGACTGAGATCGTGGGTCACGATAATAAGGGTTGTCCCCGCCTCTTTATTCAGATTAAAGAGCAATTCCACCACACGTTCCCCGGTTTCCTCATCGAGGTTTCCCGTGGGCTCATCTGCAAAGAGGATGTCCGGCCGGTTGGCAAAGGCCCGGGCCAAAGCGACGCGCTGCTGTTCTCCCCCCGACAGCTGACTTGGATAATGATGGGTGCGGTCTCCCAAACCTACCTTTTCCAAAAGGGATCTCGCCGCCTCACGAGCCCCCTTGGCCCCCCTCAGTTCTAATGGCACACTGACATTCTCCAGGGCGGAAAGGGTTGGTAATAATTGAAAATTCTGAAAAATAAACCCGACTTTTTCATTGCGCAAGAGCGCCCGGCCATCCTCATCCAGTTGGGCCAGATGCTGCCCGCACAATTCAACCCGGCCTGAATCCGGAGTATCCAGACCTGCGCAGAGCCCAAGTAAGGTGGTCTTTCCACTCCCTGAGGGTCCGACAATCGCATAACTTGTGCCGGAGGGCACAGCAAAGGAGATATCATCCAACACCGTTAAGGTTTTGCCCCCACTGAGATAACTTTTTCCGAGCTGCTCAACGTTTAATATCTTTGACATAGACTCAATCATCAGGTTTAAAGCCGGAAAAATTACACAATACAATCTAGAAATGGAGAACAACAGCCCCCTCAGACTCTTAAAATTTAGTTATATTTTCTGTCTGATCTGCGTCTTTGGTTGCCGGGAGAGCCCTGCTTCAAACGCACAGAAGAACGCGGTTGTAACACCCGTTGAAGAGTCCGCTGCCTCTGCGGCGTCCGAAGTGACCCCTACAGGAACCATTCTGTTTTTCGGAGATTCGCTCACAGCAGGGCTCGGTCTGGATCCAAATCTGGCTTTCCCCGGCCTCTTGCAGCAGCGTCTCGATTCCCTTGGTTATTCCTACCAGGTAATCAATGCGGGCTTAAGCGGTGAAACGACCGCCAGTGGTAAGAATCGACTGGGCTGGGTGCTGAACCAACCTGTGGATGTTTTTGTGCTTGAGTTGGGCGCCAACGATGGCCTCCGGGGTATTCCACTCACTGAGACCCGAAAAAATCTTAAAGCGATGATTGGACAGGTGCGGGAAAAGTACCCTGATGTTGTTATCGTGCTCGCCGGAATGCAGCTTCCCCCAAATATGGGGCCGGAGTACACAGATGAATTCCGGAAGCTGTTTCCCCAGCTCGCTCAGTCCGAAGATGTCCTATTGATTCCTTTCTTACTGCGGGATGTAGGAGGAATTCCCGAGCTCAACCAGGAAGATGGTATTCATCCAACCGCAGCGGGTCATGCGATTGTGGCTGAAAATGTTTGGGCAGTCCTGCAAAAAGCAGTCCAGAGCCCGTCTCGTAAAGCGTCCTAGGCCATGGCCGGACGGCTGTGATACGTCGTAAATGATAATTCTCTCTTGACCCGTGTACGGGGCCGCCGATACAGGCGAGCCATTTGAAGAGATTCCGAATCTGATTTCTCCATAATTTTCCAAACGGGAACCATCTCCATGGTTTTGACCTCAACCTTGAGTTGTGGCGTCCGTTGTTGTGCCTGCATAGAGACGAAAAAAAAGAAGCTGAAAATGCAAATAAAAGTTCTCACAGAGTGCGTGCTTTATACTAGAACAACGCACAGGCATTGAGTTAACACGGATGTGAATCGTTCAAAAACGCTATTAAATCGGTAATCTGAAGCTGTCCCGATTAAGGGCTCGATAAAACCGTCCAGGCGTTTGGCCCTGCGCTCCCACTGATCCGGGAAATATGCATTTCATCGGGAGCGCTACAGGCTGTAGTTCAAATACTCCAGGGGGTCAGGACAATTCTGCCGATAGAATTCCAGTTGCTCCCATGCGCAAACCCCTGGGTAATCGCCCCTGAAACCCTCCAAATTGCGAATCAACTGAAAATGTAAATGAGGGGCATACCCCCCATTTTCTTCTGGAGTCCCCAAACGGCCTATCGCCTGACCCATTTCAATTTTTTGTCCTTCATACAGTCCGCTCAGACTCCCGGCAGAAAGATGACCGTAAAGGGAATAGAGCGTCTCGTGGTGAACCTGGTGTTCCAAAAGAAGTACAGGGCCATAATCTCCCGGGGCGGTTCTGTTGGCCCAGCTGTGCACCTTTCCTTCCCATGGGGTATGCACCGAAGTTCCGGCAGGGGCCCAAAAGTCGATGCCCAGGTGATATTCGCGCTTTCCGGATTCCCCCGGGTTGAAGTGACCAAATCCGTCATATAAACCCCGCCTTTCCAGGTAGCCGCCAAAAGCCACCCGTTTTTTATGCTTGTCCAGAACGCGATCGAGATACGCCTGACAGGATTCCGCATTTCTTAAAGCGTCTCCTAATACTTCATTTGATATCGAAAGATCCACCCGGAGATACTGGTCTAAAGAGAACCCGGAGTTGAGAAGCAGATATGTTTTCATTGAGAATGCTTTTTCGAGCGGGAAAAATACAAAAACACCTTTCAGAATTAACAAATTTTAAAACATCCCATATCGCTTCCCTTTGTAATTTCGAACCTCCTAAGATTACATCCTATGAAAAAAGCTTTTTACATTTTTGGAATCACTGTCCTCTTTACCGCTACTTTCTCCTGCCAGTCACAAGGTAAGAAGTCCGCACCCGCAGAGGTTCCCGAAATTGCCAGTCTTGAAACTCCAGGCGAACAGGACCTTTCCGCTTATGAAACCGCTTATTTTGCCAGTGGTTGTTTTTGGTGTGTGGAAGCTATTTTTGAAAGCGTAAAAGGGGTGGCCGAGGTCGTGTCCGGATACGCAGGAGGAACGGAAACCGACCCGACGTATGAACAGGTGAGTTACGGGCGAACGGGTCATGCGGAAGCCGTAGAGGTTTATTACGATCCCGAGGTGATTAGTTATTTTCAACTGGTGCAGGTGTTTTTCGGCTCCCACGACCCCACTTCCCTAAACCGGCAGGGGCCAGACCGCGGCCCGCAATATCGGTCCATAGCCTTTTATAAAAACAAAACGGAACAGCAAACCATTCGGGCCTATATGGACGCTTTAGAGGAAAGCGGGGTCTACGATCAGCCCATAGTTACGGAAATTACCCCCTTCACAAAGTTCTATCCGGCCGAGGCGTATCACCAGGATTACGAAAAAAACAATCCTGACAACCCATATGTACAGAACGTTTCCATTCCCCGTCTGAATCGGTTTAAAGCCAACTTTGCAGAATTCCTGAAAGAGGATGCCCACTGAAGCCGGGGCACTGAGTTCCTCCCGGCTTTAGAGTATCATGCTTTGAAACCCCCGCGCCCCAGCCTAATCGTTCAGGGTAACATCGCTGTACGCCGTATTGATGACAATAGATCTGCCACTCCCTTTTTGCTGGCTGAAGCCCGTACGGACGACCGATCCCTCCCCTTTCGGGTTATCCCACCGGATAAAATCCGGAGCCAGGACTTCCGAGCGATTGTTCCTCAATTCAATATCATAAGCACTCCGGGGCAGGTTGAAGCGAAGCTCCCCGTATTCGACTGAGACATTCATATCCTTAAAGTCCTCTGAAACCGACCCTATGACCAAAACCCCCATTTTGGAATCGATAGAAGCCTCCCGGATCAACCGGTCTATAGTGACAACAGAAGAGCGGGAAACCATATTCAATTGATCGACTTCGCTCAACTTCACACCATCGGAATACTCGGTCTGCAAACTGCCACTATTCCACCGTTTAATGGTAACCGGCGAATACCGCACTTCAATATTGGTTTCCGTTCCATTTATGTTATTGGCAAGCAAACTGGAATAAGACAGGCTTGCCCGGGTATTTAAGGCATTATCAGCCAATTTCACCTCTCCGTACCGCACATTCATATCGAGGCGTGCTCCTTTGGGCATCTTGATTTTAATGGTCTTTTTGATCGAAAATTTCTGGTTTCCCGAAGCCCCGCGGACATAAAAGACTTTAGGATTTCGATATACGTCACGCGCCTCCATCTGAGCAGCACGCGCCTGCTCCCGGGCCTCCATCATCTGTTCCCGTGCAGCCTCCTGTTGTTCGCGCATTGCTTCGCGCTGCTCCTGCATCTCGGCACGTTGCTCCTCCATCTGGGCGCGCTGGCGCTCTCGGTCCTCCTGCATGGCTTCCCGGGCGGCTTCACGAGCCTCTATTCGGGCACCCATTTCCATAGCCCTGGATTCCATCTCCTTTCCCCAGGCCTCAAACTCCTCCTGGTATTCTTCATCAAATTCCTTTTCAAACTGTTTTTGCCACTTCTTCATATATTTTTCACCGTCCTTTTTGTACGCCTCATAATCAAAATTGGCGTTGGGTATAGGGGGCATTGGCGGCATATCTACCAATTCGGGAATAGAGGCTATGATGTCCGCCACCATCGGTGCGATCTCCGGCATCTCCGGCATGTCAGGAAGTTCCGGCATTTCGAAGTGAAAGTCCAAATCTCCGTATTCCATACCCGAAGGGGCATATACCCAACTATTCCCTTTTCCGCGTCCTCCCGAACGCACGGACACTTTGGAACTATTGCCCAGGATCTCCACTACGGGCCGATCAAAATAGGCGTTGGCTTCCTCGGCCGTCGCCCCTTCAAGGGTGACAATCGCCTCTACTTCCACTTCGTTTTTGGACCAGGTTTCGAATTCGATGTCGGCGTAGCTTGTATTTACTTCCACAACCACGTCCGGCCCCACTTTAAATTCCTCCCTGTAGGTCCTGGTTTCCTGTGACGCCAGATGGCATCCTGTGATAAGAAACACAGGTAGCAGGAATCCCCTAAATACTATTTGAATGTACTGTTTCATTTTTTGATGATTTTAATTCGATTAACTTCTCTTTCAACTTCAACATTAATTGCAACCGGTACTGCAAGTTTTTGATCATTGCCCCTATCGTTTGTTCATTTGGGCCAATGCGATTCAACTCTTCACTGAGTTGTTGATATTCTGTATTGAGTTCGCCCAGCCGCAGGATAAACTCATTAGCCAGTTCCCTGTTGTCTTCGGAAATATCCAGACTGGCGAGTTCCAGGTTGATGCTGGCTGTATAATAATTCTCCAGTTTCTCTAAATCGGGAGAGAGATCTCCCAGCGAGATACCCCCGGTGGTTGTCACCGTATCCGAAGCTTGTTCCACCAGAGCCTCTCCGGGCGTTTCAGTGAATGTGCTGGTTCCATTTTGCAGCCATAGGGTCAAGCCCAGAAGGGCGATCAGGGAAGCAGCCAATCCTATCCACAGATACGATCTGCTTTTACCCGTACGGCGGGAGATATCTAATCGCTTTTCAAAACGAGCCTCATGACCTGCGGGCATTGTAAGCTCCTTCTCTCGTTCTTCTTTGAATAATTCTCTAAGATCCTGCGACATAACTTTTGTTTTTTAAGAGTTCCCTCAGGTAGGTTTTACCACGCATCAATCGGGAGCGGGACGTGGTCTGTTTAAAACCCAGTATTTCTGAAATCTCAGCGTGATCGTATCCTTCGACCAGATACAGCTGCACCACATAACGATACTTATCCGGAAGCGATTCAATGGCCGATTTCACTTCCTCCACCTGTACTTCCCGGTCTACGGTCCAGTCCGGCTCCTCCGAAAGGGTCAGCCGGTGTTCTTCAAGCTCCACAAAATGCTGCCTGCGCGCCTTCAAAAAATCAATACTCCCATTCACTACAATCCGTTTCAGCCAGGCCCCGAAGGTGACATTCCCCTGAAACTGATCTATTTTACGAAAGGCCCGAATAAAGGCTTCCTGGGTGATATCTTCCGCGTCTGCTGAATTTTTTACAAACCGCATGGCCACGCAATACATGCCATGGGCGTATTTCTTGTAAAGCGCCAGTTGTGCTTTGCGATTGTTCTTCCGGCATTGCGCAACCAGATCGGAGGATATCAGTTCCCGGGTTTCCAGAGTTTTTGTCTTTAGTTACCACTCATATAGACGAGTGAAGAAATGCAGTGTTGCAAAAAAGGCTACTTTTAGAGTATCTTTTTTTATTTCCCTTTGAAGCAAGTTACTGTAAAAAACAAGCATCTCTCTCTGGTAGTACTGGAATACGGGGCGATCATCCGGAAACTAAAATTCCGCACCCGTGCGAATTCCTGGACCGATGTAAATGTGTCTCTGGAGTCGCCACAAGACTATCTGAACGATACTTTGGCCATTGGGGCCTGTGTAGGGCGGTACGCAGGAAGGCTCTCCGGAGGGAACCTGGAACTGGATGGAAAATATTATCCCCTTACCCATACCGAAGGGATCACCCTTCACGGGGGTGATCGCGGTTTCTCCAGGCAGTACTGGAACCTTCAGAGTGCAACGGAAAGCCCTGAAAAGTCGGAAGTGACCCTTACATACAGGAGCGGTCACCTGGAAGAAGGATTTCCCGGGATACTGGATGTGACGGTCACCTACACGCTTTTAGGAAATGCGCTTATCATCCGGCACGAAGCCACAACGGACAGACCCACAGTTGTGAATCTGACCAACCACACCTATTTTAAAATAGATTCGCAGCCCCTGATCTCGCACTATCAATTGCAGATCAATGCGCTCAACAGAGCAGAAACCAACTCCAGGCGCCTGCCCACCGGCCAGCTTCTCGAGGTAGCGAGCACAGCCTATGATTTTCTGGAGGAGCGCCGATTGGGGGATTTCAAAATGGACACGCCCTTCTTACTGGATTCAAATCGCGATTTTGCAGCTCGACTGACCTCAGCGGTCTCGGGAATTCGCCTTACGGTACACACAAACCAACCCGGTTTAGTGGTCTATACTCCTGAAGGTTTTGCAGGCATCTGTTTTGAGACTCAGAATTTACCCGACGCTCCCCGCTTTGACCATTTTCCGGATGCGCGCTTAAATCCCGGGGAAACCTATGTAAACGAATCCCACTTTGTCTTCGAGTCGCTCCGATAAAGCGGTGATGTCTTCAGGATGCCATCAATGGCTGCCGATCTGAGTTCTTTTCCGTCTATCTATTTCCTACCTTAGGGGTTCAAATTGAAAAAACAATGAAAATTCTCAAATGGATCCTTGGTATAGTAGTGGTTTTGGCGCTTCTGTTTTATTTTGTCGGCCTGCCGGTCCTCAGACAACAGACTAAAAAAATAAGCCCTGAAAAAACCGCACATTACGAGGAAAACGCCCTGACGCTTTCGGTGACGTATTCCAGCCCTTCAAAAAAAGGAAGAACCATTTTCGGGGCATTAGTGCCCTATGGCGCCGTATGGCGCACCGGAGCGAATGAACCTACCCGGTTTACCACCGCCACTTCCCTGAGTATCGGAGGTCAGACGTTGCCCGCAGGTGATTATTCCCTCTGGACCATTCCCGGGAAAGAACAATGGACCGTTATTTTTAATAGTGATATTGCGGATTGGGGGGTGACCCTCCTCAGTGGGGGCCGCGACACGACCCGAAAACCCGAATCAGACGCCCTCCAAATGATCGTACCTGTGGAACAACTGCCCGGGGTAGTTGAAAATTTCGACATTTCTTTTGCGGAAGACGCTTCCGGTAAACGCGTTTTTCTCCAGTTAAGCTGGGATAAGACACGCGTGAGCGTCCCCTTAAATTAGATCCTTTGAAGAAAAGTGCCTTAAAAGCCCGGAAAGAAGCCGCGGCCAGACTCCAATTGCGAAAAGAAACGGCAGATAATTCAGCCATTATCGCCGGGATAGTGGCCTCAGACACCACCGCCCTTTCCCGGGCCATTACCCTGATCGAAAGCACGCTGCCGGAAGATGAAATCCGGGCCGGGGAACTCGTGGAATCCTGTCTTAATCGAGCCACTCCGGGTATCCGGGTAGGGATTACGGGTGTCCCGGGAGCGGGAAAGAGTACGTTCATCGAAACCCTGGGACTTTATCTGGTGGGCAGGGGACATCGGGTGGCCATTCTGGCCGTGGATCCCAGCAGTAGTCTGAGTAAAGGCAGTATTCTTGGGGACAAAACCCGGATGCAGGAATTGAGCCGGAATCCAAATGCTTTTATCAGGCCCTCTCCGGCAGGGGACTCCCTCGGGGGTGTCGCCAGAAAAACCCGGGAGAGTATCACCCTTTGTGAAGCGGCCGGTTTTGACATTATCCTGGTCGAAACCGTGGGTGTTGGCCAAAGCGAAGTCGCCGTTCACGGCATGGTCGATTTCTTTCTTTTGTTAAAGATCGCCGGGGCCGGAGATGCACTTCAGGGTATCAAAAGAGGGATTGTGGAAATGGCCGATGCCGTGGTGATCAATAAGGCCGATGGCCCGAACCTGGCGGCCGCTGAAAAAGCGAAAGGCATTTTCAAAAGTGCGCTCCACCTCTATCCCCCGAAAGAAAACGGCTGGTCTCCCCCGGTGCTGCTCTGCTCTTCCACGGAAGGAACTGGCATTACCGAAATCTGGCAAATGATAGATGACTACGCGACCGCCTCCCGTACTGACGGGAGTTTTGAAAAAAAGAGGGATAATCAAAACATCCACTGGTTAAAGCAGCGTATTGAATCGGCCTTAACCGCTGATTTCTACAGGAATCCAAAAATCCAAAAGGCCTTTGAGGACTTTCAAGCCCGGGTAATCCGGAAAGAGCTCAGCCCTACCAGGGCTGCGAATGAATTGCTGGAGTTATACCACGGGCAACACAAAGGCCGGCGTTAAGTGGATGTTTATGGAAAAAACTACCTTTAACCCCGGAATTAATACGACTACCATGCCTGTCCTGACCGATGCGCTTCTTTCTATAGTTATCCCTTTGTACAACGAGGAAGAAAATGTGACCCTGCTCACCGAACGAATCCACGAAAGTCTGGAGGGGTACAACTACCAGATCGTCTATGTAGACGACTTTTCCACCGACCGCACCCGTAAGGTAATCTCGGACCTGAAGGATCCGAAAGTGCATTTGATCTCCCTTAAGAAAAATTACGGGCAGAGTCTTGCGCTGGCCGCCGGACTGGATTACGCACAGGGAGAATATATCATTACCATGGATGGGGATTTACAAAACGACCCCTCAGATATCCCGGGGATGTTGCCTTATGTACTGAGCGGAGAATACGATGTAGTGACGGGAATCCGCCAAAAACGCAAAGACTCCCTGGTCAAAAAGATCCCTTCTAAAATTGCCAATTTTATGGTCAGGAGGGTGACCAAACTCGATATTAAGGACAATGGCTGTGCCCTAAAAGTTTTTACCCGGGATATTGCCAAAGACATGAACCTCTACGGGGAAATGCACCGGTTTATCAATCTGCTCGCCTATCTGGAAGGGGCTCAGATCAAACAAGTACCCGTAAAACACCACGCCCGAAATGCCGGAGTTTCCAAATACGGCCTGGAGCGGGTGTTTAAAGTAGTGGCCGATATGATGTTACTGCTTTTTATCCGAAAATATTTTCAGCGGCCCATCCACCTTTTTGGAATTATAGGGGTGCTGATGATCCTGCTCGGGGTGGCTATCAACATCTATCTGCTCATCGTTAAATTTGGCTTTGACCAGGATATCGGGAACCGCCCTTTATTGATTTTCGGGCTGATGTTTATTTTGGGGGGAATCCAGCTCTTCACCATTGGTATTGTCATGGAATTGCTGATCCGCACCTATTATGAATCTCAGAACAAGAGGCCGTACCGCATCAAAAACGTCACGATAGGTGGGGAAGCTGCGTAAAAAAGGACTCACCTTACTCAAAGCGCTTTTCAGCGCCCTTCTGCTCTATCTTGTTTTTACCCGCATTCCTTTTTCAGAGGTTTGGCTGGTGCTTAAAAAGGCAAACCCCGGCTATCTGGGGCTTGCCCTGATCGCCTTCGGCGTGTCCAAATGGATCGCAGCACGCCGGCTCAACCTCTACTTCGAAAGAATTGAAGTCCCTTTAACCGAACGCAGCAACCTGAAATTGTATCTGCTGGGAATGTTCTATAACCTTTTTCTGCCCGGGGGTATTGGCGGAGATGCCTATAAGGGCTACCTGCTGCATCGAACCTTCGGGGCCCCGGGAAAACGACTGGCTTCGGTCCTGCTCCTCGACAGGATTAGCGGACTCGCTTTATTGTTTCTCTACAGCGCCATTATTGTGCTGTGGATGGCTCCGCCAGAACTCGGGGCCTATCAGCCCTTACTCTGGTTCCTCCTGCCCTTGGGAATCCTGGTTTTCTGGGTAGTTCACCGAAAAGCATTTCCCCTCTTGCAACCCGTATTCTGGTCCTCTCTGGGGTATTCGGCACTGGTGCAATTGGCCCAACTGATTTCAGTCTACCTCATCCTGATGGCCCTCGGGGTAACCGATTCCGTAATGGAATATCTTCTCGTATTTCTGATCAGCAGTATTGTGGCCGTACTCCCCATTACCATTGGCGGTATCGGCAGCAGGGAACTCGTGTTTTTCTATGGGGCACAATGGCTCGGGCTCAATGAGGGAACTTCCATCGGGATTAGTATGACCTTTTTCCTGATTACGGCCCTGGTATCCCTCACGGGACTGTGGTATCATTTTAGAAAACCGGAGCTCGAATTACGGCCTTTGCCCGGGGATTCGGACTAGGTGGCGTTTACGGAGTACCTCAGAACGTGTACCCGGATTCAGAAAACGACCCTGTAAGCGGGAAATCCGAAACTGATCCACGGTGTATTCAGTATCCCACAAAATTCCGGCATTCCTGAGTTTTTCCAATTCTTTAGGGTCCGTATAGAGCCATATCGTTTCCGGAGCCTCTGACAAATCTGCGATATGTACAATCTCGAGGGGCTTGCCAAAATAGAAATCCAGGGCCCAGGTGTGCTCGTCGGAGAGCTTGTAAAGCGTGTCGGGCTCCAGCGATTCGGCCTCCATGCGATCCGCCATGGCAGACCCTCCCTGATATTCCAGCAGGGAAGGATAAAAATGACCGTTTAAAACAAGGTTCAACAGAATACTCCCATAGAGGCTGATCCCCACGAGCCGAACCATGGGATCGCTCCATTTAAAAAAAAGAAAATACCCCAGTACCACCCCCAATAGCAAAAGGATATACCCGAAAACAGATCCCAGGGGGAAAACCCAGAAGGCTATCCCCAAAACAGCTGCACTTACAAGGCTATATATTCCCAATTGCACAGCGCCCGCCCTCTTGAGTTTTTCAATCGCCCCTTCCCGGTACAACCGGTCCAGGAAGGAAGCCGTAAGCACGGCAAACAAAGGAATGGTAATATTGAGGTAATGGGGCAGTTTAAACTGAGCAAAACTGATGATCAGAAAGATGCTGCAAATTCCTCCGGTGGTGAGAATTTCACCAGTCTTATGGGAGCTATTCGCATTTTCCTTACCAGAGGCACCCCGATACCTTCCCCACAGGGCCCATAAGCCCATAAGTGTCCACGGCAGAAAAACCCAGAGAAAGGTGTGAAAGAAAAAGAAATAGTCGCTGCTGTTTTTCCCCATTCCTTCTCCGCTGAGGCGTTCAAAACTCTGTTCCCATAAAATAAAAAATACCCCACTGCGCTCGTTCCTCCCGCGGATTATTTTTTCAGGATGCAGATCGAATTGATGATAATACGCGTATAAAACCGGGCTGATCACCAACGTGAAAGTGAGAAGTCCCAAAAGGATTTTGGGGCTCCACAACCGGTGCCAGCTGCGGGTGTAGATCAATTGGCAGAGCAAGGGTAATCCGATAACCAAAAGGGCGATCTGTCCCTTAGTGGAAAAGGCCAACCCGGCGCCTGCCGCTCCCAGAAGCAAAGGCGTCAGCGTCCCCTCTTTAAGGTAGCGGTACAGTTGCCAAATCGCAAAAACCGAGAAACCAGTCAGCACGGCATCGGTGCGAACATCGATCACAGACAGGACAATGGTCTGGGCGCTCATAAAAATCAGAGCCGCTATCCTTCCTGTATTTCGGGTATAGAGCGCACTGCCCAGGCCATAGCAACTGTAGGCCGCCAAAAAGGTAGCCAACAGGGCCGGGATGCGATAGGCCCAATCGTGTAATCCGAAAAGGGAATAGGAAAAGGCGGCGAGCCAATAGTGCAGGTGGGGTTTATCCAGGTACTCCTCACCCCCTTTCCACAAATTCAGGAAGTCCTGTTCCTGAACCATGCGCATAGCCATTACGGCAAACTGGGCGGAATCGTTCTCCATCAATCGGGCAAACAACCCCACAAGATAGACGCCGGCAAGCCCCAGGAAAGCGATCCAAAAAAATGTACCCCTGATCATTTGAAAATGTTTTGGTCCGCTTTCTTATACAATTGAGCAAAAAGCCATCCCAACAGACCCCCGGCAAGAAAGCCCGTCAGAATATCCAGTGGGTAATGCACTCCCAGATAAATACGGCTATAACCGACCACAACCGCCCAGAGGAGCAACAACGCTCCCCAAAGTCGTTTGCGTTTTCCCCAGAATACGGCAAAGAATGTCGCCAAACCGAATGCATTGGCTGCATGTGCTGAAAAATAGCCGAACCGGCCTCCGCAACTGCTTTTGACCAAACGCACCAGGCCTTCCAGCTCGGGTTCATAACAGGGTCTCAACCGCTGTACACCGTATTTGAAGAATCCGGAAAGCTGATCTGTGGATGTGATAAGTAACCCGATAAACACCAGGAGCAGCAGCACTCTTTTCCAACCCAACTGTCGGTACACAAGAAAAAGGAGGAACGCGTAAAGTGGCAAGGCCCCCCACTTATCGGAAAGAAACAGCCAGAAAGAATCCCAGGCCGGAGTCCCTAGTTGATTCAGGTATAAAAACCACTCCTGATCTTTTTCAATGAGGACCTCCCACATATTACTCCTCGTATCGGGCTACTTCCCGGTCGTAAAATTCAGTGGCTTCTCCAATCAGGCGTTCTGCTTCCGCAGCGAGTTCGTCCCGGTCTTCATCCGAGAACTCTTCCATCCATTCCACCTCATCGTTTTCCAGATTTAAGACAAAACGCGGGAATTCGGTGTGAACGATAAAAATGGCGGAAGGAAAATCAGTGTTGTCTCCGAGGAGGAATTTTGGAAGTTTCATCTACACGGGTATTTATCTTAAACACGCTTCCCCTGGGCTACCTACACGGGCTCCACAAGGCGTTGCGTCATAAACCTAAAGCGAAGATACAACATAATTGAAGAGGCTGTAAGCCCAAGTAGGAGTCCAATCCAGATTCCGGTACTCTTAAGTGGGGTGTGCAATCCGAGGTAAAAAGAAACCGGAAAACCGATACCCCAGTAGGCAATGAGTGTCAGCAGCGTCGGGATTCTCACATCCTGCAGGCCCCGTAGCGCCCCAAGTACCACAACCTGTATCCCATCTGATATTTGAAAAAAGGCCGCGACCAGAAGGAGTCGGGCTGCAATAGCCAGAACCTCCATATTGTCCGCCTGATTGGTCACATCATTGACATCCAGATAAAGGGTTGGGAGGATATTTCTGCCGAGAAGGAATAAAATAGCAAAACCGATCTCGAGGATTATAGTCATTAAAAATATAGAGGTCGCCACACGTTTGAGTTCGGGATAGTTCCCGGAGCCCTTTTGATTGCCCACGCGAATCATGGCTGCCACCCCAAGCCCCATGCCAAACATAAAGGTCATGCTACTCAGGTTCAGCGCTATTTGATTCGCCGCCTGAGGATTCTTTCCCAATACCCCGCTCATCCATATGGCGGCGGTAAAAATGGCCACTTCAAAAAACATTTGCAAGGCTGAGGGAAATCCCAAATTCGCTATTTTGCGGAGTAAACGTTTTTTGACCTGACGAAATCTCAGGTTTTCGATAAATGCCTTAAAGAAAGGGCGTTTTTTGAAAATCCACCACAGAAAAAAGACCATAAAAATCCGGGAGACCAACGTTCCAATAGCCGCTCCCACGATACCCAGTTTCGGAAACCCCAGGGACCCGAAAATCAAAAGGTAATTCAAAACCACATTGATCACATTGGCCAGGATGGTGGCATACATCGGATAACGCGTCTTGGAAAGGCCTTCAGAGAATTGTTTCAAGGCCTGAAAAATTATCAGCGGAATCAGGGAGAAGGCGACTAGATCGAGATAGGGTCCGGCCAGAACGACGACTTCTTCCGGTTGATCCATAAGGTACATCAGGGGCTTACCCAGCAGTACAAGCCCAAAAAGCACTACGCCCAGCACGGTGCACAGCACCAGTCCATTTTGCAGTACGCCCCGCGCCTCCATAGAATCTCCTGCGCCTTCCGCCTCAGCGACCAGAGGCGTTATGGCAGTAGAAAATCCAATCCCCAATGACATAGCAATAAAAACAAAACTATTTCCGAGAGAAACCGCAGCCAATTCTGCGGTTCCCAGCTGACCGACCATGATATTATCCGCAAAGGCCACAAAGCTGTGCCCCAGCATCCCAAGGATTACCGGGCTTGCCAATCGAATATTGTATCGGAATTCGCGGGTGTACTCTTTCACGTCAGCAGCAGTTGAAATGTTTTCGGATATGGGTCAGGAAGATCCGTTCGCCAGTTGATTGAGCAGGTTCAGGGATGCTCATAAGACTTTGCGGCTTCCCAAAACTGGTCCATTTCAGCAAGAGACATCTCAGAGAGCGATTTTCCGGCCTCTTTAGCCCGGGCCTCGAGGTACTTAAACCGGTTCATAAACTTCTTATTGGTCCGTTCCAGGGCATTTTCGGGATTGATTCCCAAAAACCTGGAATAATTCACAACGGAGAATAAGACATCTCCCAGTTCTGACTCTATTTTTTCGGGCTCCCCTCCGTCCAATTCCCTTTCCAACTCACCGATCTCTTCTTTTACTTTCTCAAGAACTTGTTCGGGCCGCTCCCAGTCAAAACCAACTCCGGCGACTTTTTCCTGAATCCGATTGGCCTTGACCAAAGCGGGCAGACTTTGAGGCACACCCTCCAGCACACTTTTCTTGCCTTCACTCAGTTTGATCTTCTCCCAGTTAGCTTTCACTTCATCCTCCCCGGTTACACGCGTATCTCCGTAAATATGCGGATGCCTGCGTATGAGCTTTTCGGAAATATCCGTGGCCACATCGGCCATATCAAAATCATCGGTTTCCGATCCTATTTTGGCATAAAAGACAATATGCAACAACAAATCGCCCAATTCCTTTTTGACTTCCTCCAAATCCCCTTCCAAAATGGCCTCACCCAGTTCATAGGTCTCTTCAATGGTGAGATGGCGAAGGGATTCCATGGTTTGTTTTTTATCCCACGGGCATTGAGCCCTTAATTCATCCATAATGGTGAGCAGTCGATCAAATGCGGCCAGTTGCTGAGCTCTGGAATTCATCTTTAGAAAATTTGGTTAAAGGTACGAATCCAGGTTTTTGGCACGCATTGGAATTTCACTTAATTTTAAGGGATACCAATCCCTAAAAACCAAACCATGCGACTCCGTTATTTAATGTTCCTTCTGATTCTGGGGGCCTGTAGCCCGACCGAAACCTTTGATGTAATTGTGCGGGGTGGCACCGTATTGGATGGCAGTGGCAGTCAGGGATATGAGGCAGACCTGGGGATTCGTGCAGACACTATAGCCTTTATCGGTGATTTATCTGAGGCTCAATCCGCCGTTGAAATCGACGCCACAGGAAAACAAGTGGCCCCCGGATTCATCAACATGCTCAGTTGGGCCAATGTGTCCCTCCTGGTAGACGGCCGATCCCAGAGCGATATCCGACAGGGCGTAACCCTGGAAGTTATGGGAGAGGGACGCTCCATGGGGCCTCTGAATGCGGTTATGAAAAAAAACATGGAGGAAGGACAACAGGATTATTCCTATCCGGTGGCATGGACCACCCTGGGAGGGTATTTGGAATATCTCGAAGAAAAAGGCGTTTCCACCAACTTCACCTCCTTTGTCGGCAACGGTACCGTCAGGGAATACGTCATGGGTTATGAGAACAGACCTCCTTCTGCAGCCGAACTGGAGCAGATGAAAGAATTGGTGCGGGAAGCTATGGAAGAGGGAGCTGTAGGATTGTCGACCTCCCTGCTCTATGTCCCCAGCGGGCATGCCAGTACCGAAGAAATTACAGCGCTTGCCAAAGTGGCGTCCGAGTACGAAGGAATGTATATTTCCCATATTCGAAATGAGGAAGACAGTCTTTTATATGCCATTCGGGAGTTAATCGATATTGCAGAAGGGGCGAAGATTCGCAGTGAAGTATATCACTTTAAAGCCTCAGGCCAGGATAACTGGGACCTTCTGGACAGTGCCATCACCCTGATTGAGCATGCCCGGGCGCGGGGCGTTGAAGTGACTACGGATATGTATATGTACAATGCGAGTTCCACAGGGCTCAATGTGTTACTCCCACCCTGGGCCAGGGAGGGCGGGCATGACCAGACCATGGCCTACATCTCCGATCCGAAAAAAAAGGAACGGATGATCCGGGAAGTCAATTTCCACGTTCCTCCTGAAAAAATACTCCTGGTCGGTTTTAAGAATAAAGATCTTCGGAATCTCATCGGGAAAACACTGGATGAAGTAGCCCGGCAACGTGGAATTTCACCCGCAGAAGCCATAGCTGATTTGATTTTTGAGGACGATAGCCGCATACAGGTGGTCTATTTCTCGATGAGCGAAGACAATATTAAAAAGAAACTAGCCCTGCCCTATATGGCGATATGTTCGGATGCTGGTTCCTATACCAATGAAGGAGTCTTTCTCGAACAAAGTACCCATCCGAGGGCGTATGGATCCTTCGCCCGGCTTCTCTCACATTTCGTACGGGAAGAGAAAGTGATTTCACTTGAGGAAGCGATCCGAAGACTGACCTCCCTCCCCGCCAAAAACCTGCAACTCAAACGAAGAGGAGCCCTCAAAACGGGTTATTTTGGGGACGTCGTGGTATTTGATGCCTCAAAAATTCAGGATCACGCCACTTTTGAGGACCCGCATCAATACGCAACGGGGGTGGAACATGTTCTGGTCAACGGGATACAGGTGATCGCCAACGGGACGCATACAGGAGCCACTCCCGGAAGGTTTGTTAAAGGTCCCGGTTATAAGTTCTAACCCTTACGGGCTTCGCGCCCAAAGACATTCAGGAAAAAGACCCTTGGAACACACCATTTGAGGCCGTAGATGGATAAGGGTATAAAAAAACCGTCCTGACAGCACATCAGGACGGTTACTTCTTCTTAAAAGAAACTATCTCATTTCAGTTCATCCTGTACCAGATAGTAAAAAGCAGAACGGCTTTTTTGGTGAATTCCGGACATCTTATCGGCTACGGCATTGATCGCAGCCATCCCTTTATCCTTATCTGATATTCCCATTGTCTTTTCCACGAAATTCCGTCTTACCGTTTCAAGTTCAGACGCATCACTCGTGGCCACCAGGGTGGCATCGAGATTATCGACCATAGATTTAAGGCGATTTACCAGTTCATCAAGGCGCCCATGATCCAAAGAATCAACCCCGCAGTCATTCAGTTGTTTCATGGCAATGCTTTTTAATTCTGCCAGTTTTTCTGAAGTGTCACTCATATCTCTTCGTATTTAAATTTCAAATTGATGTACAGGCTCGAGCCAGGGTCGGCTGGAAAGGGTTATCAAAATACTGAATTAATCATAAAAAAACTGCTAAATTCGAATTTAATAGCCGGAGGGTTTGGCAGTTTGAATCCCCGGATCTGAACCCGAAGTGAATGTGCACCATCCTATCCCCTTCTGCGACGCTCAAAGGGCCGAAGCAAACAACGGTCCATAAATCCAAGTCTTTCAGACTGCTGCTGCTCTGTCTTTTTTTTACGGGAACAGCTGTACTGTGGAGTCAGGACCCACTTCGTTTTCAAGAAGAAATTCAAACGCTGAAACACAAAACCGACAGCCTGTGGAATGGACAAAAGGGAACAGTGCTTTTTACCGGGAGTTCCAGCATTCGTATGTGGGAAGATCTGCATCGGCGGTTTCCCCGGCAGAATATCCTCAATACGGGTTTTGGGGGATCTCAGGCTTCTGACTTGTTGTATTACCTGGAACCCCTCGTTTTAGCCTATCAACCCAAAAAGGTGTTTATTTATGAAGGGGATAATGACCTGGCGGAAGGAAAAAGAGTGGGACAAGTCCTGAAAGTACTCGAGCAGATATCCGAGAGAATCCGGAAGGACTATCCGGATGTTTCTATCGTTCTGATTTCGGCAAAACCGAGCATCAGTCGCTGGGGCCTTCGGGGAAAATACAAACGGTTAAACAAGAAACTTCAGCGCTGGGCCAGCCGCCATGCCCATCTGGATTTTGCAGATGTCTGGAACCCGATGCTAACCGATAAAAAACTAAACACGTCTCTTTTTATAGCTGACGGGCTTCACATGAACACTTCCGGATACGATATCTGGGAAGATGCCCTGAAGCCTTTTATCACCCCATAAAACTTTTATTTCAATGCGTATGTTGTCCCGAAAAATATCAAATTTTTCAACTTTCCTCCTCGTTATTCTGGCCTTAGGATTCCTTTTGGGATGCTCAGAGGGCCCAAAACTCCCTCAACTCGTTTTACCTGAAACGGATCTCGCAGCCACGGCGCTGATTCCAAAACCGGTTCAGGTGGTCAACGGGCCCGATGCTTTCCCTCTTGATCGCTATACCGCCATATTTACCGAAACCGAAAGGGATGCCTTTACCGGAGTAGGCGAATTCCTCTCGGGGGAAATTCGAAAAACCCAAAAAATTACAATTCCTGTAAATCCGGATTCCAGTAAAGACGTATTCCGGGGCATCTACCTGAGACAAACCCCTGGAATGGAACAAGAGCAGTATAATTTGCAGATTTCATCCGATAGTATCCTGCTTCGTGCGGCCACGGCAGAAGGTGCGTTCCGTGGGGCGCAAACACTCCGGCAACTCCTTCCTGAAACCTCAAATGACACCCTGGCGGAGTACCCGGTTTGGGTCATTCCGGGAGGAAGCATCCAGGATAAACCTGCCTTCGAATATCGGGGCAGTATGCTGGATGTTGCCCGTCATTTCTTCGACATTGAAGATGTGAAGAAATACCTCGATGTCATGGCTTATTATAAAATGAATTATCTGCATTTACATCTCACCGATGACCAGGGCTGGCGTATTGAAATTACTTCCTGGCCCAAACTCACCCAGATAGGGGGTCAAACGGAGGTTGGAGGTGAAGCCGGTGGGTATTACACCCAGGAAGCCTACAAAGAGCTGGTTGCCTATGCCGGTGATCGCTACATCACCCTAGTTCCTGAAGTGGATATGCCCGGGCACACCAATGCGGCATCCGTTTCCTATCCTTTTCTAAACGGGAACGGAAAAACCCCGAAGCCCTATACCGGAATGCGGGTGGGCTTTAGTACCCTGGATACGAGAAAAGACACCGTTTATCAATTCATTGACGATGTAGTCCGCGAGATTTCGGCCTTGAGCCCCGGACCATATTTTCATATCGGGGGAGATGAAAGTCATGCCACCCAAAAAGCGGATTATGAATATTTTATAAAGCGAGTGGTCCCTATTGTCCGCAAATATGGCAAAATACCCATAGGCTGGGATGAGGTGGGTACGGTTTCCCTGGATGCGGATGTGGTCGCCCAAATCTGGCAGGATAAAGGAAATGAAGTGCACGCGGTAGAACAAGGAATGAAAATACTGATGTCCCCGGCTAAGAAAGCCTATCTCGATATGTCTTACGACAGCATTTCAAAATTCGGACTGCATTGGGCCGCTTACATCCCCGTAGATAGTGCGTATACGTGGTCGCCGGAAACGTATTCCAATAAAATCCCGAGGGCGGCCATCCTGGGCGTGGAAGCCCCCTTGTGGTCAGAAACTATAAGTACTATAGCGGAGTTGGAATACCTGGCTTTTCCGCGCCTGCTGGGTATTGCTGAGTTAGGCTGGACACCATCGGGTGAGCGATCCTGGGAGGATTACAAATTGCGCTTGATTCGGCAAACACCCTATTTTAAAAGGCTGGACATTCAATTTTACCCTTCTCAGCGCGTGCCCTGGATGGAAGCAGATTCCCTCCTGCCCTGGTATAACAATCGCACCAAATAAACGGGTTTAACCATATCCTTCCAGAAGCGGTATGCCTCGAAATTCCAAAGCTGTTGCGGCCCTGAATGCAAGGTAATTGGAAACGAAGTCTCTGTGCGGTTTATTCCTTCGGAGTCTCGTCCGCTGCAGGAGTCTCGTCCGCTGTAGGAGTCTCGTCCGCTGCAGGAGTCTCGTCCACTGCAGGAGTCTCGTCCACATCCGAAGTAGCGTCCGGGTCGGAGAAATCCGCGAGATCGTGCTCCACGAGCAGATTATACCACTGGATGACCTTTTTAATGTCGCTGGGGTAGACCCGGTCTTCGTCATAATCCGGCAGGACTTCAAAGAAGTATTCTTCAAGGGCCAATTTATCGGCTTTCGGGGCAACCGAGGTTTTCCCTCCCTTTTCTTTTTCTGAAATTTTCTGAAAAACCTCCCTCAGAGGAAGCTCCTCTTCCAAAGTATAAATGGCTATTTCGGAGAGCACACTGATATTGTTGGCAATGGGTACGGAAATCTTCTTCCCATCGATCAGGGCCTGAGCTACCAAACCTGTCCGGGTTTGTGTGATCAGCCGATATAAACCCGGCTTACCTCCAATGGATAATATTTTATTTAAACTCATATCAAAAATTGCAGCTGCAAATATGGGAATTTCCTTTAAATGGATGAACGCCTTCTTTACGTGAATCCAAAATATATACTCCTCCGGGGTTTACCTGGCTTTTTTCTGGGCCGGAAATCTCATTTTATAATCTACGGCGATCTTACCCCTGGAGATATTGGCGAGCTTACCTTTGAGTAAACGGCGTTTGAGCGATGAAATCTTATCGGTAAACAAAACGCCTTCTATATGGTCGTATTCATGTTGGATCACCCGGGCGAGCAGCCCGTCAAAAGTTTCGGTATGAGGCTTAAAGTCAGTATCCAGATAGGTTACCTGAATCTCGGGGTGGCGGTTGACATCTTCCCGGATATCAGGAATGCTCAGGCATCCTTCATTAAAAGACCATTTGGAGCCTGATTCCGATTCTATCTTTGCATTGATAAAGACTCTTTTAAATCCGCTGAGGATATGACGCTCCTCAGGAGATAATTCTTCATCTTCTGCAAAGGGACTCGTATCCACTAAAAACAAGCGTATCGCTTTCCCGATCTGCGGGGCCGCCAGGCCTACTCCATTGGCCTTGTACATGGTCTCCCACATATTGGCGATTAGGCTATCCAATTCCGGATAATTCGAATCGATATCGGTACACATTTTTCGCAATACCGGATCGCCATAAGCTACGATAGGTAAAATCATGGGGTTTTCCTGCTTAAATATGATTGTAATATAAGGGTAGCGCTTATCTGGTCCAGCGTCTCCTTTTGTCTTCTTTTTTTCTTCTTCATCCCGCCTTCAACCATGGCGCGCAGGGCCATTTTTGAAGTAAACCGCTCATCCTCCCTGGAAACAGGTAGTTGCGGATACCTTTTGTTCAATTCTTTTAGGAATTTCCCGATAGCACCTTCCACCGCAGAAGGCGTATTATCCATTTGCCTGGGTTCTCCCACTACAATGCGTTCCACATCTTCTTGCCCCAGGTATTGCTCTAAAAAGTCCCATAGATCCTCAGTGGCCACCGTAGTGAGTCCTGAAGCGATCAGTTGGAACGGATCCGTGATCGCCACGCCAGTTCTTTTTGTTCCGTAATCCAATGCGAGAATTCGTGCCACCGGTAATTTTCTGCAAAAATAAGATATTCAAACCAAAGTGCTTAAAATTCGGATAAGTATGAAGGCGTACCTATCTTTGCCAAAAACCTTTTATGGACCACCTTCGTTCTGTTATTGAAGCCGCATGGGAATCGCGGGAACTCCTGAAAAATCCGGATACACGCAAGGCCATCCGGCAAGTAATAGATGCCATTGACAAAGGAGAACTCCGATGTGCGAGCCCTGATACCAACGGATGGACGATAAACGAATGGGTCAAAAAAGCCGTCGTTCTTTATTTTCCCATTCAGAAAATGGAAACCCAGGAAGTGGGTATTTTTGAATTTCACGACAAAATCCCGCTTAAAAAAGGATATGAGGCCCGGGGCATTCGGGTAGTTCCTCATGCCGTTGCGCGGCATGGGGCATATATCGCCCCAGGTACCATTCTTATGCCCAGCTATGTCAATATTGGAGCCTATGTGGATGAAGGGACTATGGTCGATACCTGGGCCACTGTGGGGAGTTGTGCGCAAATTGGTAAAAACGTGCACTTAAGCGGCGGTGTGGGTATCGGAGGCGTACTCGAACCCCTGCAGGCCTCTCCCGTGATCATTGAGGATAATGCCTTTATCGGCAGCCGGTCCATAGTCGTTGAAGGGGTCCGGGTTGAAAAAGAAGCTGTTTTGGGGGCAAATGTTGTCCTTACGGCCTCTACGCGAATTATCGACGTAAGTGGTGACACCCCTGTTGAATTCAAAGGCCGTATTCCGGCGCGGTCTGTAGTCATACCCGGAAGCTATACCAAGCAGTTTCCCGCCGGAGAATACCAGGTATCCTGCGCATTGATTATAGGGAAACGCAAAGAGAGTACGGATAAAAAAACCTCCCTGAATGATGCGCTCAGAACCTATAGCGTATCCGTCTGACTTTCAATTTAATCCTATCGCTTCATCGCATGAAGCTTCCCAGCAGGAGGTAAGCCAAATCTGGCAATTACAATTTTTTAATCGTTTCTTTGTTATTACAATAAGGCCGTTTATCAAGCCGTATTAAATGCAACCAGCAACCAAAAATAAACTCACTGCCCTAGTCATTACCTACAATGAAATGGGATACATCGAACGCTGTATCGATTCAGTGCGCTTTGCCGATGAGATTATCGTAGTAGACTCGTACAGTACGGACGGTACTTATGAGTTCCTGCAAAAGGATCCGGATGTTTCTGTCTTCCGGCATCCCTTTGAAAATTTTACCCGACAAAAAACGGTGGCCCTGCAAAAGGCTTCCCACGATTGGGTCCTTTTTCTGGATGCGGATGAGGTGGTTACGCCCGAATTAGAACAGGAAATCAGCACAACCATCGATTCAGAAACGCCCCATACGGCCTTCTGGTGTTACCGTAAATTTATGTTTAAACAAGCCCCGCTGCACTTTAGCGGCTGGCAAACCGATAAAAATTACAGGCTTTTCCGAAAAAGTTCTGCCCATTTTTCAGATTGCAAACTCGTGCATGAAACCCTCGAGGTGAGCGGCAGCTCTGGAATCCTGGATAATAAACTCATTCATTACTGTTATAAGGATTATACAGATTACAGAAAAAAAATGTTACACTATGGCCGCTTAAAGGCCAAGGAAGATTTTTACAAAGAAAAGGGGTTTAGTTATCTGCTGATGGGAATCAAACCCGCTTGGAAATTTATTCACCACTTTGTTGTAAGACTCGGATTCCTTGATGGTAAAAAAGGAGTGACGATCTGCTATCTGAATGCCCTGGGGGTTCTGGAGCGCTATCGGGAGTTGAAAAGGCTGGAAGCTAAAAACAAGCTGACCACTTACCTGGTGATGCCGTAGTGGGTCCATACCCGTTTCTCCTGTTTTGTCTTTTTGCGTATCCCGGCATTCTTTTCCAGGGACTCCGGCGTTCGGTATCCACGCTTGTGATCCAGATGCACGCACACCGCGCTATATCGGAGTTGTTTGGATTTAATCCCAAAATTAAACAGGCGTTCTCCTAATTCACGATCCTGTCCCCCGTATTGCATGCGTTCGTCAAAACCATTTACATTGAGGATATCTTTTTTCCATCCTGAACTGTTATGGCCATTCCAACTCGCATTCGTAGGGGTGATGGCATTTAGAAATCGGGCCGCCAGGCCCCTGGCGGTCAGTTTATTATTCTTAAAGGTTTTTGGAATTCCCTTTTCTTTCAACCAATGAATATCAAAACACCTCTGTTTCTCTATATCCTCTGGAGTAATGAGTAAAGAAATATTCATAGGGAGCATATAATATCCCCCGGAAATAAAATAACCCTCTTCTTTATTGATATAATGCACTTCTACAAAATCCCGACGGGGGATACAATCCCCATCCGTCATGATGATGTATTCAGTATTGCAGGCTACCACAGCCTTGTTCAGGATCCGGGATTTCTGAAAACCATCATCTTCCTGCCACACATGAACGATCGGGTAAAACACCTCCTCCTGCATGCGTTCCAACAACTCCCGTGTGGGTGGGGCAGAACCATCATCAGCTATAATGACTTCGAAATACCTGAAGCTCTGGCAATTGAAACCGAGCAGGACTTTTTCCAGCCAGGCTTCTGAATTGTACGTACTAACAATTACAGAAATTTTCAGTTGTTCTGGTGGTATTTTCACAAGGGCAAAAGTATAAAAGTCTGCCGGGCTATCTCCAGATGACTCCTGTAAAAATACAGATTCGAAAAAAGTTCTCCCCTGTCAAAACAAGAAATTGAAGATATGGTACCTTTGCAAGCGGAAGAAAGGTGCTTATCCCGTCCTGATGAAACAGATCAGTGCAGCGGCATGCCGTTAGCCCTTTCCCATGAGATACCTATGGAAAACAAACGTTACGAAAAAGCCCTGACCGATCCTATTTTTAAGGTCATAAGTAAGGCCGCCACTGAGCTTGAGCTGGAGGCTTATGTGGTCGGTGGATATGTACGGGATTATTTTCTGGATCGGGGTGCGAAACAGGACATCGATGTTGTCGCCATAGGCAGCGGAATTGCTTTGGCTGAAAAAGTATCCCAATTGTTGCCCGGGACTCCAAAGGTCACGGTTTTTAAGAATTTTGGAACCGCCATGATTCGACAGGGCGATCTGCATCTGGAGTTTGTGGGGGCCCGAAAGGAAAGCTACCGCAAGGATAGTCGCAAACCCCTGGTGGAAGATGGAACCCTGGAAGAAGATCAAAAAAGACGGGATTTTACGATCAATGCTATGGCGTTGGATTTGCGTCCGGAATCTTTCGCCCTCCTTCTCGATCCCTTTGAAGGGCGCGAAGATTTAAAAAAGGGTATTATCCGAACGCCTTTAGATCCCAATATCACATATTCCGACGATCCGCTGCGGATGATACGGGCCATACGTTTTGCCACACAGCTCGATTTTCAGATTACTCCGGCGTCTTTAAAGGCTATAGAGAACAATAAGGATCGAATTCGAATCGTCTCCCGGGAGCGGATTGTGGATGAGCTTCAAAAAATAATGGCCGCTGACCGGCCCTCTGTCGGTCTGACATTGCTCCACAATACCGGACTGCTGGAGTATATACTGCCGGAATTAACGGCCCTGAAGGGTATAGAGGAAATTGAAGGTCAGCGTCATAAAGACAACTTCTGGCACACCCTGGAAGTAGTGGATAATATTAGCGGGGCCACCGATAAGCTCTGGCTGCGCTGGGCCGCTCTGCTTCACGACATTGGTAAAGCGCCCACAAAACGATTTGACCCCAAAATTGGCTGGACTTTCCACGGGCATGAATTCGTCGGTTCGAAAATGGTGTATTCCCTTTTTAAAAGACTCAGACTGCCTCTTAATGAGCATATGAAGTACGTGCAGAAATTGGTCAGACTCAGTTCACGGCCGGTTTCTCTCTCGGATGATCACGTCACGGATTCCGCGGTACGCCGCCTTATTTTTGATGCCGGTAATGATGTCGAGGATCTGATGACCCTTTGTGAAGCCGACATCACCACTAAGAACCCCAGAAAACAAAAACGGTATCTGAGGAACTTTGCAGCGGTTCGAAAAAAAATCAAAGAAGTAGAAGAACGCGACCGAATTCGAAACTTTCAGCCTCCGGTTACAGGGGAGCAAATTATGAAGGCTTTCAATCTGAAACCATCCCGGGAAATCGGAAAGATAAAAGATGCCATTAAAGAAGGTATCCTGGAAGGAGAAATCCCCAATGACCCGGAGGCCGCACATCGTTTTATGATACAAAAGGGCCTTGAATTGGGACTGACACTCTCAGGCGAGGCTACAAAATCTAAAAAGGGAGGATAATGGAAAGGATTAAACATTGGTACCGCCCTCTGGCAAAGATTTCGCTCATTCTGGTCTATCTGGTGATTCTGGCCGGAGCAGTCGTTCGAATGACCGGAAGTGGCATGGGATGTCCGGACTGGCCCAAGTGCTTTGGCTATCTGATTCCACCTACCGAAGAATCGGAATTGCTGTGGACGCCCGGAAAAACCTATTCCGACGGACAAGTCATAATCCGCGATGAGACTTTGCTGGTCGCCCAATCTGAATTTACCAGTACTTCGGATTTCAGTCCTGAAAACTGGGAACCGTATACCCGTCATGATTACGCGGTATTCAACGCTACCCACACCTGGATCGAATACATCAACCGACTCCTTGGTGCCCTGGCAGGTCTGGCCATGCTCCTCCTCGCCCTGGTTTCTCTGGGGTGGTGGAAAACGCATAAATCACGGGTGCTATTATCATGGCTGGGCGTCATTGCCATTGGGTTTCAGGCCTGGTTAGGGGCCACTGTGGTTTATTCCGTCTTAGAACCTGTAAAAATTACGCTTCACATGTTTATGGCCCTGGTCATTGTGGGGATGCTTCTTTGGATGGTCCATAGCTCGGATTCCAGAATCCATCCATTTCGCTATGACCGCATGACCTTTCGCCTCTGGTGGCTGGTTGTCCCATTAAGTATGGTCCAAATCTTAATGGGTACCCAGGTACGTCAATTTATAGATCAGCAGACCAAGATTCTGGGAACAGAAGCCAAAGCCTTCTGGCTCCAAAATCCTGAAGTCATTTTTTACGTGCACCGTTCCTTTTCCATCCTGCTGTTTTTACTCCATCTTTGGGCGGCCTACAGGGTGTATTCCATGCGTTTGGGGTTTGACAAAATCAATGCCTCCCTCCTGGTTTTACTGGGACTGATCTTCACAGGGATTGCCATGAATTATTTTGCATTCCCATGGGGCAGCCAGGCGACACATCTTTTTCTGGCGGCCATCTTATTCGGTTTTCAATGGTATGCATTTATGGAGTTGAAAAGCGCCTCCAGAACCGGTATTTCTTCGTAAATTTGCCGGAATCGTAACCCCACATGCTTATGATCTATAAAATCCGAGTTATTCTCGACTCCGAGGATGACGTTTTCCGGGACATCGAGGTGGATTCCGGAATAAGCCTAGAGGAATTACACAATATCATCACCCAGACTTTTGGATTTTTAGGGAATGAAATGGCTTCATTTTATACGGCTGATGAAAACTGGAATCAGGACCTGGAGATTACCCTCTTCTCCATTGGAGAAAACACGGATGCCCGTCTCATGCAGGACACCCGACTCTCTGATGTCATGGATGAGCAGGCGCCTAAATTGCTCTATGTCTACGATTTTTTAAACATGTGGACGTTTTTTGTGGAGTTAGCCGACCAGGAGGAGCCTGAAGAAGGGCGTAGTTATCCCAACCTGCTCTTTAGCTTTGGAGAACTGCCCGAGTCCCCTCCTGAAAAACGATTTGAAGCCGATCCAAGCTCGGAAACCGAGGAACCTTTCGGAAGTTATGACGACCTGGATTTTGACGAAAACTGGAATTAACATCAATATATTACACACCTTTAAGGCAACCCCATGATCAACCTATATGCTACGCAACTCGAATCCATTTCCGTACACCGGGTTGGAAACAAGCATCGGGGAGAACCCCTTTTTCTGTCCGAATCGACTTTTCCCTTAAACGATGAGATCAACGGGCTGCTCAAGGAGTACTTCTTCAAGCCGTTTCGTGAAAAAGAAGAGAATTATTTTCGTTTTGACCACGAAGCCGGATTAGAGTTTCACCCCCTTTGGGATGCCGCTCAGAAAGTATTCAATTCCCCGGACCAACTTCACCAGGTCTCCCGCGATATCGCATCTCACTTATTCGAGAAATCCAATCACCCCCATATCAAAAATGGAGAGTGTTATGTGGTTCACATGACAGATGTCCTCTTAGACAACGAACGCGTGGATGCTTTGGGGATTTTTAAAAGTGAAGTCAAACAGGATTTCCTTCAATTCCGCGAGAACGCAGGTAACCTCGATATGCTGATCAAACAGGGGGTAAACCTTATGCGGTTGGATAAAGGCTGCCTGATCTTTAACAAAGACGCAGATCAGGGGTATAAAATCCTCTCCATTGACAGTAACCGGTATGACGCAAAATACTGGTTGGAGGAATTTTTAGGACTTGAGCCCCTGACCGATGAGAATTTTTACACCAAGAACTATCTGAAGTTCTGCCAGAATTTTGCCAAAGATGTGGTTTTGCCGGCGGAAGACAAACAGCAGGAAGTCCTCTTTGTGAATCGTGCGGTAAACCATTTTGCAAAAAACGACACCTTTGAGGAAAGTCGCTTTCTCAATGAGGTTATGGATAATCCGGAGCTTATTCCGGAATTTAAACACTATAAAACCGAACGGGGTCCCAAATATAGTATTGAGGATGTTTCTACCTTCCAGATTGCCGACAAGGCTGTTTCCGCGAGTCGGAAAAAGATCAAAAACGTCATAAATCTCGATACGCACATACAGATAAAAATGAATTTTATCAACCCGGAATCCGCCGAAAAATTTGTGGAAAAGGGATGGGATGAAGAACGCGGTATGTATTACTACCTCGTCTATTTCAACCAGGAACAAAAATCCTGATACAATCTTTGATATTCCTTAAGGCCCCGCTCACTGGGATAGCATTGCAATTTTGTTTCAAACGCCATTTAAATGTCCATAACCTTACACCGTCTTATTGTAGTTTGCCTTCTTTTAACCCTCCTTCCGGGCCAAGCTCAAAGCGATACTTTTGAGGCTGAAAATATTGAAAAACGCACCCTGGCTTTTGCCCAGAGGGACTCCACACTCTACCTTGATTTTTACCAGAAAAAAGGAGATACCGCCGTACGACCTTGCGTAATTTTTATCTTTGGAGGTGGATTTGCCGTAGGTAATCGGGACAAGCGCGCCTATCATTCCTATTTTAAGAACCTGGTCAACAGGGGGCTTAAAGTAGCTTCCATCGATTACAGGCTTGGATTGGCGGGCATTTATGATGAGGTAGGTATTTTCAATACAAAACCTCTGGGAACAGCTATAGATATGGCGGTTTCCGATTTATACGAGGCAACGGCATTTTTACTCTCAAATTTGGATACCCTCGGGGTCGCCCCAAATCATATTATTGTTTCCGGATCAAGTGCCGGGGCTATCACAAGTCTTCAGGCCGACTGGTACCTTAAAAATACACACGAACTGAGCCGCATACTCCCCGCAGATTTCACGTATGCCGGCGTCATTTCATTTGCGGGCGCCATTTTCAGTACAAAGGGAAAACCCCGATACCAGAGTCCTCCCAGCCCCACGCTTCTCTTTCACGGCACGGACGATAAAACAGTACCCTATACCCAAAGGCGTTTACTAAACAAGGGGTTTTTTGGGTCAGCCATCCTGGCCAAGCATTATCTTAAAGAAGGATATCCCTTTTTTCTGGTTACCGAGCAGGAGGCAAGCCATAGTATCGCCGTTTCCGCTATGGACGAGCGTTTGGACGAAATACTCCAGTTTATCGGTTCGGCGGTACTGAACAAACCTCATTTCCAAAAAGAGATCACCCTATTTCCCATTCAGGGGAAGTAACCATGCGTCCGGGGCTCAGATATCAATTCGCTTCTCGATAATCTGCTTCATGCTCACATCCTCATAGTTCCGACGGACAAAATCCAAAGCCCATGCCAGGATTTCTCCCATGTGGTTGCATTTTTTAAAATGCATATCGAGGGTCAGGGCATAGATCTCCCCTTTAAGCCGGTCGATATGTTCGGGCTTTGAGAGGGTATCCTTTTTGGCAATTGCGACCAGTCTTTTGATGCGATTCCCGGAACTCAGAATACGCTTCGCCACAAAAGAGCGTTCCTCCACCTTATACTGGTCTACCGAACCCCTTAGTAATTTCTTGCGTACCAATTCAACCATGACGCGATTCTCTTTAAAAAACTGAGGTCTGTAAATGGCCAGTTTACCCTCGTAAAATTGCTGGTCAAAGTCAATGGCCCGAATCCGATAGACCACATGATCAAAATCGTGGACCGGGACGATGACGTAATTATAAGAACGCATATCTCCGAGCAAACGAATCAGACACCGCTCGTTGAATTTCACAAACTCTTTCGCCAGTTGTGATTTCTCGGACTCCGTACAGGAAGGCAGCATTTCCTTTATAAAAACATCCCCGGGAATCCCCGGAATATGCTCCTCTATCAGGGTGTTTTTATACACCAGAAAATTGAGGTTGTAAGGGGAAAGCATATGTTCCAGTTCCAAACCATAAATCCGGGAAGCATCCGTTTTTTTGACATAGAAATAGGTGAAATTGTCATTGAGAATATTCCGGATCCGTATGCGGAAAGGCTTTGAATTCCCAAAAGTGCAAAAGTCAACGGCATCCACATTGAGGAACTCGAAAATATGATCGCTTCCATCGGAATGCAGGATGGAGTACACGCGTTTCAGACTGTGGTCGATCTCCTGTCGTTCGGAATCCGAATAAAACACCCGCACCCACAGGGAATCTTCCCCTTTGGTATCATAGACCACAACGGAACCTGAAAAACGCAATAGATCTTCATAGAAAATCGGAATTTCGATCTTGCGGTTGTAGGTTTCCAGATAGGAATCCAAATCGGGGCTCACCGGGTAGGCCGGTTTCCTTTTTGAAATGACGGGGTCCTGAGGCATACACAGGTTTTAAGTTTTCGCTGTAACAAATTACGCATTATCTCGTCAAGTATAGGAACTGTCTGCTAAAACATTCCATTTGCAAAACATCCTTACTGTCACCAACCTGACGAAAAAATTCGGGCATCTAACGGCCGTAAAAAACCTCTCATTCACCATAGAGAAAGGGAACGTCTACGGAATTCTTGGGCCGAACGGGAGCGGAAAATCGACTACTTTGGGTGTCGTGCTCAATGTTGTCAATGCCACTTCCGGTTCCTTTAGCTGGTTTGATGGTGCCACCTCCACGCATGAAGCGCTTAAAAAAGTAGGCGCGATCATTGAACGACCCAATTTCTATCCCTACATGACCGCGGTAGAGAATCTGAAACTGGTTTGTAAGATCAAGGAGGTGCCCTATTCCCGGATCGAAGAAAAACTGACCATGGTGGGTCTGTGGGAACGCAGAGATAGTAAATTCAAAACCTTCTCCCTGGGAATGAAGCAACGGCTGGCGATTGCCTCGGCCCTGCTCAATAATCCTGAAATACTCATTCTCGATGAGCCGACCAACGGCCTGGACCCGCAGGGTATTCACCAGATCCGGGAACTGATTAAGAAAATAGCTGCAGAGGGAACCACAATCTTGTTGGCTTCACACTTGCTTGACGAAGTGGAGAAGGTCTGTTCTCATGTAGTCATCCTCAGGAAAGGGGAAAATCTATACGACGGTACAGTAGACGGAATGCTGGCCAGTCACGGGTTTTTCGAACTTCGGGCCTCCGATATGCAAGCCCTTAAAAAAGTATTGGAAAGCAGTGAGGAATTCACGCGGATCGATCAGGAAAACGATATGTTCATCGGATATCTGAACACGCCCCTGGATGCCGACACCCTGAATCGCCGTTGCTTTGCCGAGCAAATCACACTTACGCATCTGGTCAAACGCAAAGAGAGTCTGGAGCAACAGTTCCTCACCCTCACCAATAACCAGCACAATTAAACCAGCCCTCAGACCCACGCATGAAACGACTCCTGCAAATAGAATACATCAAACTCTGGAACAGCCGCTCCAGCCGATTCCTCATTATCGCCTATTTTGTGCTGCTGACCTCCATTGCCCTTATTGCGGCCATTAAATTCGATATCGGGCCCATAGAGTTCCATCTGGCCGATCAGGGGATCTTTAATTTTCCTTACATCTGGCACTTTAACACGTTTGTCGCAGCGGGTTTTAAATTGTTTCTGGCCATTGTGATCGTCTCCATGATGTCCAATGAGTACACCAATAAGACGATCAAACAGAACCTGATTGACGGCCTCTCCAAAAAAGAATTTATCGCCTCAAAATTCCTTACTGTACTCGTTTTTGCGGGGATTTCCACGATTTTTGTTTTCGTGGTATCCCTGATCCTGGGGACCCTGTATTCGGATTACACCGAACTGTCCATCGTCTTTTCAGACCTGGAGTTTCTCATAGCCTTTTTTGTAAAACTCGTCGGCTTCTTCAGTTTTTGTCTTTTTCTGGGCATCCTGGTCAAACGCTCTGCCTTTGCGCTTGGATTCCTGATTATCTGGGCGATAGCCGAACAAGTGATTTTCGGGTTGCTCGGTTGGAAACTGGTATCCTGGGAGACGGCGAAAGTCATTAAATCCTTCCTCCCCCTGGAATCGATGTCCAACCTCATCAAAGAGCCTTTTTCCCGTCTGAATGCCGTGCAGTCGGTGGCGGATCAGATCGGCGAACAAATCGAATTGAACTACCATGTACATTGGTACGAAATTCTTCTTGTACTGCTGTGGACTGCCCTCTTTATTTACCTCTCTTACGCCCTGCTGCGCAAACGCGATTTATAACACGGTAGCCGCTAAGCGCTGATTTTTTCGAGACGGAACCCGTATACCGTTAAAACTGCGGTTTCACCCTGACCTACCCGGAAGTTTGTCGATTAATTCGTAATTTCCCTTCCCTTGAAATGGGCGTATTCAAAAAAATATTCGGGTTCTTATTGGTCCTTTGGGGGCTTTCCCTCCAGGGGCAGGAATGTCCTGAGGTATTGTACCCACAGGATGGGGAGAGTAATGTCCCTGTGGATGCCATTATCCTTTGGACAGACACCGATATCGACCTAATCACATCCTGGGCCATCAGTATCGGCCTTACCCCCGGGGGAGAGGAAATCGTTAACCAGCAATCTACGGGTAAGAACCCACAATTCGCATTGCCATGTGGGATTCCCAATGATACTACAATTTATGTGGAATTGTACATATTTACCCTTACCGGGGGCTTTATTCCCTGTTCCTCCTTCAGTTTTACCACAGAGGCGGCAACCCAACCCCCGGCATGCCGGTCCCTCACATTCCCGGCAGACGGAGCCCAGGATGTCTTTTTGGGCACCAACCTTAACTGGGAATGCAGCCCCTCAGCCACTGGATATTTTCTTTCGGTCGGGACTTCTCCCGGCAATTACGACATCCTGTTGAATGAGGAACTGGGTGCAGATGAACTGTCATACGATTTTCTAGACGATAATCTTCCGGAAAATCAGGACATTTATGTGCAGGTTGTCCCTTTCAATGAGGAAGGTAACGCAGATGACGGGAGCTGTCGGGAATCAGTATTTCGCACTGGTGAGCAGATAGTACTGCCGGAATGCACCTTTATGCTAAGTCCTCAAAATGGGGCCCAGAATGTGGAACTGAACACCACCCTAACCTGGAATTCCGTGGAAAACGCCACCGGATATCGGGTATTTCTTGGAACGACCCCAAACGAGTATGACATCCTGGGGGGCGAAACACCCTTTCAAAATAACTCCACAGCAATTAATTTTTTGGAGCCGAATACCATTTATTTCATCAGGATCGTACCTATCAATGAGGCCGGTGATGCCATTGGATGTCTGCAGGCAGTACCCGAGACCTTTTCAACCATCCTGGGATGTACCTATACGTTGGGGGATGGAACCATCATCGATGAAAGGCCAACTCTTACATTTCCCAGTACAGTTGGTTCCTGTGAAGGAAGCGGCCGGGTACAAGTTACAGTTACAGATGAGGCAGAGGGGTACCGCTGGTTCGAAATCCCCGAGCAGGGGCCGGAGGTCCTGCTGGATACTTCGCCGACCACTACCCTTCCGGGAGAAGGAGAATACAGGGTGGAGATCTATAATATACTCGAAGATCCCTTGGACCCAGATATTACCTTCGAATGCGCCTCCTTCCAAATATTTACCGTGACCCAGTCGGAACCTCCGAAAATCGACCGTACTGATGTGCAACTCGGGGCCGGGGTCATCAGCATTGAAGTATTCGCCAGCGGCCTGGGGGACTATGAATACGCCCTGGGGGAATTGGGCCCCTACCAGGACAGCAACCGGTTTACAAATCTGCCTATTGACAACTACAGGGTCTTCGTCCGGGATAAAAACGGCTGTGGCCTCGCAGATGCCCTGGTAGAACCCGATCTGACCCTGGATGGCTTCCCCAAGTTCTTCACCCCTAACGGTGACGGGATCAATGATACCTGGCAATTTATTCCCCCTCCGTCAGGTCTGAATCCCATCCGGCAACTGCACATCTTTGACCGGTATGGAAAATTACTCGCCCAGATCGATCCCCGTTCTCAGGGATGGAATGGGACCTTTAATGGCAGACCCCTGCCTGCATCGGATTACTGGTTTCGTGCGGTCAATGATAACAACCAGGTCCTGCAAGGGCATTTCAGCCTGAAACGTTAGGAATATCCCGGCCGCAGCCCGTTGCGTGAAGGAGTGTTTTGTATTTTTGACATATGAAATTTGAAGTTGTATCTGACTTTTTACCCACCGGAGATCAGCCACAGGCCATAACCCAGTTAAAAGAGGGGATTACAGAAGGTGAACGCTACCAGACCCTTTTGGGTGTCACCGGTTCCGGGAAGACTTTTACCATCGCCAACACGGTGGCCGAAGTACAGCGCCCTACCCTGGTTCTGGCGCATAACAAGACGCTGGCCGCACAATTGTATTCGGAATTCAAGATGTTTTTCCCCAACAATGCCGTGGAGTATTTTGTGTCCTACTACGACTACTATCAACCCGAAGCCTATATTCCGACCACAGGCCTGTATATCGAAAAAGACTTATCCATTAACGAGGATATCGAGAAACTTCGCTTGAGCGCTACCTCCTCCCTGCTGTCCGGGCGAAGGGATGTTCTGGTGGTTGCTTCGGTCTCTTGCCTATATGGAATAGGCAATCCGCTGGAATTCAAAAAAAATGTCATCCGCCTGGAGCGGGACCAGGTACTGGCCCGTACCAAATTATTGCATCAGCTCGTGCAGAGCCTGTACTCCCGGACGACAGCAGATTTTCGAAACGGAAATTTCCGGGTAAAGGGAGATGTGGTCGATATCTTTCCAAGTTATGCAGATCACGCCTACCGCATCCATTTCTTCGGAGACGAGATTGAAGAAATGGAGTCCTTTGACCCCCACAACAACACCGTATTGGAGCAGTATGAGACTCTGGCGATTTATCCCGCAAATATGTTTGTTACCTCTCCGGATATCCTTCAAAATGCGATTCACCAGATCCAGGACGACCTCACAAAACAAATCGATTATTTCCGGGAAATCGGGAAACCCCTGGAGGCAAAGCGCCTGGAGGAACGCACAAATTTTGATCTGGAAATGATTCGCGAACTCGGGTACTGTTCGGGAATTGAAAATTATTCGCGATATCTGGACGGGCGGGAACCCGGAACCCGCCCCTTTTGTTTACTGGACTATTTTCCAGAGGACTATCTGATGGTTGTCGATGAAAGCCATGTGACCATCCCCCAGGTACACGCCATGTATGGAGGGGATCGGTCGCGAAAGGAAAACCTCGTTGATTTTGGTTTTCGCCTGCCGGCTGCCATGGATAACCGCCCTCTGAAATTTGAAGAGTTTGAAGCCTTGCAGAATCAGGTGATTTATGTGAGTGCTACCCCGGCGGACTATGAAATGCAAAAGAGCGGTGGCGTTTTTGTGGAACAGGTGATACGCCCCACCGGATTGCTGGATCCTGTCATCGAAGTACGTCCGAGCAAAAACCAGATCGATGACCTGGTGGAAGAGATCCAGCAGCGCGTCCAGCTGGACGAACGCACCCTGGTCACTACCCTGACCAAACGTATGGCCGAAGAACTCACAAAATATCTGACGCGGATCGACGTCCGTTGCCGGTACATCCACAGTGATGTGGACACCCTGGAACGCGTAGAGATTATGCAGGATTTACGCAAAGGCATCTTTGATGTCCTGGTTGGGGTAAACCTGCTCAGAGAAGGGTTGGACCTGCCGGAAGTCTCCCTGGTCGCCATAATCGATGCGGACAAGGAAGGCTTTTTGCGAAGTAATAGATCCCTGACCCAAACCGTGGGTCGCGCTGCCCGACATCTCAACGGCAAGGCCATTATGTATGCCGATAAAATTACCGACAGTATGCAGAAGACCATTGACGAGACCAATTATCGCAGGGAAAAACAGTCGGCCTACAATCAAAAACACAACATAACGCCAAAAGCGCTGGTTAAGAGCCTGGATAGTGCGCTGGCCCGTAACTCGGTATCCACGTTCCATTTTGAAAAGAAAGAACGCGACGCTCAGGAACCTGACCCGGCCTACCTGACTCCGGAGCAACGCGATAAACTGATCCGGACTAAACGCAGCGCCATGGAAAAAGCGGCCAAAGAACTCGATTTTATGATGGCAGCTCAATTGCGGGATGAAATCAAAAGCCTTCAGGAGACCTCATAAAAAAAGCGCCCCGAATGATACCGGAGCGCTTTCCTAATGAACCAACTAAACAAACCAACCATTATGAGACCCGTTAGGCGGGCCTGATAATTTCATTATTTCCCAATTTCAATCAGGCGCTTTGCCTTAGGAAGGGCTTCTTCCTTTTTGGGTAGGGTAAACCGCAATATACCGTCCTTATAATCCGCCTTGATATCCTCCTGATTGACACTTTCAGGAAGGGTAAAAGCGCGTTTAAAAGCGGCATATCGGAATTCACGCCGGGTATACTCACCCTGCTTGTCATCTACTTCAGATTGGGTTTCCATGGAAATTGTAAGGACGTCATTATCCAGTTCCACATTGAAATCTTCCTTTTTTTGTCCGGGAACTGCCAGTTCCAGGGTAAAGTCTGTTTCGCCCTCCATAATGTTCACCGCAGGAAGATTCGATTTATACGAATCCACGCCACCGAACCAGTCGGGGGTAAAAACATCGTTCCAAATGCCGGGCAGTAATTCTGTGTTTCTTCTTATTAAACTCATCGTGTTTGTATTTTATGTTAAACAATTCATTCTCAGAATCATCTACCATAAAGCAAACGATGTGCCGAAGGAAAAATACTGTCTTTTTGACTGATTAGCTCAAAAAAACACTGTCGTTATGACAGTGAATGAAGTGCAGTGCCCAAAAAAGGAATTAGTTATAATGGGCCTTAAAGATACCTATGAGGGTTTCCGGTGGGATAATGTTATCAGGGTACTGATGCATCAGGACGAGGACCTGATCAATGGCGGACGGAGGCAAACCCAGGCGCAGTCCAATATTGTGAAGTTTATCGATCTCTTTAAAAGTCTGCTGCCGATCCACATTAATCAAAAGTACGAGGCGGTGGAATTGTATAATCCGATTCAGCAGGGTTTTAGGTATAATATTCGGGACGGGGGAATCGAAGAGCGACTCAAAATCCTCCCTGTCCACGCCTAACTGATCTGCCACGCCCCACAAAAATTCAAACTCACTATCCTTGACAGCCTTGTCTGCACGGGCCAGGGAGATCATCTCCGACAGAATACTGAGTTTCTCTTCATAGCTGCTCATTCCTACTGGTTTTTGGTGTCGCGCTACTACATAAACTATGTTTTTTACTTTTTCGTATGAAAGGTGTCCCGAATAAGCCTCACAAAACCCTCAAATTCAGGAAAAAAAGAAAACCCGATGGGACGCCATCGGGTTTTACATGGAATAAAAAGGAAGGATCAGGCCCTAATCCGAATAGGCACCTGATAGATCTTACCCTCCGTGAGATTCTGATCGGCCACTTTGTGGTAATTCAGACGCGCCTTGACAAAGCCCTCCAGACGTTCATTCTCGGTATCTACGGAGAGTACGACGATTTCGTGGGCGTCGTTCAAAGTAAAGCGTACAGAAGCCGTAAGATCTGCATCCTCCATAAGCTCAAAGCTATTGTCGTCGAGCAAATCCCCAATCTGGGTACAAATCTTAGACTCTGGATCTGTAGATGAGCCTGGCTTGCCTTCGATGGCCATAACATTTCCGGAAATGAGCAGCGCCGCTGCCACGAGTAATACACTGACTTTTTTCATGATGATGATGGTTTGATGATTGATGAATAATTGAGTTGTTTAGAGGAGTAGACGATTACATTCTCGTATTTGTTACAGTATTCTTGTATTTTTAACACTTATTTATAGATTTCAGTACATTTTTCACAATTCCCGGCCAGCCTATACGCATCCGGGGGCACGGGAGAATAAATCCTGAAAACAAAGATCCCAAACCCTTTTCTGCCACGAGAAAGTACGGGTGGCCTCCCAGGTCACGCACGGATGGGCAGGCCTTTAAGTAAAGGCGATTAGTAGCAGAATATGGGAGCTCCTGGCATAAAAAAAGGTTATGCCGGAGTAGCATAACCTTTAAAAAATTCGGTTTAACGGATATCAGGATAACACTTCCTTAACCTTATCGGCCGCTTCCTGAAACTGAACGGCAGAATGAACAGCCAATCCTGAATTATCCAGAATGTCCTTGGCGAGTTCTGCATTGGTTCCCTGCAGCCGCACAATAATTGGAACTTTTATGGAGTCACCCATGTTTTTATACGCATCTACAACCCCCTGGGCTACCCGGTCGCATCGCACGATTCCTCCAAAAATATTGATCAGGATCGCCTTGACATTGGGATCTTTAAGTATAATCCTAAAAGCCTCTTCTACCCGCTTCGCATCGGCAGTTCCACCGACATCCAGAAAGTTGGCGGGCTCCCCACCGGCCATTTTAATAAGATCCATAGTAGCCATAGCCAGTCCGGCTCCATTTACCATACAGCCAACGTTCCCGTCCAGATCCACGTAATTCAATCCCACGGAACGGGCTTCTACTTCAATGGGATTCTCCTCCCTCAGGTCGCGCATCTCAGCGTATTGCTTTCTTCTGTAGAGTGCATTATCGTCAATGGTCACTTTGGCATCCACCGCCATAATCTTATCATCCGAAGTCTTGAGGACCGGGTTGATTTCAAAAAGACTGGCATCACTCTCCTCATAGGCTTTGTATAGCGCCATCACAAATCGGGTCATCTCCTTAAAAGCCGTCCCGGAGAGTCCGAAATTAAAGGCAATTCGCCTCGCCTGAAAAGGCAATAAACCCACAGCCGGGTCAATCTCTTCTGTGAAAATAAGATGCGGGGTTTTTTCCGCTACGGCTTCGATGTCCATTCCGCCTTCAGGAGAATACATAATCATTGTCCGGGAAGTGGCTCGATTGAGTAAAACAGACATATAATATTCACTGGTCTCACTGGGTCCCGGATAGTATACATCTTCCGCTACCAAAACCTGATGTACTTTTTTCCCTGCGGCAGAAGTCTGGGGAGTCACCAGATTCATCCCGATGATTTGCCCGGCAAGCTCCTCAACTTCTGAGAGCTTTTTGGCGAGCTTTACCCCACCCCCTTTACCGCGGCCTCCGGCGTGAACCTGAGCTTTGATCACATGCCAGCTCGTCCCGGTCTCCTGGGTTAGCGTTTTGGCAGCATCGACTGCCTCTTTAGCGTTGTGTGCCACGATGCCTCTCTGTACGCGGACTCCGAAACTGGCAAGGATTTCCTTACCCTGATATTCGTGTAGATTCATTGTTATTTTATCAGCTGTTGGGTGCAAAAATAGGAAACCGGGTGGACATCCCCTAATGGAAATAAAAACGGATTACTGTAAGGAGTAATCTTTAAAGTCCAGCGGATCAAAATTCCGAAAATGCCCGTTCAACTCGATGCGTTCGCGGGTACGATTCAGTTCCCCGAGCACTTTTATCGTCTGCAACAGGTGGTCCAGGAGAAATTGCAGCCGCACTCTTTCACTGGCCAGCTGCAACAACTGGTATTCCTGTTTAAAAGACAAACCCATTTTATGCGCGAGTGTGAAGCTGTTAAAGACTTCCAGCTTAACCGGGCCAAAGGGCAACTCCATTAACCTGTAGAGTTCCTGACAGGCCTCCAGCACCTTTTGGACCAGCTCCGGGTCACTGTCCTGTATGTGGTCCAGAAAAGTAACCACTCCCCCCGGATATAGTTTATCGTCCATCTGGGGGTCGAAGGTAACCACCTTAAAAACCTGTCGGGCCACACAGACCACGTCCATGGATCCATCTTCATAGGTATTGACAATTTCTTTGAGCTGAACTTCTGTTCCATAAGCCACAATATTGTCTATAAATACAGGGATGCCAAAGGTGATGGCCTCATTTTTACAATCCTGAATCAGGGCTTTGTAACGCTCTTCGAATATATGAAGGGGTACGGTTTCCCCGGGGAAAAAAACGGTCTGTAATGGAAATAAAGGTATTCTCATAAGTCCTTTTAAAGATACGACCCCATGTACATTTTACCAAGGGAAAGCGCCGTTGATTCATTATTGGGATATCCCCTGACTTTTTAAGGCATTCCGCTTTGCGCATCGCCTAAAAGTACCCTAGATTTGCGGAAAGCCTATGACCCAGTGGATACAACTATTTTAAACCAGGTAGCAGCAGATTTTGGAGCTCCCCTCTACCTCTACGATTCGGCGACGATACAATCTCAATTTGAAAGGCTTACAAAGGCCTTTAAGTCTGTCCCGCGCCTGAAACTCAATTATGCCGCGAAAGCCCTTTCCAATGTGAGTATCCTCCGGTTGATGAAACATCTGGGCAGCGGTCTGGATACAGTGTCTATTCAGGAAGTACAACTCGGCTTGCTCGCGGGTTTTTCACCGGAAGAAATCATCTATACGCCAAATGGGGTATCCCTGAAGGAACTCGAAGAGGCAGCTGCGCTGGGCGTTCAAATAAACATTGATAACCTCTCGGTACTCGAACAATTCGGATCGAGCCATCCTCAGGTTCCGGTTTGTATCCGGATCAATCCCCATGTAATGGCCGGGGGTCACTCCAATATCTCAGTAGGCCATATCGATTCTAAATTCGGGATTAGCATTCACCAAATTCCTCATTTATTGAGGATCGTGGAACTCACCGGGATGAAAATAAACGGGATTCATATGCATACCGGAAGTGATATTCTGGATATCGAAGTTTTCCTGTATGCCTCAGAGATTCTCTTCGAAACGGCTAAGAATTTTAAAGACCTCGATTTTATTGATTTCGGCAGTGGTTTTAAAGTACCCTATAAAGAGGGGGACATTCAGACGAATGTGGAAGAATTGGGTCTTAAACTGGGAAATCGGTTTAATGCATTTTGCAAGGAATACGGAAAGGATCTGGTTCTGGCTTTTGAACCGGGGAAATTCCTGGTCAGTCAGGCCGGGTTTTTTCTGGCGCGAGTCAATGTGGTCAAACAAACGACATCTACCGTTTTTGCACAAATCGATTCCGGGTTCAATCATCTGATAAGACCCATGTTCTACGGCGCATCCCATGAAATCATAAACATTTCAAACCCTGGCGGGAAAGAGCGGTATTATTCTGTGGTGGGGTATATTTGCGAAACGGATACCTTTGGAAATAACCGGAGGATCAATGAGATCTCAGAAGGAGATCTGCTGTGCTTCAAAAATGCCGGGGCCTATTGTTTTACCATGGCCAGCAATTACAATTCCAGATTCCGGCCCGCCGAAGTCCTGTGGCACCAGGGAAAAGCACATTTAATTCGGGAGCATGAAACCTTTGAAGATATCACCCGGAATCAGGTGGATCCTGCAGGCCTCTTTGAAGATATGAAAAGTGCGGTAAACATAAAATAAACGGGCGTTTTAGACGTTAGGATTTAAATGTGCCCAAGCATTATGAACATTACCATGAAGAAGACTCTGTATTTTATTTTTCTGCCCTGTTTGTTCTTACTGACAACTTTTGGAACACAGGCCCAGGAAGTCTCCTGGATGTCCTGGGAGGAAGCTGTGCAAACAGTCGCCGCAGAAGGCGGGCAAAAGAAAATCTTTATCGATGTATACACCGATTGGTGCGGATGGTGCAAGAAAATGGATAAAGACACCTTTCAGAATCCGGAAGTCGCTGCGTACATGCAGGAGAATTTCTATATGGTCAAATTAGATGCCGAGCAGAAAGACCCCATAGAATATAACGGAAAGACCTATACCTACGTGGCCTCCGGGCGCCGGGGGTATCACCAGCTCGCCGCTGCCCTTTTACAGGGACAACTCAGTTACCCAACGGTGGTTTTCCTCGATGAAGACCTCAGAATGCTGTCACCGGTTCCCGGGTATCAAAAGCCCGGAGAATTTCTTAAAATAGCCCGGTATTTCGGGGAGGATATTTACAAACAAAAGGACTGGGAAGCCTATACGGTTGAAGGCCGGTAATCCGATCGGCGTTTCTGCCGCCTGAAGACCATTAGTTTCAGAATTTTGCCGGAATCCCAAAGGCAACTATCTACTTGTTCCCAAGCATTGAGTTAATCGCAAGGATGCGATCCTATCCTTAAATCCAATTGACAGAGGCAATCACTTCCCCTAGACGTCCATCAGACGTCCTCACCTGCTGTAGTTCGGTGATTCTTTGGTAATAGTAACATCGTGCGGGTGGCTTTCGTGAATTCCACTGGCCGTGATTTTAATGAACCTGCCATTTTCCTGAAGGGTCCGGATATCACCTGCCCCGCAATACCCCATTCCGGCGCGCAGCCCTCCGACAAACTGGTGAATACTCTCAAAAAGATCTCCTTTATAAGGTACCCTTCCGACGATCCCTTCGGGGACCAGTTTTTTAATATCGTCTTCAACATCCTGGAAATACCGGTCCTTAGACCCGTGCTTCATCGCCTCTACAGAACCCATCCCCCGGTAGGATTTGAATTTTCGTCCTTCGTAAATGATCGTCTCGCCGGGAGATTCTTTAGTACCCGCCAACAAAGAACCGAGCATTACCGTGTCCGCTCCTGCCGCAATGGCCTTGGGGATATCTCCGGTATAGCGAATCCCGCCATCTGCAATAACCGGCACGCCACTGCCTTTAATGGCTTCAGCCACCTCCAGCACGGCCGAAAATTGAGGAAAGCCAACGCCTGCCACAACCCGGGTCGTACAAATAGACCCCGGGCCAATACCTACCTTCACCGCATCGGCACCCGCATCTACCAGATAGCGCGCGGCTTCGGCCGTCGCAATGTTACCCACAATCACATCGAGATCGGGAAAAGCCTTTTTGACTTCCTTTAAAATTTGCACCACCCCACGCGTATGTCCGTGAGCCGTGTCAATCACTATGGCGTCTACTCCTGCTCCGACAAGAGCCGTTGCCCGTTCCACGGCATCTCCGGTAACTCCTATGGCGGCAGCGACCCGCAGGCGCCCATAGGAATCCTTATTGGCAATGGGCTTTTGAGTCAGTTTGGTAATATCTCTGAACGTAATTAATCCGACGAGTTTATAATCCGCATCCACCACGGGAAGCTTTTCAATTTTATTCTCCTGCAGGATGTCTTCGGCCTCTTCCAAAGAAGTCCCCTGCCCCACAGTGACCAGATTTTCCGAGGTCATTACCTCTGAAATAGGTCTGTCGTTGTTCTTTTCAAACCGCAGATCCCGATTGGTGACAATCCCGATCAGGCGACCCAAATCATCAACAATTGGAATACCGCCAATGCTGTGTTCCCGCATACTCGATTTGGCATCCTGAACAACTGCATCCAGGGGTAAGGTCACAGGATCGAGGATCATGCCGCTCTCGGCCCGCTTTACTTTGCGGACCTTCATGGCCTGGCCTTCAATGCTCATATTTTTATGTAAAACTCCAATACCTCCTTCCCGGGCGATAGCAATCGCCATTCTAGATTCGGTAACGGTATCCATAGCCGCGGAAACAATAGGGATGTTGATCTGGATATTCCGGGTAAACTGAGTTCGGATATCTACTTCTCTGGGGAGTACTTCGGAGTAATTGGGAACCAGGAGAACGTCGTCGTACGTGAGGCCTTCTCCCAGAATTTTGGCGCGGTGAGCTTCCATAGCAATTAAGGATTAATTGCATGCAAAGATACTACTTTTCAAAGAAGGAAAGCGAATTGTATCTGCGACCCTTCCAACCTCCCTCAGGGCGATGGAAAATCATGAGAATTTAACAAGGTTTCATTTGGGGATTTATAACGAGATTTTATATTTGCATTATATTTATTTAGATTTAATATAAATAATATAGTGCCATGAAAACCAACCTCAGCATTTTCTTCGCTCTATGGACTGCCCTCCTCTTTTCCCAGCAACAAGACACCACGGCGTTGGGCACCCCTGTCACCCTGAATGAGGTGGTCCTCGAAGCCCGCGTCATTTTCGGAAGCAAATTTGTCGCCCGCAACCGCACAGGGTCTTCCTATTATATTTCCCCGGAAGAAATTGAGAAATTTAATTATACGGATGTCAGCCGCGTTCTGCGCGCTGTACCCGGGGTCAATGTCGTTGAGGAAGATGGCTTTGGCCTGAGGCCGAATATCAGCCTGAGGGGCACCTCCCCGGAACGGAGTGCAAAAATCACCCTCATGGAAGACGGGGTCCTGATTGCTCCCGCCCCGTATAGTGCCCCGGCGGCTTATTATTTTCCGACCATAGCCCGAATGCAGGCCGTGGAAGTTTTAAAGGGAAGCAGCCAGGTGCAATACGGGCCCTATACCACAGGAGGCGCCATAAATATGCTCAGCACCGAAGTTCCAGAGTCCTTCGGGGCCTTTCTCAATACGAGTTACGGGAGCTTTCAAAGCGCTCGCCTGCACGCTCAATTCGGCGACAGCAGGAAGAATTTTGGGTATGCTATTGAATACCTGAATTACAGTTCGGACGGTTTTAAAAATCTCGATGGTGGCGGGGATACGGGCTTTAACAAAAATGACCTCGTCGCTAAATTCCGCGTAAATACCAATCCTGAAGCCAAAGTCCGCCAAGCCCTGGAACTGAAATTTCAATATGCAGATGAAGACTCAGATGAAACGTACCTGGGACTCACTCAGGATGATTTTGAGGCGGAGCCTTTCCGGCGGTATGCCGGATCCCAGGAAGATCTGATGACTACAGAACACATACAATTTACACTGACCCACACACTGGATTTTAGTGAAAATTTCAGGATCAGCACCGTAGCCTATAGAAATGATTTTAAACGGAACTGGTATAAACTCGATTACCTGACCCTGAATGGGGATCGGGAAAGCATTTCAGATATACTGGAAGATCCCATCGCTTTTGACACCTACTATCAAGTGGTTAGCGGAGCTGCAGACAGTCCTGCCGACGCCCTGTCCCTGAAAAACAACAACAGGCAATACCTCTCCACGGGCATCCAAACCAAACTGGACTATCACTGGACCGGAAAAAAGACCTTTCACGACATAGAGGTCGGCCTCAGGTACCATTATGACGATGAAGACCGGTTTCAGTGGCTGGACGATTACGCCATGGTCAACAGCCAGTTACGCCTGACCACGGAAGGTATTCCCGGAACAGATGCCAACCGGATAAGCGATGCACGGGCTTTTGCAGCCTTTACCATGTATAAATTTAAAACCGGGAACCTGACCCTCACCCCTGGGATACGCTATGAAAATATGACCCTCGGGAGAACCGATTACGGCAGTTCGGACCCGAACAGGACGGGTGCTGATATCTCTGAGCGGGAAAATCAGGTGGATATTTTTATACCTGGTGTCGGTTTTAATTACAATTTTGAGAAACTATCCGTATTCGGTGGTGTGCATAAAGGATTTGCTCCTCCGGGAAGTGAAGAAGGAGAAAATCCAGAGGAGAGCATCAATTATGAATTGGGGTCTCGTTTCGCCCTTGGAAATTTCAGCGGGGAAATTGTGGGGTTTTTTAATGATTATAGCA
>CAKZOC010000267.1 GCA_937136025.1 uncultured Bacteroidota bacterium
CATTGCAATATATTGAAGTTATTCCATTCTCAGAACCCTTTCTGCTTGTGCGTTCTGCTCACGCTATTCTCAGCTCGTAAATGTCATAGCTCTCTGTTTATTGCTCGAGAAAGCGAGGATACATTCTTTTACATTCTTTTTCCACCCTACTTATAATATACATTAATTCAAAGTAATCCCACTCTATGTTTTCTTTGAATGTTATTTCTTAACACAACATATTGCTAAGCAGTTAGCTTATACTCAGCTTTCGTTATTACTTCCATGCTATGGTAACAAGAAAAAAACACGCTTATTACTCAAAGTTTTGTAGCAAGTTTGAAACGAGCTTCTTCTTGCTCTTTGTTCTTCTTGCTCTTTGTTTCCATCTTTCTGTTCATCTTTTTATTACTGTTAGCTATGGCTTGACATAAGGAAACGCAGAGTTACTTTTAGCACATCAAGTGCTTCTTATCATTTTGCTTTAAAGAAAATTTTAGGGATTCACAAAAAACGGTACCTGTGAAATTAGCACTACATCCCTACACCCTTACCCTGGCCCACAGTTTTGGTATTTCCAGAGAGCGACACGACCAGCAGGAAACCCTTATTGTCTCATTGAGTCATCAGGGGAAAACCGGATATGGCGAGGCCACGGCAAACACCTATTACAAGGTTCGTATTTCGGATATGACCACTGAAATTGAAGGTGCCCGTGCGCTTATTGAAACCGCCTCCCCCGGGGATCCTAAGGCCTTTTACACCCTCCTCCGGGAAGCGCAACTCTCCAGTTTTGCCTGTTGTGCTCTGGATATGGCAGCCTGGGATCTTTTTGGAAAACTGGAAGGAAAACCCCTGCATGAGATTTGGGGGACTTCGATGGAAAAATACCCCGTAACCAACTATACTATTGGCCTGGATACCACTGAAGTTATGGTTGCTAAAATGCGGGAGATTCCGTGGCCGGTCTATAAAATTAAACTCGGAACGGACCGGGACGTGGCCATAGTCACAGAACTCAGAAAGCATACTGACGCCATTTTTCGCGTGGACGCCAACTGTGCCTGGACGGCCCGGGAAACTATTGAAAATGCCCTGGCCCTTGCGGAACTGGGCGTGGAATTTATCGAACAACCCCTCCCGGCAGATGATTGGGAAGGCATGGAACGCGTAGCCCACCATTGTGTCCTGCCCGTAATGGCTGATGAGAGTTGCCTTACAGCCGAAGATGTAAGGGCCTGTGCCCTTCACTTTAGCGGCATCAATATTAAACTTACCAAATGCGGCGGGCTGACACCGGCACGCCAAATGATCCAAAATGCGCGGGAACTGGGACTGAGAGTTATGGTGGGATGCATGACCGAATCTACAGTAGGCATCTCGGCCATCGCACAACTCCTACCCGAACTGGACTACGTGGACATGGATGGTGCCATGCTATTGAAGTCGGACATCGCCACAGGCGTTCGCCTTGAAGCAGGGGGCAGGGTCATTCTTCCTGCTGTTGGCGGTACGGGAGTAAGCCTGCTCCCATGAAAATAAGTCTCGAGAGTATCCCCGGTCCTGAGCTGCACATCGGAAACACTGCCTATCTCTATTTTGGAGGGACGAGCTACCTGGGAATGCAAACGGATCTGCGATTCCGGGAAACACTTGCAGGCTTTACAGTCGAAATCGGCACCCATTGGGGCGCCTCAAGAGCTGGAAACCTGGTCTTATCCGTGTATGATAAAACGGAATCCGCTTTGGCCAAGTGGGTGGGCAGCGAGGCCTGCCTGACCCTTTCTTCAGGTTTTATGGCCGCCCGAATCCTGGTGGAATATTTTACGAATCCGGAGTACTCGTGCTTCTTCAGCCCCAATTGCCATGAGGCGCTACTCCCTCCGGGAGGGCGGCGAACTGTGGACTGGAGCGAACTCTACGCCGAAATCCGGAAAGAGTCACTAAAGAACAGGACCCCCGTGGTTTTTACAGACACCGTGGGGGGAGAAGAAAAACCCGGGCCGATTTTAGAGCGCCTGAAAGCCCTGCCCAGGGAGTGCATCCTGGTGGCCGACGATTCCCATGGCATTGGTATTTGCGGTTCCCACGGAAGTGGTTCCTGGGAAGCACTTCAGGCCCTGAGATTTAAGGAAGTAATCCTGTGCAGTTCCCTTGGAAAAGCCCTCGGGATTACAGCCGGTATGGTGGCCGGTCCTGCCCGCATTCTGGATCAGCTACGGGAAACGCCGTTTTTTGAAGGGGCCAGTCCAGCCCCTCCGGCAGGAGTGGCGACCTTAGGAGTGAGTCTGAGGGAAGGCTGGTACAAACAACAATACAAACGTTTACTCCAAAATACCACTTACTTCCACGCATTAACGGGGCATCTTCAACTGCTGAAATCGCAGCCTCCCTATCCGGTATTCTATTTTACCAATCCCAAACTAGCCCAATACCTCAGGGATAATCGGATATTGATTACGGATTTTGAGTATGCGGCTGAGGCGGGCTCTACCTCTCCCAAACGCATCGTAATTACCTCGGCCCACCAGAATGCGCACTTAGAAAGACTCGCGCAGGTATTGGAACAATTTTAGATAAATCTTTTTATTTCTACTAAACTTCTTACGTTATTATGATAATCATCCTTTTTCTCTTAATATGTTTCGTATTTAAGTAATTATTATCGTATATTTTTAAGGATTTTTCGATTTAAATACACAACCATGAAAAAGACCATAGGATTTTTAGCTTTAGCCGTGATACTTATTAGCACAATGGCTGAAAGACCCCCAAATGCCGCTGCCATGCATTCCCTGGAGGGCACCTGGGAACTTCAGAGTTTTTATAATTACTCCGATGAAAATATTCAGGATACTGTGCAACTCGCCACGGGCTATCGGCAGGTAAAAATGTATTATAACGGTCGGGTTATGTGGTCCCGGACGGACCCCAACGATACCATAGGCAGATTTGGCTACGGAAGCTATCGCATAACTCCCGACGAATTGATCGAAGTCATAGAATACGGCGATCATTACATGATGGAAGCGCTGGACACCATCCGCCAATTCTCATTCGAACTGAAAATAGAAGGAAATACCTATAGCCAGATCACCCTGGACGAAGAAGGGCATCGTACGTTCTCAGAGAACTACAAAAAGGTCAATTAGGATTTCTCAGAGGTTCAGGAAACCGTTTCTGCACTTTCCACAGACGCCAAATAGCGTTCAGCATCCAGGGCAGCCATACATCCGGTTCCAGCCGCTGTAACTGCTTGCCGATACTCTTTATCCTGAACATCTCCACTGGCAAAAACGCCGGGTTTGTTGGTTTTGGTCGATTTTCCTGCGGTAATGACATACCCTGTCCCGTCCATATCCAGTTGCCCTTTAAAGATATCTGTATTGGGCTTGTGACCGATGGCTACAAAAAAGCCGGTAATCGGAATTTCCTCCTTTTCCCCCGTTTGGTTATTGACCATTCTCAGACCTTCCACTACCTGATCTCCCAAAATCTCATCTACCTCAGTATTATAGCGAATATCGATATTGGAAAGGCTCTCCACGCGGTGTTGCATCGCTTTGGAGGCCCGCATATAGTCTTTTCTGACCAGCATGGTGACTTTATTACAAATCTTCGCCAGGTAGGAAGCTTCTTCAGCAGCGGTATCCCCCCCTCCTACTATGGCCACATCCTGACCTTTATAGAAGAACCCGTCGCATACGGCGCAGGCGGAAACACCTCCACCCCTGAGGCGTTGTTCACTGGGAATTCCCAAATATTTTGCTGAGGCTCCTGTTGCGATAATGACCGTGTGCGCCTCGACTACTTTCGAATCGTCAATGGTCACCTTATGAATACCTCCCGGCTCATCACTGAATTCCACCGAGGTAGCCATTCCAATGCGCACCTCAGTTCCAAAACGCTCTGCTTGTTGCTGCAATTCCACCATCATGGTCGGCCCATCTATTCCCTGTGGATATCCCGGAAAATTATCTACTTCCGTAGTCGTGGTCAACTGTCCGCCGGGCTCCATACCTGTATACATGACGGGTTTTAAATCGGCGCGGGCGGCATAAATCGCGGCGGTATACCCGGCCGGGCCTGAGCCTAAAATCAGTGTTTCAAATCGTTCTATCTTTTCTGACATGTTCATAGTATTAAATTCACCGCTGTAAAAGTAGGATTTTCACCCACTTCCTTACAGGGAAAGTTATCAAAAGTTTTGAAGCTACCTTCATATCCATAGTCATACTCCCAAGCGGAATCGAGCCTCCAAAATCAGCAAAAAAGCAGGAATTGGAAATGACCGGGATCATATCGGATTCGATGTGTTCATTTTCGATTATACCACCTGAAAACCTTCGGGATACGGATGGTCCTGATCGATGATGAGGGTATTGTAGCCATGAACCCAGGCGGACCCTTTCACTTCGGGAATGATCCCTTCAAAATCCCCTATTCGGGCAGGCCCCAGGACCTGACCTTCAAAGGTCGATCCAATGTAGCTTTCATGAGTAAAACTACTTCCGACTTTCAGGCGTCCGCGCGCCACCCATTGGGCCATTCGGGCGGAGGTTCCCGTACCGCAGGGCGATCGATCAATAGCCTTGTCGCCGTAAAAAACGGCATTGCGGGATGTAGCGGTTTCAGATAGCGGGAGTCCGGTCCATAAAACGTGACTGACATCGCGAATTTTCGAGTCCTCCGGATGAATAAACTGGTCCGGATATTTGGCATTGATGGAAGGCCTGAGAAGCTGTGACATTCGGATGAGCTCCGAAGCACTGTAATCCGCTAAATCCCTGAAATTGGCCTGAGAATCGATGATGGCGTAATAATTTCCACCGTATCCCACATCAAATTGCAGCTTTCCCAGCGGGCTGTCCACCTCTAAATCCCGGGCAGCGAGAAATGAAGGGACATTGGTAAGGGCTACCCATGTGACCTTTTTCCCTTTTTGTCCATACTTGATTTTGACCAACCCGGCAGGGGTTTCCAAACGCACCTCTCCGGGAATTCGCGGATGTATGAGCCCCTCTTCAATACCCATGGTAATGGTGCCGATGGTTCCATGCCCGCACATAGGAAGACATCCGCTGGTTTCTATAAAGAGGATTCCCAGATCATTTTCGGGGTTTGTCGGCGAATAGAGGATGCTGCCACTCATCTGATCGTGCCCCCGGGGTTCAAACATGAGTCCTTTGCGGATCCAATCGAATTCCCTGAGAAAATGCTGGCGGCGCTCTTTCATGGAGTCCCCCTCCAGTACCGGGCCACCTTCAGCGATCAGGCGTACCGGATTTCCAGCCGTGTGGCCGTCGATGCATTTAAAAATATGCCTTCTTTTCATAGGCGAAAAATCATATCGGATCGGCGGTCATTTCCCCATTGACCATTCTCAAAATTCCAAGGGGATTGTCATCCTTCAATGCCGGTGGGAGGATTCCCTCGGGAAAATTTTGAAAAGACAGGGGTCGGATCCAGCGTTTAACCGCATCCGTGCCCACGGAAGTAAACCGGGAATCCGTAGTTGCCGGAAAAGGGCCTCCGTGATGCATACCTGGGCATACCTCTACCCCGGTAGGTACTCCGTTAATCAGGAGCCTACCCGCTTTTTCTCCTAAGAGTGCCACCAACCCCGTAGCCGATTTAATTTCGGTTTCATCACCTAAAAGCGAGGCCGTTAATTGCCCCTCCAAAACAGTCAGGGTTCGCATCAGGTCTTGTTGATCCTCACAAGTCACCAAAAGGGTAAACGGTCCAAAGACCTCTCTTTTTAAGCGTGCATTTTTCCGGAATGCTGCTGCACTGACCACCGCCACGCCTCCGGTCGCCCGGGTATCGGCCTGATCTTCATCTTTTGACGTCATTCGGCTAACCCCAGGCTGTGCAAAAAAGTCCGTTCGTAATTCCTGATACTGACTTGCTATTTTTGGATGCAACATACAGGCGGTTCCCACCGCATCAACTTCTGCTGCCAGGGCTTTAGAAAATGCCGTCCATCCCGATCCTTCTATACCCAGAACCAATCCCGGATTCGTGCAGAACTGCCCGGCGCCAAGGGTAACCGACAGGGCGTAGGCTTTCGCCCATCCCTTACCGGGTTCAGTGGCTGACGGTAAAACCACTACAGGATTAATACTGCCCATTTCCGCAAATACCGGGATGGGCTCCTCCCGCTCGGCTCCCAGGCGGGAAAGGGCGAGGCCTCCTGCCTTACTACCCGTAAAGCCTACAGCTTTTGTGGCGGGGTGTCTGACTAATGACTCACCTAAACCAATACTACTCCCCTGCAAAAGCGAAAAAACCCCTTCGGGCATTGCCGTTTGACGTGCAGCCATTTGAATACATCGGCCTACAGCCTCTGATGTCCCCGCGTGCATCGGATGGCCTTTCACGACGACCGGGCATCCTACCGCAAGGGCCGAGGCCGTATCTCCCCCGGCAGTGGAAAAAGCAAAAGGAAAATTGCTGGCTCCGAAAACAACCACCGGACCCAGGGGTCGCATACATTTGCGAATATCGGGTTTGGGCGCAGGTGCCCGATCGGGTTGAGCCGTATCGATCCGGACCTCCATCCATGAGGAGGATTCTGCCACCGCAGCGAAGGCTCTGAGCTGGCCGGTCGTCCGTCCTAATTCCCCACGGGCACGGCCTTCCGGCAAACCGGATTCCTGCATATAAACGGATACCAGATCTTCCTGCTGCAGCTCCAACTGCACCGCAATGGCTCTAAGAAATTCTGCCCGATGATTTCCGGGTAATTCCCTGTACGTCTCAAAGGCAGTCCTGGCCAGTTCCATAGCCGTATGGACTTCGCTATCGGTGGCTTCACAAAACTTCCAGGGGGTTGCGGTACCCGTCTGGGGATTAAAGGTTTGGTATGTGTTCTTACCCAGGGCGGATTCGGAGAAGCCGAGCAGTTGGTGACCGGTGATAGTGTATTGCATGCTAAAAGGATATCTTTAGTAAAGGGCGGGCGGGCAGCCCCTATTATTAGTCTGTTTTTTCTATATACTATAACCTCCTAATGCAATCCCATGGCACCCTTGGAGGAATAAGGTACCCCGGCTACAGCAATTTCAAATATTCCGGAAGGCCAGGACGGATGTTCAACGCGGCTTCTATCACGCCGATAACCCGCTGGCGCTCGGCGCCGGACAAGGGTAGGCGCGGCTTTCTCACGGCCTCTGAACCCAGGTTGACCATCTTTTCAGCCAGCTTAATATTCTGTACCAGTTGTGGGTTGATATCGAGTTCCAGCAAAGGCAGAAACCAGCGATAAATTTCGAGGGCTGCATCCATTTGGCCCGCTTTAGCCAGGGCATAAATAGCCACCGTTTCCCGGGGAAAAGCGCAAACGAGTCCTGCGACCCATCCGTCCGCACCCATGGCGAGGCTTTCCAGGGCCAGGGTATCCACCCCACAAAGGATTTTCAAACGATCGCCAAACGCATTTTTTATACGGGTTACGTTAGACACATCCCGGGTCGATTCCTTTACGGCCTGAATATTCGGACAATCCCGCATCAGGGATTCAAACATGTCGAGGGTCACTTCAGTCCCGTAATCCACCGGGTTATTATATACCATAATCGGCAGGTCGGTACTCCCGGCAATCTCCCGAATGTAGGTTTCGGTTTCTTTACCGGTTGGTTTATACCGCATTGGCGGCAAGAGCATCAGACCATCCGCACCGGAAGCCTCCGCAGTCTTCACGGCCTGGAGTGCCCGCCTCGTGCTGCCTTCAGCGACATTTAAAATCACCGGCACAGCGCCATTGGCAGTTTCGAGCGCTTTCTGAGTGAGTGCCTTCAATTCTTCAGGCTCCAGGGTACTCGCCTCACCCAGTGTTCACCCAAGAATAATACCGCTTACCCCGGCATCGAGTTGCGCTCTTACATTTTTGTCAAATAGGTCGAAGTCCAGACTGTCGGTCTCATCAAATTTTGTTGTCAGGGCAGGCATAACCCCTTTCCACTCAAATTCCATAGGTGTGATTTTGGACCCTAAATATACATATCCTGCGGGAATCCTCAGGCTGTGCGTCCCCACATATGATTTGGGCTTGATATACCCCAATTCAGAGCTCATGTAACATGGGTTACTGAGTTGACAATGGCAATAGCCTACCTTTATAAAACCGAATAAATCTTAAAAACAGGATGACTATGGAAGCACAACAAGTGACATACACAATGCCCAGAATTGGGGACGTCGCCCCGGATTTTGAAGCCCTGACAACCAAGGGAAAAATCAAATTCTCTGAATTTGCCAAAAATGAGTGGGTGCTGCTATTTTCCCACCCGGCAGATTTTACTCCCGTGTGCACCACCGAAATGAGTGGGTTTGCCACGCGCAAAGCAGCGTTCGAGGCCCTGAACACCCAATTGATGGGCCTCAGTATCGACAGCATCCACGCCCACCTGGGGTGGGTTCAGAATGTGCGGGAAAATACGGGAGTGTACTTTGATTTCCCGATAATTGCCGATCTGGATATGAAGGTAGCCAAGCTTTACGGTATGCTACAACCCAATGAGAGCGAAACGGCAGCAGTTCGCGCGGTTTTCTTTATAGATCCCAAGAAGAAAATCCGCTTGATTATGTATTACCCGCTGAACGTAGGAAGAAATATGGACGAGATTCTAAGAGCCCTTGAGGCCCTTCAGATTGCGGATAAATATAAGGTAGCCATGCCGCTGGATTGGAAGAAAGGGGATAAAGTAATCGTCCCTCCGCCTAAAACCCTGGATGAACTCAATGAGCGACTGGCCGATGAGAGCCTTGAAAAAGTGGACTGGTATCTGGCCAAAAAAGATCTGGAACTGGTATCATAGGCGTCTATCAGGTATTCCAGACCCTTTGAACAACGGGCACTTGACCTTCAGGTGCCCGTTTTAATTCCGCACCTTTGGCTGTTAAACAATTCAGATTTCACCCTGGCTCATCCTTCCTGCGCCAGCGATAGCACCACCCTGCAAACAAATATCCCGGTTATAGCCATCGGGGTTCCCCCCGATAGGGATATTTGAGGATCCCGGGAATCGACCCATGTTAAGGGCTAACCCCAGGGGCCTCCCCAAATACTGCTCCATGCCCCCCAAATTTCAAATTCAGGTTTACGAACCTTTATCCATAT
>CAKZOC010000268.1 GCA_937136025.1 uncultured Bacteroidota bacterium
ACAGAGATGGGAACGGATATACCTTTCCGGCAGACCAAGCGATCGGTGCTGTTCCCGCCGCCTTACGGACCAGTTCCATCCCCACCACAATCATCCTCGTTAAAAAAGAAAAGGCCGTATACCGCCATGTTGGAATGATTGCTTTTGATGACCCCTCAATGGATCATTTTCTGGCCGAACTTCAGCAATGAGACCCTTGTTCCCGGGGCGAATAATCTGAGCATCAGGTAGAGAAAACATGCCGCAGAGCCTGAAAGGATTATGGAAGATCCGGCAACCCGGGAGGCCATTGCTCCTGTGGAAACCTAAGGGAGTAGCACAAATCTCCAGGAACAATTGCCGCGCGGAAGGCACGGAGTGGGCCAAAATCAGACGCCCCCTTCGTCCAGATGTTGCCAGGCCAGAGCGGCAGGTCCCAGTACGGCTTCTTCACTACTATACTCAGTGGTCAGCACGGCAATCTTCCCTCGATAGGCTCTAAAAAGCCGGGCTTCCATATGCTTTCGAATGGGATTCAGGAGCAAGTCTCCGGCTTGACTCAGCCCCCCGGAGATGACAAAGGCTTCCGGATCCAGATGGGCGGCTGTATCCGCCATTTTAAGTCCGAGAATCTTCCCTGTAAACTCGAACGCCTTTATAGCGATGGGATCCCCCTGAAGGGCTGCATGAGAAATCGTCAAACCCTCGAGTTCGTCATAGGAATATGCCGAAAGGACGGAATCGGTACCCCCTTCTGCAATGAGCTCCATGACCGTCCGGCGTATGCCGGTGACTGAAGCATAGGTCTCCAGGCATCCTTTCAGGCCGCATTTGCATTGCCGGCCCTCCGGAAATACATTGATGTGTCCGATTTCCCCGGCCATACCACGACTTCCGGTGAGCAGTTTCCCGTGGCTGACAATACCGCTACCGAGACCGGTACCCAGAGTAAGGGTGACAAAATGTTCCAGCCCCCGGGCTACCCCAAAGTACATTTCTCCAAGTGCTGCTGCATTGGCATCGTTGGTGAGATAAGCTGGCAAGTCCCATTTTTCCTTAAGCGCTTCCCGCAAGGGTATGCTATTCCCCCAGTTGAAATTTGGCGGATTTTCCATGCATCCTGTAAGGGAACTGGCATTGGGAGCGCCAATGCCCATAGCAAGAGGCTTTATCCCGGGATCCTTCTGCCATTTGGCGAATACCTGTTCCACCTGGTCCATAAAATCTTCAAAAGGACCCATGGCTCCGGTTTTAAAGACCTCTGCCTTCAGGACACTTCCCTTTCGGCTCACCAGTCCGATCTTGGTCAGGGTGCCCCCCAGGTCGATGGCCAGCACCTTATCGTCCCCTGGTGTATCCCGGGGGCTGTTTTTTGCAGAACCTGCCATGTGCCTTGTTTTCTCGTTTAACTTAAATACTTAAAATTCAAATTCCAGGCCGATCGGGCAATGATCCGAACCCATGACCTGATCGTAAATGTGAACGCCGGAAACGTATTTGTCCAGGCTCCGACTGATTAAAAAATAGTCGATACGCCAGCCAATGTTCCGTTCCCGTGCCCTGAACCTGTAGCTCCAGTAGGTATAGGCCTCCTCTTCCGGGTTCCTTTCCCTGAAGATATCCAACAGGCCCGAGTCTTGCAGGCGATCCATACCGTCGATCTCAACTTGAGTATAGCCTGCCGTTTTATTGTAATTGGACTTATCATTCTTCAGATCAATCGGCCTGTGGGCTACATTCATATCACCACAGAGCACTACTGGTTTTTGCCCTTGTAACTCTGTTAAATATTCGAGGAAGGCGGCGTCCCACTCTTGTCGGTATTCCAGTCTTTTGAGCCCCTGCCCTGAATTGGGCACATAGGAATTTACCAGGAAAAATTGTTCAAACTCCGCGCACTGGACCCGACCTTCGGGCACAAAGGGATCATCATTAAGGGGTGTAGTAACTGAAAGAACCGGTACTTTAGACAAGATGGCGGTTCCGGAATATCCCTTTTTCTCCGCCGGATTCACATAGATCGAATATTCTGAAAGTGACTTCAACTGATCCCGAACCGTTTTCTCATCGGCCTTAATCTCCTGAAGACAGAGTACATCTGGCTTTAACCGCTCCAGATCTGGTAAGAAATTTTTCTGGGCAATCGCCCGAATTCCATTAACATTCCAGGAGATAAGTTGCATGGCGTTGTATTTTCTATCTCAAAAATACAGGAAGAGCTCCCATTTGGAAAATGGATTCTGAGTTTTTTACACCTCTGACGCATACGGGAAAAACCTCAGATCGCACTTAATCCTTACGGCATTTACCCGTCCATTCCTGAATTCGGATCCGATAGACAACCGGCATATCCTGAGATCCGGACTTACTGGAGAATTCATTGATGAACTGGGTTTCCGCAACACCTTGTTTTTTAAGGACTTTACGCACGCCTTCACAGAACTGTTTCAGGTGAAATTTTGCATCGAGCTGGTGCAATTCTTCGAATACACCATGAACGAGAACCGAGCGCCACCAATTCATCCCCTCCCGGTGATAAACCAAAAGGGACGCCTGCGGATCTTCTCTTAAAGCCGAAATTTTATGCCCCTCCGTGGAATAGCTTATGATCGCCTGATTTTCTGCATCGTAATAATAGGTAATTGGCACTACATAAGGGGTGCTATGGGCGATGTAACCCAGGCTGCCCACACAGTTTTCTCGAAGCAATTTATGAACCTTGTCCTCGCTTAAATCTCTAAGGATCTCCGCTCCCTGGATTAAAGAATTTTCTGATTTCATAAGATTTTTATTTAGGTTATCCAAACGCCCGGAGTCTATGGTTCATTGGGAAATAAGCATAAAATTACGGTCCTTTAAAGACTGGTGAAATGATATCGGTCATTCTGTGGATGGATTAGCATAAATAAGGCATACGAAACGATTTGATTGCAAAAATCCTCATCTGAAGTTCTGCCAAAATCATTTGGATTACTTAACTTGTTCACGACGTTAATTTATCTTAAAATTTCAAGTAGCATGAAAGGTCTTTGTCGGTGTTTCCTTCTCGTTGTCACGTTTACTTCCTCTCTTTACGCCCAGGATTCCCACTACTGGACACAGCAGTTCGGTACGCGTTCTGCCCTTTTGGGAGGGGCCGTTTTGGGAGGGGCTGAAGACAATA
>CAKZOC010000269.1 GCA_937136025.1 uncultured Bacteroidota bacterium
GATGCGGACACTCAGAATACCATCCTACTTAAGGCGATTCAGCTTTATTTGTGTTCAGAGATTAAGCTGGATCTCAAAGAAGCGGACCTTGATCTAACATCTACGGAAGATAGCAATGCTTCTATTGGTGGTTACCGCAATGGATATTACGACGATGACGATGACGACACGGATCGAACTGTCGTTGGGGTTTTGAGCAAATACAAGATTGTTCAGAAGCCCCCGACGAATAAGATCCACGACATTGGAGTTTATGGTAGTCCTCCGATCCCTGTGAAAATTCAAATTCTGCATGAACAGAGTGAGGAAAGAGGCCACGGAAACTCCGGAGAAAACGGCGACACAAGAAGTAGTAGTGAAACCAAACAATTTGTCTTTACTGCCAAACAGGGGTATGCTATTGATGAATTCATTGACAAAGCCTATTCGTGGTATATGCAGGAACTCCGTGATCTTGAAGACAACTCGAGGTACTATTACGAGCTTTGTTCTTCGTCTTCGATTGGCAATACGAGCAACAGTGACGATTCCGAATCGTCTGGTGGCGGTCCTGTTTACACTCGATACCGATTATCCGATGAAAAAACTTTTAATTCTCTTTGCGGTATTCGCATTATTTTCCTGTTCAGATGACGACGGAGGTCCAACGACCAATCCCAACCGCGATTTGGTTGTCGGAACCTGGAACTTATCTGAACTGACCATTTCCCCCGCTCAGGATATCAACCAGGATGGGACTTCAACTACCAATGTACTTTCGGAAATAGAATGTACCCTTACCGGGAGAATTACCATTAACGACAATAATACCTGGGCTTTTACCGGAAACGACCTGGTGATTACCACCATCACCGGAGGCCTGTTTATTTTCCAGTGCTCGGATAATACCCGAAACGAAGGCGGCAACTGGGATATAGAAGGGAATATCCTTCGTCTGGCTGATGGAACGGGTACTATCACCCTCTTTACTTTCAGCAGTGTGCAGGAAACCTTAACCAATATTATCGGGGAAAACCTCCCCGGATTGCAAGCCGAGGTCTATACCAAACAATAATCAGATTTGATAGTTTAGCACCGGGGGTTAGTCCCGGCTTACCGCTATCTCCAGCGTGCTATAGGCATGGTCTGAAGCATTCCCGACGTACAGGCTGTAATCTCCGGGTTCCAATGCCCAGTCCGAAATGTCCTCATTGTAGTACCGAAAGCTGGAAACGGGTATACGAATTTCAGCCGTTTGTGATTCCCCCGGCTTTAAATCCAGTTTTTGGAAGCCCTTCAGTTCGCGGGTGGGTCGCGCTATTTTTGAATCCGGTTTCCCCATATACACCTGCACTACTTCTGCCCCGGCCCTTACCCCGGTATTCTCAATTTTAAAGGAAATAGTTACAGTGTCATTTGAACCGTACTTTTCTGCATTGGTTTTAACCTGCGAAACTTTGAAGTCGGTATAGGAGAGTCCGAAGCCAAAGGGAAACAAGGGTTTTATCTTTTGGGTCTCATGCCAGCGGTATCCGACAAAAATACCCTCTTTATACTCCTGATCTTTTTTAATCCCCGGATAGGAAGCTTCCCCAAAACTATGGGCCGCATTCTCTACCAGGGTTTCCGGAAAAGTAAACGGTAGTTTCCCCGAAGGGTTTACGTCCCCGCTGAGGATATCGGCCAGGGCATGTCCGGCCATACTTCCCGCATACCACGCCTGCAGGATTCCCTGTACTTCATCTACCCAGGGCATACGCACTGCATTCCCACTAATAAGCACAACCCCAACGTTTTTATTGACCTTCAGGATCTCCGAGAGCAAATTATCCTGTCCGAAAGGCAATCTCAGGTTTTCCCGATCGCCCCCTTCACAGTCCTGCAAGTGGCTTTTGTTCAGCCCTCCGATAAAAAGCACTTTGTCTGCCTTGGAGGCCATGGCCAGGGCTTCCTGCCTCAGGGAATCCGCATCGTAGGGAGCGGGTTCCACCCTTCCGTACACCGAGGGACCGGAGGAATACCCCAGGGAATGTAAGAAGGTAGCCTTTGGAAAGCGCTGGCGCAAGCCCTCCAGGGGAGAAACCTCTACTCTGGCCTTCAGTTCGGAGGAGCCCCCGCCCTGGGTCATCGAGCGGGTGGCGTTTTCACCTATAACCGCTACAGTCATTTCTTTATCCGGATCCAGGGGAAAGAACCGGCCCTGATTCTTCAACAAGACCATCCCTTCTGAAGCGACCTTCCGGGCCACATCCAGGTGTTCCTGGTTATTCATCCTCCCCATGCCCCGATCCGGATTCATATTGGTGCGGAACATCAGGCGTAAAATACGCCTCACCTTATCATCGAGGACCTCCTCCGGTACTTCCCCGGATTTGAGCATCTCCAAAAACGGGTTGGCCAAATAATAGTTGTCGTAGGCATTGGTCAGGGTGGTGGTCAGACCGTCGGTGCCTGTCCCCATTTCCATATCCAAACCATAAAGGGCAGCCTCCCGGGTATCGTGCGCACTCCCCCAGTCGGTGATCACCACTCCGTCAAATGCCCAGTCGCCTTTGAGGATGGTATTGATTAAAAATTCGTGGTGACTGCAATACTGCCCCCTGAATTTATTGTAGGAGCCCATAACGGCCCATACATTTCCCTTTTCCACAGCGGCCTTGAAGGCGGGCAGGTATATTTCATGCAACGCCCTGTCACTCACCTTTACATCCACATAATTCCGCCACTTTTCCTGGTTATTCAGGGCAAAGTGCTTAACACATGCGGCCACCCCATTTTGCTGTACCCCTTTGATGTAGGGCACCACCATTTCAGAGGCCAGGAAAGGATCCTCCCCCATATACTCAAAGTTCCTCCCGTTGAGGGGGGTGCGATAGATATTCACTCCGGGGCCGAGCAGCACATCCTTCTTCCGATAACGCGCTTCTTCCCCCAGGCTGCTTCCATAGGCATGGGATAAAGCCGGGTTGAAGGTGGCTGCAAGGCAGGTCAGGGCCGGAAAGGCCGTAATGGAATCATTGGTCCAGCCGGCATACCCCCAATTGTCCCAGTTGATTTCACCCCGAACCCCGTGAGGCCCGTCGGACATCCATATTTCGGGAATCCCCAAACGCGCGACTCCGGGGGTACTGAATTTAGACTGGGCATGGCACATGGCTACTTTTTCCTCCAGGGTCAGTTGCCCGAGGATGTCTTCTATGGATGCTTCGATCTCTTTCATCTGTCTTAGATTAGATTCCTGCTTTTCGCTTTGCGCCCGCTGGGACCTCACAAAAAGGGGACATACGATCAGGACTGCCAACAGCATCCTGAATCCGGATAGCCAACGGGTGTGGTCAATTCTTTTCATGACTTTGTGTTTTAATGCGCAATCGCCAGGCTGACCCGGATGCCTTCAATAGTTCCACTCCGCCTGAACAACTCAGTGCTCACGGAGGGTTCCAGGGCGTAGGCCTCCCACGCTTTGGAGCTGCCATCCGAAAACCGGACCTCTACGCCCGCTTTCTCGCCCAGAGTATATACCACAGGTACCTGGCATACGGTAAAGGCCAGGGCTTTCTCCGGAACCTCCAGAGACTTCAGGGCATTATGTACATCCACGTATTCAAAATTTTGTGATCTGGTCAGGAATTCTTCCTTACTGAGTAATCCCGGGCCAAAATGAAGGCGTCCTTCAAAAACCTGAACCCCCAGTTCGGCTTGCCGGACGAGAATGTCTTCCTTGACCTGCCCGGTCATTCCGGGCTGTTGTGCCCCCCGATGTGCGGGGGTGTGCGAATACGGGTCTGTGGGAAAGGCTCCGTACACCTGAGGAGGCTTATGCACCCCAATCCCTTCGTTTATTTGGTGGTAATGCGCCATAAGACCCGCCTGGATTTTAGAATCGGCCCGGGCATTCAACGCCTGAAAGCAACACTCCTGGGCGGCCACGGAAAGTTTGGAGACCATATGCCAGTAAATCGACCCCAGGCCCTCATATCCAAAGAAGGTGCCGGATCTGCCCGTAAAGGATTTATGATCAAAAACCGCCTCGAATATATCCAGAATCTCCCCGTGTTCCTGAGCCGCCAGATCCTGATACTGCAGTGGCAATTCGGTCAGGGCTTTTTTCAAACTTCCGGAATTATTAAAGTCCCCGTTAAAATGGTAATCCCCTTGTACATCTTGCTCTACAATCTGGCGATTCCCATCTTCCAGGAGCTTGAGAAGGAGTGAAGATTTCTTTATCCGGTCCGCCGGAATGCGGTTTTTGTCCACAAATCGGGGCAGGTCCTTATCCGGATACAGGATATAACTGTTCTGATCCTCCCGGTAAAGCGCACTCTTGCGAAGGGCGTCCATGACTTCCAGGGCCTGTTCGGGGCTCAGGCTTCCCGAACTCAGCACGGCTACCTGACCCTCCAGCATTTCACTCAAATGAGAAACCGCGATCGCATCTGTTCCGGTAACAGTCATCAGGTTATAGGAGTGATAGAGCTTGTCCGGACGTTGATTCGCGCCAATGGCATGATCGGCAAAGGCCGACATGACGTCTATAAATTCCCGGAGGTCAGCTGTGGAGACCTCCTTTTTTGTGCCCTTAAAGCCCTCGTTATAGATCCTGGTGCGATATTGGCTTGCCGCACTACCCAAAGCATCTACGATGTCCTTGCGCACCGTATCTGGAATAGCACCGCTGAGCGCTTCCTTATGTTGTAGTAATCCCCGGGTAATAGCCTCAAAGAACGCGGCCAGTTCCACAGAAACGCGAACCGTCTCAGGCTGATAGGTTTGCAGTAAGTTCCCGAAATAGCTCAGGAAACGTTTCATATAACAGAGGGTCACCATAGAGACCCCATTACCCACCAGCGCATTATTGGCATCATTCCACTCGGGGCGCTGGGTATTCAGCCATATCCCCGCCTCAGGGATAAAATTAGAGGCCTTGGCCAGGAGTGTTGCGAGTAATTTTTCCACCAGATTTACCCGGTAGGGGGCATCCTGGAATTGAATCAGTGCCCCATCGGCTCCGATCTTTTCTTTCCGCCGGGTAATCTCCTGTTCGAGCTCGTGATCGAAATCAATAGTGTCCTTGGGATTGTTTAGAATTTCGGAATAAGGCTTTATCCTGTAGGGTACATTGGCGTATACAAACAGGTCCTGATCCCAGAAGGATAGCAAACGACCCGGATAGTACGCTTCGATAAACTCGAGAAACTTGAGCAAGTAAATCAGCTGATGATCCCCCCAATATCCAATGTACGACCAGGGATCGTCGGGTTCAATGACCTCCCAGTCGATCCCGGATTTGGTAATCCGATAGGGGTTATACCCGTCGAAAGTGGACGCATTGAGAAACTTGTGGATCATCCCGTCGATAAACTCCGGATACGAATGCGCCAAAGCTTCCCAGTTCTGGAAGATATCCCTCCAGTTCCCCTCATAATCGAGGCTTTTGGAGCCGTCCTTTTCACTTTGGGTATTGATCGAAAACCGATTCCAGGGACGGCTGGGATCCCCATGCCGCCTGCTGAATTTGAGCGGCAGGTATTCATAGGCGAGCCTCAGAAAATCAGCGTCCGCCGATTGTGCCAGATCCCGCAATTCGAAGAGCGTAAAGGTTTCAGGCAATGGCCTGAGTAACGCTTTATTGGTTTCGTATACCTTGGAATTGGCCTGTTTCAGGTAAGCGGTAAAATCCCCTTTCTCCAGATCGTAATTGCTGTCGAAGATCCCCCCCCGCATAATGTTGTACATGGTATTGGCATAGTGGCGGGTAATTCGAAGGCGATCCTGGGTGAGTTGTAACCCATCAGCCGCTGCCGTTAACCCGATCAACCGGCGGGTTCCCAATTCGATATCCTCCAAAACCAGTTGTTGCAAGGCCTCAGGATCCCTAAGCTTCACCTGGAGGGCCTCAATATCCGAAGGGCCCTGATTGACATTAGCCACGAGCATCCAGCGTTGTTCCTGCCCGGGTGAGAGCGACAATTGCGCACCCAAAAAATACGCCCCTTTTTCTCCGCGTATATCTGCTTCGGGCCTGAGTGGAGCACCCGTCCTGAAAGCATCGAGTTGGAGGGACGAAATGAGATACTGCGCATTTTTCAATCCCACGGACCAGGCGACGTTGGCCTTAAGCGATTCACTGGGCTCGGCCTTATCCACGATAATGGCACTCAGACTATAAATACCCAGACCCGTCTCGGGTTGCAGTTCATTTTTCTTATACGCATCCACCAAATTACTCCGGCTGTTTTGCAAATCTGTATTGACCCCATACGGCAGGATATTCTGCAGACCATCGAGCACTTCTGCCTTTACAGTTCCCTTCCCGTTAAAGGTCAGGCTCGCTTTTCTGGCAAAACCGAAGAGGTTGGAGGAGTTCCAATGGTAGCGAAAAGTGAGTTCAAGATCCGAATTGACTTCTTCAAAAATTACCTTGTTGCAATAGGCATTTTTGTAGAGGTTTCTATGGATGGCGTAAGCGCCTTTTTGGCGCTCCGAAAAAGGCTCCCACAAATATTCCTGCCCTTCTTTTTGAAGTCGAATAAGGGTTTTACTCCCCGTTATTTCCGCTGACTCCGTGATCTTATCATCCGTGTAATAGGGAAATAGCGCATATTCGCTGTTCTTCCGCCCTGCGGTCAGGCCTCCGTTACTCGAGATAAACATCCAGTGGTTGGCATCGCTGACGATACTCATGAAAAAAGGGCGCATCAAATCGCTGTTGCTGATTTTATAATACACCTCCCCTTCCAGCTCCATCTGGCTGCCCCGGACATCCCCCGCATTCGGGTTATACTGATTTTGACCTACAAAGATTTTCTTACTCATACCCATATGTTTAGTAAATCTGCCGTTTCCCAAACCCCGGAAAAACAACAGATGTATTTAAAGCTCGTAATGATACCCCACATTCCCGGAAACACCTTACTGGGCTGGTCACCGCCTTTCCTATGTACGGATTAACAATTCCTCCACTTCTTCCAGGGTCCTTCCTTTGGTCTCAATGACATAGCGCTTCACAAAAATAATGGCGCAAAAGGAGAGGATGGCGTAGATCAGAAATGTCAGGGTCGGGCCCAAATTGGAAAGTTCCCAGGGGAATACCTGTGTCACTGAAAAACTTACCAGGGAATTAAAAAACCCAACCACCGATATGGCAATCCCCTTAATTTTGCTTGGAAAGATCTCTGAAATCAGGGTCCACATCACCGGACCCAGTGAAATGGCAAAAGATGCCACGTATAACAGAATAGCAATCAAAACCAGAGTGGCGTTAATGTCGATAAAGTTGGTGATTTCATTCCGCCGGAAGGCAAGAAACTGCTCCTCATCCAGCCGGCTTTCCACGGCCTGGAAGAGTTCGGCCTGCCCGCTGTAGGTGGTGCCTTTCAGCTCGGATAGCGCATTGCTGATTTCAGCATCCCCCACCTTCGACAGGGTCGACTCATCAAAGACATAGGTGGCATTATTAAAGGCGAGGGTTGCCATGAGCAGCGCAATGGTCATACATGTCGTCCCGATCAGCAACAGGGGTTTGCGACCCAGTTTATCGATGAGCCAGATAGCCACCAGGGTAAAGACCAAATTGGTCAGGCCAACGACGATGGCCTGTAAAAAGGAAGAATCTGTACTGCCTCCGGCTTGTTCAAAAATGGTAGGCGCATAATAGAATATCGCATTGATCCCCGTGATTTGCTGGAAAAAGGCAATCCCCAGGGCAATGATCATGATGGTCGCGTATTTAGACTTGAAAATATCGGAGAGCCTTCCCTTCGATTCCTTCTTGGCCAGGCCGCGTTGTATTTCCTCAATGGTGGTGTCCGCGTAGGCCTCTCCCCCGATTCTCGTAAGGATCTTTCGGGCCAGGGGAATATTATTGACCTTTTGAATCAGCCATCTGGGGCTCTTCGGAACCGTAAAAAGAGCCAGGAAATAGATCGCAGCCGGGATGGCCTCCACCCCTAACATCCACCGCCAGCTTTCCCCCCCTGTATTCACCAGGAAATAATTCGAAAAGTAAGCGACTGAGATTCCAATGACAATGTTCAGCTGATTGAAGGACACCAGGCTTCCTCTTAATTTGGGCGGGGCGATTTCCGCTATATAGACCGGGGCGATTAAAATGGCACCTCCGATACCCACGCCCCCTATAATTCGGGCAATTATAAACTCTGTATAGCCCGTAGCCAGGGCAGACCAGGTTGCTGAAATGGTAAACAATGCCGCCACGATAATCAAAACATTTTTGCGACCAAAGCGATCGCTTACCGGCCCCGCCATCAGGTTCCCGGCCATAGCCCCAAAGACGACGCAGCCTACGGAAAAGCCCAGCATCCACTCGGTCATCTCAAAATAGACCGTAATCCCCCGCACAGCTCCTGAGATCACCGCACTGTCAAAGCCCAGTAAAAACCCACCCAGAGCCACGATCAGACTGATCAGCACGGTATAGGATTTATTCATTTTTACCACTGTTTCTTTCTGCATGGTTTAAAGGGGGTTGTTTAGGGATTGGGCAATCTGTTTTCTCTCATTTTTTTCAAACCCGAAAAGGCAAAAAAAAAGCATGCGATTTCTACATGCTTCACTCTGAAGAATCTCGGATTCGCCAAAGGATTCAGAGCTGTTCAACTTACAGAATCTCAGCACTCAGACCGGCCTGTAAGAGCCGAGTACAGCGCGGTTTCAGGTCCGTGATCTCCCCTGTTTTGACCGTGCATTTCCCGTTGTAATGTACTATCAGGGAACACTGTTCTGCCTGCTCGGGGGTATGCTCGCATACATCGATCAGGGTCTGAATCACGTGGTCAAAGGTATTGACATCGTCGTTGAAGAGGACAATCTCGTTGAGATCCTGCTCTTTTTCATCTACTAAAAGGGATTCTTCTAAGCGTTCTTTCGTACTCATAGTGAAAGGCTTTGTTACGAATATAGTAAATTTTTTTGGGCCTCCGCCCCCACTGAAATAGAGTGTTTATCCGTCCGCTCACCCCATGGGTAATGCTCCAGGAATCAGGAAGGCAATAGGCGCTTTTCAAAGTATGTCGCGGTCCATAAATCCGACACCCGAAAACTGCCGTAAACCAGACCGTGCTCGGCAGCTTTCTGTTTTAAATAAGGTAAGTCCTCCTGGTAAAACCCACTGATCAGCAGCCGGCCCCCTTCCCTGAGCGCCCCGCTAATCGCTGCCATCAGTTCGGTAAGGGCATTGCGATTGATATTGGCTAAAACCACATCGAACGCCCTGCCGGCTACCCGATCCATCGAGCCTTCCAATACCTCAATCTCGTTTTGCCCGTTCCGCTCCGCATTTTCAACCGCATTTTCAACAGACCACGGATCGATATCTATGCCTGTAATGTGTTGAGCGCCCTTCAGTCCACAAAGAATGGCCAGAACTCCGGTACCCGTGCCCACATCGAGCACAGAGTTCCCTGCAACATCCAGGTCCAGAAGGTAATCCAGCATCAGGCGGGTGGTTTGATGGTGGCCTGTACCAAAGCTCATTTTAGGGGAAATAACAATATCGTATGCCACACCCTGGGGTTGCGGGTGGAAAGGGGCCCGGACCACACATTTGTCCCGAACGTTTATGGATTTGTAATCCCGCTCCCACACGGCATTCCAGTTCTCGGGCTCTACAATTTCCCAGCGGGAATGCACCTTCCAGGCCGCGTTATGGAAAAACGGAACCCCCAGAAAAGCTGCCTCATCCCATTGAGGCTCCTGAATATAGGCCTTCAAACCTTTTTCAGTTTCTTCGAAACTCTCGAAGCCCAATTCGGAAAGGGCGGCAATAAAAATATCGGTAGCCGGCTGTACCGGTTCCAATTCCAGGATACACCGGACGTATTTCATAGGTCTACGTCTTAATCAAATGCCGTTACGATGCCGATAAAATCTTCAGCCTTGAGGGAGGCCCCTCCAATAAGACCGCCGTCCACATCGGGCTTGGAAAAGATTTCCCGGGCATTCCCGGGTTTTACACTTCCTCCATAGAGAATGGATACAGAATCTGCCGTTTTCTCAGAAGAAGCTTCAGCCACTCCCCGCCGGATAAACGCGTGCATTTCCTGTGCCTGTTCGGGGGAAGCGGTTTCACCGGTTCCAATCGCCCAAACCGGCTCATAGGCCAGCACAATATGTTCCCAGGCACTTTCAGGCAGATCAAACAGGGCTTTGCTCAGCTGTCGGTGCACCACTTCAAAATGTTTTCCGGCCTTTCGATCGGCGAGCTCTTCCCCAAAACAAAAGATCACCCGCATATCATTTTCAAGGGCTTTCAGCACCTTTTTTTCCAGGAGTTCATCCGTTTCATGAAAATAAGCCCTGCGCTCTGAATGCCCCAGAATGACGGTTTGAACGCCAATAGAACGGAGCATGCCGGCCGAAATCTCCCCGGTGTACGCACCACTGTCCTCAAAATGCATGTTTTGAGCCACGGCCTCCACGGGTAATCCGCTGAGTTGATTGACCGCAGACTCCAGATTGACAAATGTCGGAGCCACCATGACGAGCGTTGTAGTCTGCGGTAGTTTTGCGACCAAATCGGACAAAAGGGCTTGAGTCCCTTCCTTATCCATATTCATTTTCCAGTTGCCGGCAACGATATTTGTTCTCATGGCTCTCTATTTTTAGTTTTGTTTTGCTTCAATTTCCCCAACTTGTTCCAGGGTATACGATTTATACTCGGTTCCTTCTCCAAAAAGGTCTACAACATACTCTTCTACGGTTTGGTCAAACCCGGCAGCCGCGCGGAGCGCATTGACATTCTCCGGGTTCTCAATGGGCCAGATCAGGTTGATTTCCTCCGGGGTATTCATAAAGTAAGACCTGCCCTGGGTTCCGTATTTCTGTGGTAAGCCCTGTCCCATCAGGGAACGGTCGAGCATCATGGCATAGAGCCGATAGGGAAGTTCCCCGGTCTCTGCGGCTACCTGAATCTGCGGCAGGAACTCGTCAATCCGCTCAGAATGCTGAATGACATACCAGGCCGCTTTGTCGGTTCCGGGCCCCACAAGGCTGGTGCCCGGATATCCATACTGCCCAAGGATCGAATCGATAGCTACGATATTCTGCTGGTCAATTTCATATTGTTTTCCCCAGGTTTCCGGGGAGAAATTTGCCCGGTATTTCTGATCGAGCACCATAATACTGTCCAAATAAGATTTCAAAGCTTGTGGATATTTCTCGGAATCTGAGAGTTTTGGCAAACTGAGTGCATCCAGATCGTTGTAGTGCAGCTTTTGCACGATGGTACCCTCTTGTATTTTCAGCACCCCGGGATTGGAGCGGACGATAGTCTTCAGGGCCGTCATATCCGTAAAATAAAACGGGAAATTCAATCCATACCGCTGTTTGAGGTTGCCGGTCTCCTCAGCAGAGGAGGCCGAAAGTCCCGCGACGGAATATCCCATGGCGAGGGCAGAATCTGTCAGTATTTTTACCGCTTCAAAAGCTTCTGCCTGGCTCTTGTTTAAATCGTAGGCCACCACCAAAAGCAGATTCCTTCTCTGCAGTATGGAGTTGGCCATGTCCATGCCGTTGTATTCAACAGTAAAGTCATGGATAGGGGGTTCATAGCCCGCCTGTATCTCCCGGGTTCCTTCCAGGCCCACAAATTCCCCGTCCACATCCGGGTAATCCCCCAGGGTGGTGATGATTTTTTCAGTACCATCGATATTGAATTTCCAGTCGTACTCATAGACCGCCCTTGGGGCGTCCTCCGGGGTCGCCATTCCCTCCATGATGTTGGCGCCCACATGATACGGACGGAAATCCACCACGGGCAGGTGATTCAGCACATGATTGCCAAACCAGACGCACGCCAGGAGTGCGACTATAGTGGTGCCAAGCCGAAAACCCCCGGAACCCAGGGGTTTCAAATATTTTCGTCCCCAAATCAGGATCAGGATCAATACCAGTAGGATCAGATCTTTGCTAAAAGACTCCCAGGGAGTCAGTTTAACGGCATCTCCGAAACACCCGCAATCGGTTACCTTATTGAAATATGCAGAATAAAAAGTCAGAAAGGTAAAAAAGAGGATCGTCCCCAAAAGCGTCCACAGGGTCAGGCGGATCTGATATCCCAGCAATAAGGTAACGCCAAGGATAACCTCGAGAATTACCACAAATAAGGCAATAGCCAGGGCGTAAGGTTCCAGGAAAGGTAAATCGAGGACAGCCGGGCTGAAATATTCCTCCAATTTAAAAGAGAAACCCAGAGGGTCATTGAGTTTGATCAGGCCGCTTATGATAAAAAGCACCCCTACCGCAATCCGGCATAATTGTACGAAATACTTCACAGTGTCTTGATTTGAGCTTCCTCTGCCGCTCCTTCATTCCCTTCTTCCCCCAGATGGATCAGGGCGAAAACCGCGTAATTAATCATATCCTGGTAATTGGCATCTATGCCTTCACTCACCCGGGTAACCCCCTGATTGTTTTCGATTTGCTTCACCCGGAGAAGTTTCTGGAGGATCAGGTCCGTCAGTGAGCTCACCCGCATATCGCGCCAGGCCTCTCCATAATCGTGGTTCTTTGCCTCCATAAGTGCCCGCGTTTTTCCAATATGGAGATCGTACAATGCAATGGCCTCAGCGTCACTTAAGTCCGGCATATCTACAACACCCTTTTCTATCTGTATAAGTGCCATGGCGGAATAATTGACAATTCCGATGAACTCAGACCGCTCCCCTTCGTCAACCTTACGGGTGGCATTTTCCTGAAGACTGCGTATGCGCTGGGCCTTAATAAAAATCTGATCGGTCAGGGAAGGCAGTCGAAGGATGCGCCATGCCGCCCCATAATCCTTTAGTTTCGCAACAAAGAGCTCACGGCACTGTTCGATGACCTCGTCATAGGCGCGGAGTGTTTCCTTCATAGATTTTGTGTAATTTTCCGGCGGGGAGGACCCCGGCCAAAAGTACCATTTTATGTGGTCAAAACAACAGAACAAAGGTATCGATTTATGACGATTTGCTGTAAAGGAGACTTGGTAGACCTCAGCCATCCGAAGGTTATGGGGGTTTTAAACTCCACCCCGGATTCTTTTTTTGACGGGGGAAAATACTGGGATCCCTATCTGGGTCTTAAGCAGGTAGAGGCTATGCTTCGCCAGGGAGCGGATTTCATAGATGTTGGGGGCCACAGTTCCCGGCCCGGAGCTCCGGAGGTGCCCGAAACCGAAGAACTCAAGCGGGTCATCCCTATGGTGGAAGGGTTGCTGGAGGAATTTCCCGGGGCCCTGATCTCCATAGATACCTTCCGGGCCGAAGTGGCCCGGAAAGCCCTGGATGCGGGAGCCGCGATGGTCAATGACATCAGTGCAGGCCTCCGGGATCCCGCCATGCTCCCGCTTATTGCCGAGCGGCAGGTGCCCTACGTAATGATGCATATGCGGGGAACCCCGAAAACCATGGGGTCACAAACCGAATATGAAAACCTGATCACGGATATCCTTTATTATTTTTCTGAAAGGTTGTCGGAAGCCCGCAAATTGGGAATCACAGATTGCATTGCCGACCCCGGGTTTGGCTTTGCCAAAACGAGGGAACAGAATTTCGAGCTACTGGCGGCGCTAAGTGCCTTTAAAACGCTGAACACACCGCTTTTGATCGGGCTGAGCCGGAAATCAATGATCCATAAAACCCTGGGGGTTTCACCAGATGAAGCGTTGAACGGAACCACGGCCCTGCACATGATGGCCCTTAAGGAAGGCGCAAATATACTCAGGGTGCACGATGTGCGGGAAGCCAGGGAGTGTATTCAGCTCTGGGAAGCCCTCGCTGAGTACAGTTAGGTTCAGGTTGTGTTTAATTTTCTAATTTTACTAAAAACCCGAAGGGATTGGATTTTCTTAATTTTCTGGACATAGGGGTTGCAGACCTCATCGATATCCTTTTGGTCGCTGTACTGCTGTACTACCTCTACCGACTGGTACGGGGCACGGTAGCTATCAATATTTTTCTGGGAATCGTAATCATCTGGGCCTTCTGGAAAGGCACAGAATTACTGGATATGCGAATGACCAGCAGTATGGTAGGGGGTTTTATGCAGGTAGGCCTGATTGCACTGATCATCGTATTTCAACAGGAGATCCGAAAATTCCTGCTCGTATTAGGTTCCACCAATTTTGCCAAAAAACGCCGGTTTACAAAACACTTTAAGTTTCTCAGGGAAGAGGGTTTGACCACGGACCTCAACGTGGAGGCCCTGATCGCAGCCTGCGAATCTATGGGGAAGAGCCGCACCGGGGCTCTACTCGTAGTGGAACGGGACACCTCCCTGGATTTTATCACTTCTTCCGGAGATGAGATGCAGATTGAAGTGAACCAGCCCATCCTGGAGAGTATCTTTTTTAAAAACAGCCCGCTCCACGACGGGGCCGCTATTATTAAAGGGAATAACATTGTCGCTACCCGTGTAATCCTCCCGGTATCCCGGGAACACAACATCCCTAACCGGTTTGGCCTCCGCCACCGCGCTGCTGTTGGAATTACAGAGCGTACCGATGCCCTCACCCTGGTGGTCAGCGAGGAGACCGGAACGATATCCTACATCAAAAACGGGGAATTCGTGCCTTTTAAAGATTCAAAGGAATTGGAGAATCTGCTGAGAAAAGACCTCAATACATGACGTGTAAGAACTGTGAAAATTCACTCAGGACAGACTTTATGTTTTGTCCTTCCTGCGGGGCAAAAACGGATGCGGGCAGGATTACGTTTAAAAAACTCTTTGCGGATATTAAGGAGCGCTTCTTTGACCTGGATAACACCATATTCAGGACCATTAAAACAATGACTGTCAGACCTGAAGAAGTCATAGGTTTATATACTGATGGCGTAAGGCGTCGTTTTATGAATCCGATGAGCTACTTAGGGATCGCCCTCGGACTTTCAGGTATCCTTTTCTTCATCATTCAAAAACTAGGGATAGACCTGATTGATTTGGAATTTCTCGGGCAGGAATCGAATGTTCCGGCAAATGAGAAGGTTATGAATGCCATCTGGGAATTCTCAAACTTTATTTTCCTGATGTATATCCCGGTCATTGCCTTTGCCGGATTCCTTTCTTTCAACAGCAGGGGGTACAACCTTCCGGAACATTTTGTTTCGGCGATTTACACCCTCGCACATATTTCCATAATCACTTTCCCCATCAGTTTAGCGATTATTCTATTTGCCCCCTCTGTGTATATGGGATACGCTTTTTTTAATCTATTCCTGATGGTTGCGTTTTCAGCCTTTGTACTGATACGGCTTCACCGGTACGACAAAATGGGAATTGTCCTGATTCGGACGCTGGTATTTGTGGTTCTTTTGATAATCGGATATTTCGCAGTCTCTATAGGTATTCATGTGCTGCTACTACTTTCTGGGGTTGTGGAATTTTCAGATTATCTGCCCCCAAAAGCCTAAAAAACCTCTTCGGCCATAAACTGGGCCTCGTAAAGTTTGCTGTAATAGCCTTTTTGCGCCAGCAAGGACTGGTGGGTTCCCATTTCGACCACTTCCCCTTTTTCCAGAACGAGGATTTTATCTGCCTTTTTTACGGTAGCCAGACGGTGGGCAATGATTATGGAAGTTCTGCCTTCAGTAACCTTTTCAGAAGCCTGTTGAATGAGTTGTTCGGAATACGTATCCACAGAAGAGGTGGCCTCATCCAGAACCAGGATACTCGGGTTCCGCATATACGCCCGAAGAAAAGCGATCAGCTGTCGCTGGCCGCTGGAGAGCATACTCCCCCGTTCCTTCACGTTGTAATCATATCCCCCGGGCAGGCTGCTGATAAACTCGTGAACTCCTATCTGCCGGGCGGCTGCTTCAATTTCTTCCCGTGTGATTTGAGGGTCTACCAGTGAAATATTGTTGGCTATGGTATCTGCAAAAAGGAAAACATCCTGCAAGACTACAGCGATATTCCGTCTTAAACTGGCCAGGGTATACTCCCGGATATCGTGCCCATCCAGACAAATCGTTCCCGAGTCGATATCGTAAAAACGGTTGAGCAAGTTAATGATGGTGGATTTCCCTGCCCCTGTGGCCCCTACAATGGCTATGTTCTCTCCGGGGTTTACCTTAAAGGAAATCCCGTGTAGGATTTCCTCTCCCGGCTCATAGGAGAAATGTACTTTTTCAAAAGATATGGCTCCCTGCATATGCGCCACTTCACGGGTTCCAAGGTCTTCGATACGACTCTCCGTATCCAGGATTTTAAAAACACGGTTGGCGGCAACCATTCCCATTTGCAGGGTGTTGAATTTATCCGCGATTTGCCTCAAGGGTCGGAACAACATTTCGATTAGCAGGATAAAAGCAAAAAGAGTTCCCGAGATTTCGGTGCCGACATCCAGGATATTTTGCAGCCCCCCGTACCAAACCACAAGACCTATGGCCAGAGATGTGACAATCTCGGCCACCGGAAAGAAAAAGGAGTTGTACCAGACCGTTTTCAGCCAGGCATTTTTATGTTTTTCATTGATTTGGCGGAACTTTTCAGCCTCTACGAGTTCCCGGGTAAATAACTGGACAATCTTCATACCGGTAATGCGCTCCTGCACAAAGGAATTCAGATTGGAAACCTGTGCCCGCACCTCGATAAATGCCACCTTCATGGCCCGCTGAAAAAGCCTTGTAGCATAGAGGATCACAGGGAGGATGGCAAAAACAAGTAAGGCGAGTTTCCAATTGAGCCAGAGCATGATTGCTGAGGCGGCCAGCATTTTAAGCAAATCGGCCACAATAGTAAAAAAGCCCTGGGAAAAAATTTCTCCAATACGCTGTAAATCGGCTACAGACCGGGTAACCAATACCCCGATGGACGAATTACTGAAATACTTCATTCGAAACCCGATCATCTGACGAAACAGGCGGGTACGCATATCCTTAATTACGGATTCCCCCAACCAGTTTGCGTAATAGGTAAAGAGCAACTGACAGACCACCTGCCCGATGAGAACCCCCACCATGGCAAGGGAAAGCGTTAGCAGGAGGTCGCGTTCCTTTTGCGTAATGGCTACATCTATAATCTCTTTGAGGATGAGCGGGGTGAGAATTGAAAACAGGGTCAACAGGATGGCTGCCACGGCCGTACCCAGAAAAGTTATGGGATAAGGACGCGTAAATGCCAGCACCCGTTTAAAAAGGTACAGATCAAATGCTTTACCGCTTTCTTTTTCCATCGCTGAGGTGAATCTGTTCGGGGTATAAAATGCCGGTCAAATATAGCCCTTTTGCAGGTACCGAAGCTCCGGCCCTGGATCGATCCCGACTTTTTATAATAGTCTTAACATCCTCCGGAGAGAGGTTTCCCTTGCCAACTTCCAGGAGCGTCCCCACAATTGCACGGACCATATTTCTTAGGAAACGGTCAGCTGTGATGGTGAAGACCCAACGCGTCCCCTCCTCCTGCCATTGGGCATGGGATATATCGCACAAATAGGTTTTGACATCTGTACGTGATTTCGAAAAAGCCTTGAAATCCTCAAATTCCAGCAAATAAGTTGCCGCCTTGTTCATAAGCTTAAAATCCAGGGGGCGGTTTTGGTAAAAGGCCATGTCTTCGCTAAAAGGATCCTTTTGTTGTACCAGAAAATACTGGTAGGTCCGGCTCAGGGCATCGAAACGGGCATGTGCCTCAGGCTGAACCGGAAAAATCTGCTGAACGGCAATATCCCCGGGGAGAAAGGCATTCAAACGATGGATCAATTCCGTCGGCAAGGGCTCCGGCCAGTCGAAATGGGCATACATTTCCCGGGCATGTACCCCGGCATCCGTTCGCCCGGCACCGACGATTTCCACCGTGCTGCCCATTAGTTTGCCCAGACAATCCTCAAGGACCTCCTGAACCGAAAGATCGCTAGGTTGCCGCTGCCAGCCGTGGTAGTGCTTTCCAAAAAAAGAGCATTGAAGAAAATAGCGCATGGAATCCTTTGGCATGAAAGTCAAAGATACAAAGTTGGGGAATGCATGGTAAATGTATTCATACGCAAGGGAGTTGCAGGTGTTACGGGTAATTTGGTCTTGGGGGTGGGGGTGCTACCCCTATGAACCAATTTCATCAGAATTAAAATAAAAAACCAACGTCCTATAAAAAAAATCAGGGAAGCCATACCCATTTTATGCTACAAGAAAGCAACCCGGGGTTTCTGTAATATCGAATTAATTCTTATTTTCAGGCTCAAATTATATACTATGGGAAAATTTGAAATTAAAACCGACAAAGCCGGAAAATTCCGCTTCAACCTTAAAGCTGCCAACGGGCAGGTAATCCTCAGCAGTCAGGGCTATGAGAGCATGGCCAACTGTGAAAAAGGCATCGCCTCTGTTAAGAACAATTCTCAGAACGATGCGCAGTTTGCCCGAAAGGAATCCAAGAAGGGGGAGCCTTATTTTGATCTGATGGCCACCAACGGACAGGTAATCGGGACCAGCGAAATGTACTCCAGTGAAGGCGCCATGGAAAATGGCATTGAATCTGTGAAAAAAAACGCCCCGGATGCAGCTATTGATGACCTTTCTTCATAAAGAAATCCGACTTTAAGAATTAAAGGGAAGCCCAAGTGTTTCCCTTTTTTTATTGGATTTACAGGAACTTTAAGGGAAAAATCGAAGGAATAGACGGGAACCGAGCCCGCAGTTCGCGGTTCGCAGTTCGCAGTCGCAGTAGGCAATTACATTAACAAGGAATATGACCCTGAACGTGAGCCAGCTGCCAACTGGTACTGCCAACTGATAACTTTGAACCTTGAACCTTGAACCTTGAACCTCAACCCCTTACCGCTGTCCAAGTTCAATCACCTCAAGGTCTTT
>CAKZOC010000270.1 GCA_937136025.1 uncultured Bacteroidota bacterium
CAAGAACTTAGATTTCATTTCCTGTATCTACTGACCATACTCTACAAGATTTATCACTACTTGCTGTTATTATCTTATTTCCCTATGGATTAAATGAAATCTTAGAGATTTCATTTTGATGTCCTTAAAGAAGTGAAATACAAGCACCAGTAAACACATTATATATTCTAGCAATTCCATCAGCAGAGGCAGTAGCCAATCTATTACCAGTACTATTAAAACATGCATCTAATACTTCATCATTATGACCTCTAAAGGTCTTAAATTTTCTAGTGATTCTTAAAAAATATTCGATTAATAAGTTCTGTTTATCGTCCAAAAACCATCTTTTTATCTATCCATCTTTTTAAGAAAAAGCATCTTCTTTTTATAGTCGATCACGGCCTTCCCTTTTCGGAGGACATCTGCTCCTATGATTCCATCTACAGCCCCGGATTCCCGGGAGGTCAGCGCAAAATTTACATGACTCAGGTCCAGAAGGACCACCCGTAGTTTTTTCTTTTTCCACCCTCCGAGTTCAAAGGAATTTCCGGAGGAGATCCGCGCTTCCATTTCACTGGACCCTGCGCCGGCTGCAAGAATATCTGAAGGTTCTGAAATTAAACCGAAGCGTTCCGCCGTATCCATTGCCACGCAGGTATTGGAGGCGCCTGTATCCAAAATAAAACTTCCCGTAACCCCGTTCAACGTGGCTTTTACTTCAAAATGATCGGTCTGCGTGCGGGAGAGTTTTACGGAGACAAATCCTTTTTGCTTCAGATGCTTTTTAAGGGAAGGCATGCGTTTTTTTTGCCAAAGATAACCCTATTTTTGTGCCATGCAGTTTATCGATACCCATGCCCATTTGTATACCGAAGCCTTTGATGAAGACCGGGATGAAATGATACAGCGGGCCCTGGATGCCGGGGTAGGTCACTTTTTTCTGCCCGCCATTGATTCGTCCTATACCCCGGCGATGAAGGCCTTAAAGGAAGCTTATCCGGATCGTATGTCATTGATGGCCGGTTTGCATCCCACTCATGTGGGTCAGGAATTCGAACAGGAACTCAAATGGGTGGAATCCGAGCTCCGAACCGGATCGTATTCAGCCGTTGGGGAGATCGGGATTGACCTCTATTGGGATCAGTCCTTGTTGAAAGAACAGACCGTGGCTTTCCGCCGTCAGATTGGGTTGGCCAAAGAATTCGGACTTCCCATCGTGATTCACTGCCGGGATGCCTTCGACGAGATATTTGAGGTGCTCGAGAGCGAAAAAGAGGATCGCCTTTTCGGAATCTTCCACTGTTTTACGGGGACAGAAGCTCAGGCCAGACATGCCATTTCCTTAAATATGAAGCTGGGAATCGGGGGAGTGGTCACCTTTAAAAACGGGCGTATCGATACCTTTTTGGAGCGCATTCCTTTAGGGCATATCGTCCTGGAGACCGATGCGCCTTATCTGGCTCCGGTGCCCTACCGGGGAAAACGAAATGAAAGTTCCTATATTCGGTGTGTTTCCCGCCGACTGGCTGAAATCTATCAGACATCTGAAGCGGAAATTGCCGCGATTACCTCTGCGAATGCCAAAGAAGTCTTTGGAGGCTGAGCACCTGGGGGGAATATATAATGAATAACCAAGGCGTGAAAAAAGCACCAAAAATACTCCTGATCTACACCGGTGGTACCATAGGAATGGTACAGGACTACGCAAGCGGGCACCTGAAAGCTTTCGATTTCGGGAAACTTTTAGAGCAAATTCCGGAACTCTATCAGTTGGATTGTGAAATTGAGACCATATCATTTCCCAGCCCGATTGACTCTTCGGACATGAATACCGGGCACTGGAAATTACTCGTGGACCTCATCGGAAAACACTACAATTCCTATAACGGATTTGTCATCCTGCACGGAAGCGATACGATGAGTTATACGGCTTCTGCTTTGAGTTTTCTCCTGGAAAACCTCTCCAAACCCATTGTCTTCACCGGGTCTCAGCTCCCCATAGGAGACCTTCGTACGGATGCGAAGGAAAACCTGATCACCTCGGTTCAGATTGCCGCCCTGCAGCAAGACGGTCGCCCCGTGGTACAGGAGGTCTGCCTGTATTTTGAAAACAAGCTGTACAGGGGCAATCGCACCACGAAGATGAGCTCTGAGCAGTTTCAGGCTTTTGATTCTCCGAATTATCCGACTCTGGGTATATCCGGAGTCCATTTGAGGATTAAACAGGAATACCTCTGGCGGTCTGAACCCCATAAAAAATTGCGCTTGCACACCGATCTGGACAACCGCATCGGCCTGCTTAAATTATTTCCGGGGATTCATCCCTCCTGGGTCCATGGACTTTTGGGGAATCCACAGATGAAGGCCCTGGTCCTGGAATCCTACGGGGCGGGTAATGCGAGCACGGAATCCTGGTTCATTGAAGAACTTCGAAAAGCCGTAGACAGTGGCCTGCATATTGTCAATGTCACCCAGTGTCCCGGGGGGAGTGTGCTGATGGGGAAATATGCTACCAGTGCTGCTCTGGCTGAAATGGGGATTATAGACGGAAAAGACATTACTACAGAAGCAGCCCTGACCAAACTGATGTACATGTTGGGCAGGGATGTCTCCTCGAAGTCGTTTAAAACGATTTTTGAGACCTCGCTCCGGGGGGAAATGACTTAAATTTCCCGGTTTAATTTTATATAATCCCTTTTTTTTTGTTTATTGGCCTCCCCGTTTTTCGGGTAATTTAGAGAGGTGGCCGAGTGGTCGAAGGCGCACGCCTGGAAAGTGTGTATGCACCAAAAGTGCATCGAGGGTTCGAATCCCTTCCTCTCTGCAGAACTAAGGACTGAGTTGCGAATTATTCAAGGAAAGGTATCAACCTTGTCTTATTTGTCTCAAATGCCCTGTTTTTTTTATGTTTTCCTGAGTAAAGGAAGGTTTAATTTAATTTTTTAGTTCTATTTTTTTTATATCTTTAGCCCTATAACTAATCTAAATTTAAGTTTGAAAAAATGAAAAAATTATTCTCCATCCTGGCCATGGCTGGGCTATTTGTCCTCAGTGCAAATACGGTAAGCGCAAATGCGAATGTCATTCCTTCGAATATGTCTTCAACCCTGGCCACAGCGACTCTTATGCTTCAGGATGAGGCAGCGGCTGCTGCTGAGGATCGCGGATTTACGCAAGTTCTTAAAGAGCAATTTATTCAGGGAGGTGCCGGATTCATGGGAATTGTTCTCTTGTGTTTGATTCTCGGACTCGCCGTAGCCATTGAACGGATTATTTATCTGAACATGGCCAGCACCAATTCTACAAAACTCAAGCAAGCAGTTGAAGATGCATTGGCTTCAGGAGGTATTGAAGCCGCTAAGGAAGTCTGCCGAAATACACGCGGCCCCGTTGCTTCTATTTATTATCAGGGTCTTGACCGTGCCGGAGACAGCATTGAATCTGCTGAAAAGGCCGTTGTAGCCTACGGTGGAGTGCAAATGGGACAGTTGGAGAAGAACGTCTCCTGGTTATCGCTCTTTATCGCAATTGCGCCCATGCTCGGGTTCATGGGAACGGTAATTGGTATGATTCAGGCCTTCCAGAAAATTAGCGCAGTAGGTAATCTTAGTGCATCCCTTATTGCCGGGGATATTCAGGTGGCACTTCTAACGACAGTATTCGGTCTTATTACGGCCATTATCCTTCAGATTTTCTACAACTATATCATTGCCAAGATTGACAGTATTGTAAATGATATGGAAGATTCTTCGATCACACTGATCGACATGCTGGTGGATCACAACAAATAAGTCGGACCTTAAGACCCATTTTATGAATTTGAATAAGATTGTAAAAATTTCATTGGCCGTTCTGGGGGCAGCAGCGTTTATTCTATGGCTGCAGTTACCTAGCTCTGATGCCCCTGTAGGCGAGGCGGTAGACAGTGGAGCCGTACATTGGATGTTCATGATTGTGTACTTCCTATTAGGTGTGGCTGTATTGTTCAGCGTATTTTTTGCGCTCAAGCATATGTTTGCCAACCCCCAGGGATTGAAAAGAACGCTCATCGGACTGGCTGCCTTTATCGTGGTTATTGGCCTTTCCTATGCACTCTCTAACGGATCTGATGGTACGGTAGAAACCATGGCAGGTCGCGGGGTAAGCACGACAGAATCTGTGGTTAAGAATATCGGAACCGGATTAAACGTATTTTTCCTTTTGGTCATCATTGCCATTGGCGCTATGCTATGGGGAGGCGTTAAGAAAATGTTTAATTAATCAATAGTTAGGACTATGCCCAGAAGAGGAGGACCACCGGAAGTAAATGCAGGATCCATGGCGGATATCGCCTTCCTGTTGTTGATATTTTTCCTGGTTACGACGACCATCGAGACGGATGCAGGGCTGGATCGTATGCTTCCGCCTATGGAGCCGCCGGAGGACAATGTCGTTATTAAGCAGAAGAACATCTTTACGGTTAATATCAATAAGAATGGTCAATTGCTGGTGGAGGAAGAACTTCTCGACCTCAAGGGACTGAGAAAGGCAGCCATGGATTTCCTCGATAATGGAGGGGATGGCACTTGTAATTACTGTAAGGGTGCGCGTGACGAAAGCTCTTCTGACAACCCTACTAAAGCTATTATTTCCCTTAAGAATGATCGGGAAACCCAGTATTCGACCTATATCACGGTACAGAATGAGCTTGTGGGTGCCTACAACGAATTGAGAAACCGAGAGGCTCAACGGCTTTTCAATCGGAATTTCACGGAGATGGAAGCCGAGTATCTCAATCCGGAGACCCCTTCGAGAATTCGGGAGGAATTAAAAGATAAAGTAAAACAAATTCAGGACTTGTTTCCTCAGAAGCTCTCCGAGGCTCAGACAAGTACTAACTAATACGTTATCCATGGCCAAGTTTAATAAAAAGAAGGATGGAGATTTACCGGCAGTATCCACTGCATCATTGCCCGATATTGTTTTTATGCTCCTTTTCTTCTTTATGACAGTAACGGTAATGAAGGATAGTTCGCTGATGGTCGATAACATTCTGCCTAATGCCAGTGAGATCAAGAAACTGGAAAAAAAGGACAGGGTTATTTATATCTATGTAGGAAAACCGACGAGTCAATATCAAAAGGTCTTTGGTACGGAGCCAAAAATTCAGTTGAACGATAAGTTTGCGAACGTCTCTGAGGTAGGTGATTATATTCTGCAAGAGCGGGCTAAAAAGCCTCAGGAATTGCAGAACGTTTTGACCACAGCTCTGAAAGTAGATAAAAATGCGAATATGGGTTTAATCTCGGATATCAAGCAACAACTCCGGGAAGTGAATGCTCTCAAGATAAATTATACTACATTTGAAGGAGATGCGTTCCGAAACTTGCAATAATATTTTTTCAAACAAGATTGATTTAAAACGCTTCAACATCTGAAGCGTTTTTTTTTGGAAACTACTCCTCATGAAGCAATGGATGTTATTTCTTTTCTGCCTGACGCTGATTTCCCTTCAGGGTCAGGAGATTGATACGCTTCAGGTAATACCTCCTGAGGCAGAGGCGTTTCAGGAGCTATCCCTGAATCCAAAGTATCGGGAGGATCAATTCTATCTTGGAATAAACTTCAATCTGCTATTAAATTTTCCTGAAGGTGCCAATCAGAATGCGCTGTCCTATGGGCTGCAGGGAGGTTTTATTAGGGATATCCCCCTGAATAAGACCTGTACTTTTGCGCTAGGGGTAGGTGTCGGCTATGGGTATAATTCCTATTACTCAAATTTAAGGGCATTGCAAGGCGCAGATGGCTATGAGTACGAAATACTGACAAACCCGGACACCTATAAGCGAAATAAAATAGAGACGCATCTGATTGAAGTACCCCTGGAATTACGATGGCGCAATTCTACCCGGGAAACCTATAAATTCTGGAGGATATACGGGGGGGCGAAATTCGGATATATTGTCGGTTCTCGCTCCAAGTACGTCACCGACGAATTTGTCGACAGCTTTAATAATACCGATACCCGAAATTTTACCTATGGCCTGACTATAAATGTGGGGTACAACACTTTTAACCTCCATTTGTATTACGGACTTAATAGGCTCTTTGAAGATGGCGTAAACGGACCGGACGGGCAACAACTGGAAATGTCTGTACTTCGGTTAGGGCTTATTTTTTATATCCTATAAAAAGAATCCGGGGGCCCTTGGGTTTTAGAGGAGTTCAATACGAACAGATGCCAATGCAGCGCAAAGGCTATGTGCCCCTGGGGCTATGCGCTACTGCCCGCAGTTTCACCGACTGCAACTTTCAGCGAAGGACTTATAACCAGAAACGAATGAGAATAAGTTGGGAGACCAGCCCGATAAGCCAGCCCGTCAGGACGGCCGCTCTGCCATGCCGGTTGAGGTATAACCGGGCCGAGGCCAGAAGTCCTGTACACAAAGTACACAAACTGATAGCTGCGATGATATTCTTTTCAAAATGAAAACTGAGCACTACGATAAACATGAGCAACGTCCCTATTCCCACCATGTGAATACTCACCATTTTGCCCATAAGGGCGAGTAACAGGCAGGAGGTCACAGAAAGTGCAATTCCCATGAAGAAATAATAGAGTTCCACAGTGAAGTTATTGGGGATGACACGTAGGAGAATCAACAGCAACAACGCCAGAAAGATCAACAAGGGATAAATACGTTCTTCAGAGGTCAATAGCAGTCGGGAGCGCGTCATCCCAAATTGATTCAGAATCAAAAGACTTCCCAAAGGGATAAGAGCCGTAAGGATAAAAATGGGAATAAGGTTTCCCAACATAAGTTCCATAGGGCTGTACTTCGGGGTAACCATAAAATAGAATATAGTCCCAAAAGTAGGCACCAGAAGGGGATGTACTACATAGCTTATGAGTTTGCTCAGGATGCGCATCAGATTTCTTTTCGCAGCCGGGCAACAGGAATCCCCAGCTGTTCCCTGTATTTTGCCACTGTTCTTCTCGCGATGGGATAGCCCTTATCTTTGAGGATTCCGGCGAGCTTATCGTCTGTAAGGGGCTTGCGCTTATTCTCCTCGCTCACCACCGTCTCCAGAATCTTCTTAATTTCGCGGGTTGAAACGTCTTCACCCTCTACATTTTTAACCGATTCGGAAAAGAATTCCTTGATCAGCTTGGTGCCATAGGGTGTGTCTACGTATTTGCTATTGGCCACACGGGAAACCGTGGAGACATCCATCCCGATCTCATCTGCAATATCCTTGAGAATCATGGGTTTGAGATTGCGTTCATCCCCGGTCAGAAAATATTCCCGCTGATAATTCATAATGGCACTCATCGTGGTATACAGGGTCTGCTGCCGTTGTTTAATCGCGTCTATAAACCATTTGGCCGCATCCAGTTTTTGCTTTATAAACATCACGGCATCTTTCTGTGACCTGGATTTTTCTTTAGCGCTTTTGTATCCGGCGAGCATATCGGAATATCCCCTGGATACATGGAGTTCCGGGGCATTTCTGCCATTAAGGCTCATCTCCAGTTCTCCGTCGACAATACGAATCGCAAAATCAGGGACTACGTGTTCAATTATTTTTGTTCCGCCGGAATAGGAACCTCCCGGCTTGGGATTTAATTTTTCAATTTCCTGAATCGCTTCCTTAAGGGTTTCCTCGCTGATGTCGTGGCGTTGCATCAGTTTCTTGTAATGCTTTTTGGTAAAGTGATCAAAAGACTTTTCAAGAATTTCGCGAGCAGTTTGAACAGGCGGAGTCGCTTCTTTTCGATCCAGCTGAAGCAACAGGCATTCGCTGAGTGAACGTGCGCCTACCCCCGGGGGGTCGAGCTGTTGTACTTTTTTGAGCACCTCCAGAATGGTCTGCTGATCTGTAAAAATATTCTGGGTAAAGGCCAGGTCGTCTAAAATATCCGGAATGGGACGGCGGATATACCCGCTCTCATCGATACTTCCTACCAGGAATTCTGCAATTTGCCATTGCTCGTCGTCCAGATATTCAGTATTGAGCTGGCTGAGCAAATACTGGTTAAAGGAAATGCCCGAGGCATAAGGGATTTGTTTTTCAGTTTCATCCCCATAATTGCTGCTGCGCGTACGATACTCAGGTATTTCATCGTCACTCAGGTATTCGTCGATATTAATGTCTTCGGTATCGATGACCTCGTTCTCACTACTCGTCTCATAGGCGTCCTGAAATTCTTCATCTGAATTTTCCGATTCCAGACGTCCGGCCTCCAGGGCCGGGTTTTCCTCCAATTCCTGCTTCAACCGCTGCTCAAAAGCCTGAGTAGGCAGCTGAATGAGCTTCATGAGCTGTATCTGTTGAGGAGACAGCTTTTGTGAAAGCTTAAACTGAAGGTGTTGCTTGAGCATAAATAAATGCGCGTTCGGTCTTTTTAAATTTACGGATTTCCCTTAGAATTCTGCGTTTTGTGGCGTGCGGGGAAATGGAATGACATCCCGGATATTACCCATACCGGTTGCGAACTGCACCAGGCGCTCAAAACCGAGTCCGAATCCGCTGTGAACGGCAGTGCCAAATTTTCTCAGATCCAGATACCACCAAAGCTCTTTTTCATCCACTTCCAGTTGTTTCATCTTCTCTTTCAGGACCTCGAGCCTTTCCTCCCGCTGAGATCCACCCACGATCTCACCGATTCCCGGAAAGAGTATGTCCATGGCCCTTACGGTTTCCCCGTCTTCATTCAGACGCATATAAAAGGCCTTTATTTTAGCGGGATAATTAAAGAGGATTACGGGACAGTTGAAATGTTTTTCAACCAGGTAGCGCTCGTGCTCACTTTGCAAGTCGACACCCCAGGCATCAATCGGAAAGGTAAAGCGCTTCTTTTTATTGGGTTTGCTGTTCCTCAGGATTTCAAAGGCCTCGGTGTAGGTCACCCGTTTAAAAGGTTGGTCGGTTACAAAACGAAGTTTTTCAATCAGGGGCATTTGTGAACGCTCGGCCTGGGGTTTGGATTTTTCTTCGTCTAAAAGGCGTTTTTCGAGAAATTCCAGATCTTCCGCACAGTGTTCCAGAACATAGCGAAGGACGTACTGTATGAAATCCTCCGCCAGGTCCATATTCGCATCCAGATCGTAAAAGGCCATTTCCGGTTCAATCATCCAGAATTCGGCGAGATGTCGTGAAGTGTTGGAGTTTTCAGCCCTGAAAGTAGGTCCGAAAGTATAGACTTTTCCGAGTCCCATGGCATACGCTTCCGCCTCCAATTGGCCGGATACGGTAAGGTTGGTTTCCTTTCCAAAAAAGTCCTCCCCAAAATCTACGGTCCCATCTTCTGACAGGGGAGGTGACTTGGGGTCGAGAGTGGTCACACGGAACATTTCCCCGGCACCTTCAGCATCAGACCCGGTTATAATCGGAGCGTGAAAATTGAAGAACCCGTTGGAAGTAAAGTATTGGTGAACAGCAAAAGAGAGGGCTGATTTCACGCGCATGACGGCCCCGAAAGTGTTTGTTCGCACCCTCAAATGCGCTTGTTCCCTGAGGAACTCCATGGTGTGTTTTTTGGGTTGTATGGGATATTTATCCGGATCGGCATCCCCAAGAACTTCCAGGGTGCTCACCTGTAATTCCACACGCTGCCCACGTCCCTGACTCTCTACAAGTGTTCCCTTCAGACGAAGTGCAGCTCCGGTGGTAATCCTTTTTAAAAGGTCTGCATCCAGGGCTTCAAAATCGACAACACACTGAAGGTTGTTCAGGGTAGAGCCATCATTCAATGCGATAAAACGATTGCTTCTGAAGGTGCGGACCCATCCGCAAACCTGTAGTTCCTGAAGTAATTTTGCTTCCTCAAATACTGCTTTGACAGTGGTGTTATTCATAGGGCTGTTACTCTGAGTTTTCCGCAGCAAAGATACGGCATTGCAGGAAATCGCTGTCCCATATCAGGGCTTAAAAACCTAATCTGAAGCTCCCTTTGTCTTAAGGATCTTTTCTTTTTTAGAATCTGTGCCTTCTGTGAGAATATCGATCTGGGGCTCTTTGAGCGTCTTTTTATTGGCGATACTTTTTTCGAGGGAGAGTAGGAGGGAGGGAGAGGACAAACACACACAGGGCAGGGAGAGAGCGGGAGGGAGGAAACGAGAGACAGGAAGAGAGAGTGGCAGGGAGGGAGAAAGTGCC
>CAKZOC010000271.1 GCA_937136025.1 uncultured Bacteroidota bacterium
CCACTACTGGACACAGCAGTTCGGTACGCGTTCTGCCCTTTTGGGAGGGGCCGTTTTGGGAGGGGCTGAAGACAATACCATGATTTATTACAACCCCGGTGCTCTGGGATTCCTCGATGAATCCTCCATTTCCATCAATGCGAACGCCTACAGGGTGGAAAATATTAAAGTTGAAAACGCCCTCGGAAATGAAGCGGACTTCAAAAGCGGACAAATCGGGTCGGTACCGTTACTCGCCGGGGGGATGATCCGTACCGGCAGCGAAAAATGGAAGGTGGGATATGCTTTTATCGCCCCTGTAGACTTTAAATTTAAAGGTGTTGCACGGGTCGAAGGAAATTATGATTTGGTGGATGATTCCGAAAGTGTGGGCCTGGAGGAAACGGTGGCAGAGGCAGCGCTGGATAATAAGACTTCGGAACTGATTGTGGCCATTGGAATTGGACATAAGATAAATGAAAACTGGTCTGTGGGCCTGAGCAACCTGTTTACAGTGCGTTCCCTGAGTTACCAACGTTCCCTTTCTACCTACATCTTTTTAAACCAGGATGTGAACCCCCTGATTGGTACAAATATTTTACAGAATGCGGATTACTACAATGTAAGGTATGCCGCTAAACTTGGGGTGGTTTATCAAAAAAACCAATGGGATGTGGGGCTAACGGTCACCACACCCTCCCTGAACCTTTTTGGGCAGGGCTCAGTTGCCTCAAACATTGCCGTTCGCAACCTCAAGCTTATCGATGATAACAGGATCAGTGGAGTTGCCACGGCCCGGCAGGCGGAGCTGAAGACCAAATTCAAATCGCCATTCTCCGTTGCCCTGGGTACAAATTATACCTTCGGGCGCTCCCACCTTGGGGTAGCCGCCCAGTACTTTGCCGGTATTGATATTTACGATGTTATGGAACCCAGCCCGGGGTCCTTCGTACGCCCTATCGACCTGGCTCCACAACTACAAAGCGATGAGTTCCTGAGGCTGCAGTCCGCAGCGGAGTCCGTGCTAAATATAGCCATTGGATATGAATACGAGGTCAGTGAATCCTTATCCATCCTTGGTGGAATTCGGAGTGACATGTCCTATTACAATGAAGAACTTAACGAGGTAGCGGGTATTAAACCCACCATCAGCAATTGGGATATTTACCATTTTTCAGGAGGGGTTACCTTCAACCGCAAAAGCAGCAGTCTGAGCCTGGGATTACTCCTGAGTACCGGAACCAATGGTAACTACGAACAATCGGGAAGTTTTGACCCTGAAAACCCTGACCTTGTAGCAGGCTCAACGACAATTACAAAAGCCACATACAGTAGTTTTGGGTTGCTGCTTGGATATACATTTTATTTTAAAAAATTCAACTTGAATGAAAATCCCGGGGGCCAGTAATTAAGTAAGACCCCCTGCTGCTTCCTTAGGCCCCATCTCGTAAAGAATGGGGAAACCTGTACCGGTAAGTTACCCCTTAGAATGATTTTCGGGCCCCGTTATTCATCCAAATAATTATTAATTTTGAACTTTCTTTTCAAGACTAAAAATTGACGATATGAAGGTGTTTTCATTTTTCAAATTGGGCAGGAGTATAATGACCTTACTCCCGGGTCTTTTGGCTTTGCTGCTTTTGAGCTGCTATCCGGACCAGCCTGAATTCGTGGAGGAATACGATGTAGTGTACACCAATTATTCTCCCGACTATGATTTTAATGCAGCTTATACGTATTCGCTTCCGGATCGGGTGCTTCTTATAGATGAAGGCAGGGACCCGAGTGATCCTCCGGAGTTTATCGATGATGAGTTTGGCGATGCCATTTTAGACAATCTCAGACAAAACCTGAATGCCCGGGGCTGGACAGAGGTAGATGAGGCCGATGATCCGGAGCGTATTATACTCGCATCCGCATTTGACACGACCTTCGCCTATTTCTATAACCCAGGTTATTGGTGCTGGTATTATCCCTGCTGGGGTTGGGGGTATCCCGGTTATAATCCGGGATATGTAACCGGTTATAAAACCGGGACCGTGTTGGTCCAAATGACCGATCCTGCCGGAGTGCGGAACAACGAGGTGCCCGTGATCTGGACCGGCACTTTGAACGGGCTGCTACAAGGTAGCGATGCCAATATCATCGGTCGTATTGACCGCAACCTGGATCAGGCCTTTGATCAACCTCCATTTTCCAACAATTAAAAGCGCCATTATGAGAACACGACTTACAACTGCGATGCTTTTATTGGTTTTCACAATAACATCCTACGCACAGTCCAAATTTGCCATTACTTACAGCGTGGCCTTTCCAACCGGAGAGACCTCAGATTACTTTGAATCGACCAGCTGGAGGGGCGTCGGCATTGATTATTCCTATCTGATTAAGGAAAACCTCGGTGTGGGCTTCAGCACCGGATGGCAGGTGTTTAGTGAAAATATTGGATTTGTGACTGAAACTGACGGAACTGAAACGATCTCAGGATTCCGCTATAACTATCTCAACAGCTTTCCCTTATTCGCAACGGGCACCTATTACTTTAACGCATCCGGCAAGCTGGAACCCTATGCCTCCCTGGGTATTGGCCTTGTCTACAACCGACTGGAAGAAGATATAGGGTTGTTTACCAATGAGAACACCGCCTGGCAATTCGGGCTTCGGCCGGAACTGGGATTGGATTACCAATTCGGGTACCGGGTAGGCCTGCGCGCCGCGGTTCGTTACCAGTATGTGGCCTCGGGCAGTGATATTCCCAGCCTGCCTTTCTTTTCGGTCAATGTAGGGTTCGTCTGGAAGAATTGACCTGCCCTTAGAAGAAGACAAAAAGACCGCTTCCCTTAAAAAGAAGCGGTTTTTTATTTCGCTAAAAATCGATTAATATTATAACCTACCGTTGATACCCTATTCCTATGTCACGACTAATCCCGGCCTTATGCACTATACTCCTTATAACCGTGAATTGTAAAGGACCATCCCCGGAATCCGCAAAAGACGCTGTTCTGAAAACTCCCGGGGAACAGACCGCAGATATGTCTTTTTACCTGGGAACCTATACAGATGGAGAAAGCCGCGGAATATACCAATACGCTTTATCCCCGGACGGGGGGCTTCAAAAATTGGGCTTTGTGGCGGAGGCAGAAAATCCGTCTTTCCTTGCCCTCTCCCCCGACGAGCGTTATCTGTTGGCCGTAAATGAAGTCAGTAATACCGACCAGACCGGATACGTCAGTTCCTTTCGGATAGGAAGAGACACCCTAACCTTTTTAGACCAAAAACCCACAGGCGGGGCCCATCCCTGCCATATCGCCGTGAATCCGGAGGGCTATGTCCTGGTCGCCAACTACAGCGGCGGAAACATGGGCCTGTTGAAAATTAAGAACGACGGTAACCTTTCAGACCTGCTGGATGTACAACAACACGAAGGCAGCGGCAGCCATCCCAGACAAGAAGCCCCTCATGCCCACTCCGGCTGGTTTACCCAAGATGACGGACTTATCTCCGTAGATTTGGGCACGAACCAGTTATGGTTTTCAGAAGTTGATACACAGTCCGAGAAATTTAAACCCCGAACGCCCCTGACCTTGTCTATGGAGCCCGAAGCAGGCCCCCGGCATTTGACGTTTCACCCGAATAATCCATGGCTTTACGTAGTCAATGAGCTCAATTCCTCCGTATCTCTTTTGAAAAAGGATCCTGAAACCGGGGATCGTAAAATAGTCCAGACCATTTCGACACTTCCCCAGGGTTATGATTCGGACAATACCTGTGCAGATATCCATATTTCTGTCGATGGGAAATTCCTGTATGCTTCGAACAGGGGGCACAACAGCATAGTCATATATTCCGTAGATGGAGCAACCGGGGAACTCGTACTCCTCGGACATGAACCCACCCGTGGAGAGACGCCGAGGAACTTCAGTATCTCCCCTGATGGCCGGTTTTTGTTGGTGGCCAACCAAACGACAAATACTATCGTTTCTTTTCAAAGAAACCCAACCACGGGATTACTGAATTACACGGATCAAATCGATGCCCCATCCCCTGTCTGTATCCTGTTCAAGCGCCTCCCTTAGGGATGAATAAGTCCCCTGACAGCTCAAGGGTAGTTGGAATATGTATATGATTTTTCAGGGCATTTGGATTTGCGGGATTTTTGCCCCTGTCCCAAAAAAAGAATGTATTTTCAGGTTTTGATTCCTGTGCTTCCTTAAAGTATCCTTATGAATTTGTGTATTACCAGATCCCAGAAGTTCGCCTATTCAGAAACCTTTATTCGGGATCAGATCACAGGACTTGAAAAACGAACCCCCGTATTTACTATTCATAGCGGAAGGTATCCCGAACGCGAAGAAAGCGGGTCTCTTTTAAGTCCCGGGGTCTTCTGGTTGGCGCATAAAGCATTAAAGACCTTCGTGGGCCGCAATAATTACTTCAGCGACTACGGGGTAAAGAAATACCTCAAAACACATAATATAGACGTCGTATTAGCGAATTACGGCATTTCAGCCGCCCATATGATCCCCCCTTGCAGGGCTCTGAACATCCCGCTGCTGGCGGTATTCCGGGGGCACGATGTGACAGATAAAAAACTACTCACCCAATACAAGGAGAAGTACACAGACCTCTTTGAATACGCCTCCTTTCTGATCCCCGTATCGGACCGACTTAAAAAGCAATTAATTGCGTTGGGAGCCCCTGAAGATAAGATCAGGATTGTACCCTCCGGGGTCAATACGTCCAAATTCAGTCCGTCCACCGAGGTTATTCGCGAGGAACACTTTGTGGGGGTTGGCCGGTTTACGGCTAAAAAAAGCCCCCTGCATACCCTTCGTGCCTTTCATTCGGTTTTAAAAGTATTTCCCGAGGCTACCCTTACCCTGGCCGGAAAAAAAGACGGGCTCTATGCGGAATGCGAGCAGCTGGTAAAAACACTCGGCATGGAGAAATCCGTAACCTTTACCGGAGTATTGGACCACAAGCAGGTGGCCTCCCTGATGCAACATTCTTTGGCCTTTGTGCAACATTCCATGACGGCACCCAATGGAGATACCGAAGGAACTCCTGTGGGTATAATGGAGGCCAGCGCCTCAGGGCTGCCCGTTGTCAGCACCCGTCACGGAGGCATACCCGATGCGGTCCTGCACGAAAAGACCGGGTATCTGGTGGAGGAAGGAGATGATGATGCCATGGCTCAGTACATGATCAAACTTTGTGAAAACCCCGAACGCGCCAGAGAAATGGGATTACTGGGCAGGGCCCATATGCAGGCCCACTATGAGCAGGCCGATCAGATTTCAAAGCTCCTTGAACTGGCCAGGAAGGCCGTGCAGGGGCGTTCCTAAAGCTCTGGCCGAATCTCGATCTTCCACGCTTTATTGAAAAAATTGTATTTGTTGTATATTGGATAGAATCCCTGTCTTTAACCCATTCCGACGCCCCCGGCACATAAAAGCCTAAATATCCAACCATGGAAAAAATCGAAAACAAACCCTCTTTTTTCAGCTTTCTGCAACAGCGATACATCTATACGGGTATTGGTCTTGTGCTGGCTATACTGGCCATCCTCGCTCCTTTCAGGGACCTTGTGGAGCCCGCAAACTATGTAGGGGGTTTACTGATTTGGGCCGCGATTCTGGAAATTCTGCACGGCTTTAAGCGGGCGGAAAACCACGCCCGGAATTCCGCCTGGATCAGCGGAGGCATAACCCTTCTCATCGGGGTTTTTCTTATAAATGCCCAACTGTTTCAGGACCACCCCCTGGTCCAGCTAATTGCCGCTCTTTTCCTGATCGATGCCCTTCGGTATTTGTACTATTACTTCAAGCACAGAAGTCAGGAAAAAGCCATAATGAATTACCTCCTCCCGGGTCTTGGAAATATCCTGGTGCTTGTACTGATTATCATCTTCGAGGGAAAAGGATTTGTGTGGGTCACAGCCACGGGCGGTGCCTTACGGATACTGGGCACAGTATATAACCTCTTTACGGCCAAACTGGGCAATGTGCAAAATGTCTCAGAAGACATTATCGCGGGGCTTGGGGTTGCCGACAATCCAGGGCTGGTGGCGCTTACCCGGGAACTGGAAGCTGAAGACGAACAAAGAGCGAAGGCAGATGTGGGCTGGATCGTGATCTTTGTGCTTACGCTGTTTTTTATTCACCTGGGAAGAATGGGTTTCGATCGATCCTCTTTAGGCATCCTTTCGCCTGTGGTCGCTGTGATTGGCGACATGTTTATAGCCCTGGTAGTCGCTTTCGGAATCCTGGGGCCTATCCGGGGCATCTTCAGAAGAGTGAATAGTTTTTTTCTGAAAATGTCTTACGACTGGGCCCATAAAGTTCCCCAATCCCAATGGCATTTTTTAAGTTTGAGACGACCCGTAAACTGGTGGGTGGAGTATCAACTGGGCCTTTCGATATCCATGCGCAAATCCGCCTATTCATTTTCGACGGCTTTCAGGAATGGCCTCAAGGTCGGCCTGCCCTTTGCCGCTTTACTGGCCGCCATTATGCCTGTGCTGGGTATGAGCTGGTACTTCGATACCGAGAACTGGGCCTCGGGAATATGGGACGGCTATGCGGGCTCCCGTACAGAAGTATGGCGTGAATCTATGGTTGCGGCAAGCGGCGAAAAGACCGGTCCAAACGCTTTTAAACTCCAACCTGAAGGCCTTCCCGCTTCGGGGGATTTCTCCTTTGTCGTCATAGGGGATCCGGGTGAAGGGGATGCCTCCCAGCTCATCCTGAAAGATCAGCTCCTGGCGGTTTCCAACAAATCCGATATCAGTTTTGTGGTTATTTCTTCAGATATCGTCTACCCCTCAGGTGCCATGCGCGATTACGAGCGAAAATTCTTCCTGCCATTTAAAGGGATTACCAAACCCATTTACGCCATTCCCGGCAACCACGACTGGTACGATGCCCTGGAAGGTTTTACCGCCACGTTTTTTACACCCCAGGCCGCCATGCGGGCGATGGAAGCCCGAATCGAAAGTGATCATGGAATCACCCTGACGGATTCGGACAAGGTCCGGCAGCTTATAGAGCAGGCTTCGTATTTGAGGAAAGAATACCAAATGCCCACAGGACATCAAAACGCTCCCTTTTTTCAGGTATCTACCGAGGAGTTTGTCTTTTTAGCCATCGACACAGGAGTCAGACGAAAAGTAGACAGTGTACAACTCGAATGGATTGAATCTGTTTTAAAGGCGTCCAGGGGGAAATATGTCATGGCCCTGCTGGGGCATCCGTTTTATGCCATAGGGGAATACCAGGGCGATATGAATCCGGATTTCAGGGCCCTTCACGAGCTGCTGAGAAAGTACAAGGTACCCCTTGTGATGGCCGGGGATACCCATGATCTCGAATACTATAAAGAAATGCCCCAAAACAATGATGGCCACACCATGCACCATTTTGTGAACGGAGGTGGCGGAGCCTACCTGAGTATAGGGGCAGCCATGGCCAAGGCTGGAGACTGGCCTACAAAAGACTGGGCCAATTACCCTTCATACGAACCCCTGGTACAAAAAATAGATTCCCTAACCCCGAAGTGGAAGTATCCGGCCTGGCTATGGGTCAAGGAGTACGATGGGTATCCGTTTTCTGCGGAATGGCTCTCAGCTGCTTTTGATTATAACAAAGCCCCTTTCTTTCAGAGCTTTATGGAAATCAAAGTGGAAAAATCCAGGAACCGGATAAGGCTTATCCCTTATGGAATTAATGGCCCCTTGCGATGGAAAGATTTTGAATACGGGGGGGCAGGCAAACCCGAAGGTGCCGGACACAATGATCTGGTCGAATGGATTCTGCCCATGTAATAATGCCCTCCATAAGGGAGGCATCCCCTGAACCAAAGATTTAGCAAAAAGGTCTGTTGTTTCAGGAAAAAATCACGGGTACTACTCCGGCCCACTGCTGCTGTAAACTGCCAACTTTGAACCTTGAACCTTGAACTTTGAACCTTAAACCCTTTCCCGAGTCTTCAGTAAGCGGTCGCAGCAGGCAATAGTTAATGGAATACATTGAAGTCTTCGACATCCCTCCTGCCCACTGCCACTGCAAACTGCCAACTTCCGTTTTGAACCTTGAACTTTGAACCTTAAACCCTTTCCCGAGTCTTCAGTAAGCGGTCGCAGCAGGCAATAGTTAATGGAGTACGTTAAGTCCCCGCAATCTCTCATGCCCACTGCCACTGCAAACTGCCAACTTCCGTTTTGAACCTTGAACACTTGACTGGGAGGAAGATTTGACTCTCGTTCCTATTTGAGGGAGTACTGATAAAAATCATAAAGTGCCCGTGTTTCTTTCGATACTTTTAGTCAATCTTACGCAAAGACTACGGTCTGTTACCTATTTCAAATAAAACTGTTGCGCATGGACACCAATCAAATCAAAGCCGAATTCGACCAGGGCGATCAACACCTGGCGGCAGCAAAAAGCGAATTGAATCGACCTGCAGAAGATGTCGTACCCTTTATGGTATGTAGAAGTACCCGGTATTCCATATCTCACTATTTACAGGGATTTCTATTGAAACACGGAATAGAACCCGAAGAAGAGGCTTCTGTCGAGGTCTTACTTGAAAAATGCCGTGCACTCGATGCTGCCTTCGACAGCTTTGATTTGAGCGCCATAACCTTCAGTAAAGATCACGAGTACAGTGCCCTTTTCGATGAGATGCAAAACTGTATTGATTTAGCCGAATACGCGAAACAATTGGTTGGTAAATAACACGAGGTACCTCAAAAAAAAATCTGTCAAATAGAGCGTCATTATGAGCAAGTCAATTCTAGAAAAAATAGGCCTACCCAAGAGTGCAAAAGAGGCCAGGGACCCAAAATCATATAAATACCCGGGTACCCCCGTTGCCATGGATGGCAATTCGGCGGTAATCATGTGCGAACGCGAATCCACGGATGCAGCAGGGGCCTATCCCATTACGCCTTCCACCCAGATGGGAGAGTTCTGGGCCGATGCCGCCGCCAAAGGACATCTGAATATTTCGGACAAACCCCTGATATTCATTGAGCCGGAAGGTGAACACGCCGCTGCAGCGGTTACCGCTGGCTTGTCGATGACCGGTTTACGCGCCGCCAACTTTTCATCCGGACAGGGTATTGCGTATATGCACGAATCCCTCTATGCCGCCGTGGGGAAACGCCTTACCTATGTCTTGAATATCGGGGCGCGGGCGATGACCAAATCGACTTTGAATGTACACGCCGGGCATGACGACTATCACGCTGTGGACGACACGGGTTTTTTCCAAATGTTCGCCAAAAATGCGCAGCATGTGGCCGACCTGAATATTATCTCACACCGCATTGCGGAACTCGCACTCACGCCCGGCATTATTGCCCAGGATGGGTTTTTAACCACACATTTAATTGAGTCCTTTCTTTTGCCTGAGCGCGAATTGATTAAGGAATACCTGGGGCGCCCTGATGATATTATCAAAACACCTACCCCGGCCCAAGAAATTATTTATGGGGAGACCCGCCGTCGCATACCTGAATTGTGGGATGTGGATAATCCCGTGATGGCGGGGATTGTACAAAACCAGGACTCCTATATGCAAAGTGTTGCGGCACAACGTCCGTTTTTCTTTGATCATATTCAGGAATTGGCGGATCATGCCTTTGAAGAATATCGACAACTCACCGGCAGGTTATACAAGCGTGTGATGACCTACAGGGCAGACGATGCCGAATACCTTATTCTCGGACAGGGAAGTTTAGTCCCCAGTGCCGAAGTCGTTGTGGACTACCTGCGAGAAACCCGCGGCATAAAAGTCGGGGTGGTCGACCTGGTGATGTTCCGACCCTTCCCGGCGGATCTGCTGGGAGAGATATTAAAAGGCAAAAAGGCTGTCACCGTATTGGAACGACTCGATCAGCCCCTGGCCGTAGATTCTCCAATCACACGGGAAGTGCGTTCAGTATTGAACAAGTGCATCGAGAATGGCAGGGACACAAAACATCTTGCTTATCCTGAATTATCCGCGTATTCCATATCCGATATGCCCGCCATATACTCGGGATCCTTCGGGATGGGAAGCCGGGACTTACAACCGGAGGGAATCATCGGAGCCATTGAAAATATGTTGCCCGATGGAAAGCATAAGAAAAACTTTTACCTCTCTATCGATTTTATTCGTGAAATCCCCCATTCGCCCAAGCAAAAGGCGTATCAGGAATCCATAGTGGATTCCTATCCGCATGTGAAGGAGTTATCCGTCAGGGGTTCCGAGAACCCGAATCTCATGCCCAGGGATGCCGTTACCATACGCTTCCATTCCGTAGGAGGTTGGGGCGCCATAACCACGGGTAAAAACCTGGCGATGACCTTGTACGAGCTATTGGGATATAACATCAAAGCGAATCCAAAATACGGATCCGAGAAAAAGGGACAGCCCACCACGTACTATCTCGCGGCTTCTTCGGAACCCATTCGGATCAATTGCGAGTACTTCTTTGTGGATGTTGTTTTATCTCCTGACCCAAATGTATTTAAACATACCAATGCCCTTGCAGGACTTAAAAAAGGAGGGAATTTCATCGTTCAGAGTGATAAAAAAACACCAGAAGAGGTATGGGCCGAAATTCCGCAGCAGTATCAGAAGGTGATTATCGATAAAGATATCCATGTGTTTTATATCGATGGGTTTAAGATTGCCCGGGAAGAAGCCACCGATCCCGAATTGCAGTTGCGTATGCAGGGAATTGCCTTTCAGGGCGCGTTTTTCGCGGCCTCTCCCCTGATGGAAAAATCGGGATTGTCAGAAGAAAAACTGTTAAAAGCTATCGAGGAACAATTGCAACATAAATTTGGATCCAAGGGGCAACGGGTTGTTGATGATAATATGCGTGTGGTAAAACGCGGCTTTGACGAAGTTTATGAAATCAAGCACAAGGTACTGGGAGATGGAACTAAGGACAAGGCCGGAAGTAACGGCCTGGCGCAGCTCCCCATTCCAAAAATGATGAAAGAAATGCCCCAGAGTGAATCTCAGTTAAGTGATATTCATCGCTTTTGGGAACAGACTGGTAATTTCTATTTGCGGGGTATGGGTAATGATAACCTCACCGACCCCTTTATAGGTATGAGCGTCATGCCGGCGCTTTCCTCTACCTTCCGCGATATGACGGGCATCCGATTTGAACATCCTCAGTGGATTCCGAATAACTGTACGGCTTGTGGAGACTGCTACACCGTTTGTCCGGATACGGCCATACCCGGACTTGTCAGTGAGGTGTCTGATGTTTTCGACACCCTTGTCAAACGCGTGAAAAAGAACCACGGAAAACTGGAGCATTTGCCCAAAGCCGTCCGTAAAATGGAAGGCCATGTCCGCGATCTTTTTGCTTCTTCTAAAAATGGAGCGACGGTCAACGATTTTATTCAACACGCCATAGATAAGACCATCGCAGACGCTGACCAGGATAAAGAACTGGCGACGGAATTTGAGTGGTTCAAAGAAGAACTGGGGGATTTTAACTTCGCCCTGACCCGGCCCTATTTTGATGTACACGAGAAAAAAGAAAAAAACAGCGGAGGTTTATTCAGCATAACCATCAATCCGAATACGTGTAAGGGGTGTATGGAATGTGTGCAAGTCTGTAACGACAATGCCCTGATTAAGATCCCCCAAACCGAAGGTTCTATTGTCAAACTGAATAAGGAATGGGATCTGTGGATGGACTTACCCAATACACCCCAAAAATTCAATCGAATCGATGATCTTGAAGAGAAGATCGGACCCCTGGAGACCCTGCTCTTAAATAAAGACGCCTACCTGAATTTTGCCAGTGGCGATGGGGCGTGTTTGGGCTGCTCCGAAAAATCAGTAGTGCATTTGTTTATTGCAACCGTGGAGTCCCTGATGCAGCCGCGTATTGAAAAACACGTAGCCTATCTGGAGGAGCTGACCGGTAAACTGGAAAAGCATATTCAGGAAAAATTGATGCATCGGATCGATTTGAGCGATTCGGACACCATGTCCCGGATTGTAACCGAGATGCAGAACTCAGATTTAACCATGGCTGAAATTACCCGCAGGCTGGAATCTGAACATGGGGGTGAACCAATTGACCAGGAATGGTTGCGACAGGTCACCCAACTGCTGGCCCAGTTGAAGAAATTACAGTGGAAATATTCTAAGGGTACCACAGGTAAGGGTCGCTCCAATATGGGGATGCTCAACGCCACCGGATGCACTTCCGTATGGGGGAGCACCTGGCCCTTCAATCCGTACCCGTTCCCATGGGCGAACCACTTATTCCAGGATTCCACATCGATGGCCATGGGTATTTTTGAAGGACATATGGCAAAAATGGCCGAAGGCTTCAAAGCCATACGGAAGGCAGAACTGGAGCTCGAGGGGAAATACGATGCCGGTACACACGATGACTATTTTACCTATTTCACCTGGAAGCATTTTACCGATAAAGAATGGCTGCTTTGCCCACCGGTAGTCAGCCTGGGTGGGGACGGTGCCATGTATGATATAGGTTTCCAAAACCTCTCGAGAATGATGGCTTCCGGAAAACCGATTAAAGTGATTGTGGTAGATACGCAGGTCTATTCCAATACAGGAGGTCAGGCGTGTACTTCCGGATTCATGGGTCAGATTTCAGATATGGCCCAATATGGCAAAGTATGGAAAGGTAAGAGTGAACCCAGAAAAGAGATCGGTCTTATTGCCATGGCGCATAGGAACACCTACGTCATGCAGGGAACACTGGCCAATACCAGTCAGATGATTGAAGGTTTTATCGATGGTTTGATGACCAAGCGCCCCGCGCTGTTCAATCTCTATACTACCTGCCAACCCGAACACGGGGTGGGAGATGATCTGGGCGTACATCAGGCCAAGCTCGCAGTGGAATCCAGAGCGTATCCCATTTTCAGATACAATCCGGATCTCGGATTAAAAGTACAGGAGGCCCTCGATTTATCCGGCAATCCGGCCATAGATCAGGTATGGCCTACCTACGATTTGAAATATCTCGAATACGGACAGGAACGCACCATGTCTTTACCCATGACTTTTGCAGACTTTGCCCTGACGGAAGCTCGATTCAGAAAACACTTCAGAAAAGTTCCCCGCAGTGCATGGAATGATAATATGATGCAGTTGGTGGACTTTTTGGAATTGGAGGAAAGCGAACGAGAAGGGAAATTTCCTTATATCTGGGTGGTAGACAGAAGTCAAAAACTCAGTCGGGTACTGGTGGCGAAACCCATCGTGGACTCCTGCGAAGAGCGGCGTGACTTCTGGCTGATGCTGCGCGACCTGGCAGGGGCCGAACCAAAACCACAGGAAGAAAACCTGGAAGAAAAAATAAGAAATGAAGTCGTTGGAAATATTGCGCAGGGTCTTATGCAAATGGCCGGGGGCAATGGAAATGGTTTGAAGCACATGGCCCTGGGTCAACCCGCCACAGCCGATGTTATGGTCGAAGAAAAGCCCTCTGAAGGCGACTATTTGGCCCCCTGGTTAGAAACAGAGGAATGTACATCTTGCGACGAGTGTATCCGACTCAACCCAAATGTTTTTGCCTACAATGAAAACAACAAGGCATACATAAAGAATCCTAAAGCCGGACCTTATCAGGACCTGGTTAAAGCCGCAGAAAAATGTACAGCGGGAGTAATTCATCCGGGATTACCGGCGGACAGAGCGGCAGGGGACATTGAAAAATGGATCCTCCGGGGTGAAAAATACAATTAATGCATAAGGTGTAATGGCGCTTTTCAATTTTCATAAGAATACCTTTAAACACGGTATTCATCCGCCGGAAAGTAAGGACGAAACCCGGGGACTGCCCATCAGGCAGTTCCCCTTTTCGCCCGTCATTATTCTGCCGATGGCCCAACATATCGGTACCCCTTCTGAAATTGTCGTTCGCGAAGGGCAGGAAGTGGTTCGGGGAGAATTGTTGGCCAAAGCAGTCGGGTACCTTTCTGTACCCATGCATGCGCCGGTTTCCGGTATTATTCGGAAAATCGCCAATGTCCCGACCATTTCCGGAAAAATGTCTCCGGGGATCTACCTCGAAACATTTCCCTCATCCACACAAGAAGTACTCGAAGGAAAACCGATAGATCCCGATACGGCCACGGCCGAAGAAATATTACAGGGAATTCAGGATGCCGGAATTGTGGGCTTAGGTGGGGCGGCCTTTCCAACGCACGTAAAACTAAAAGTGCCCGAAGGGAAAAAATGTGAAACCTTACTGATCAATGGTATTGAATGTGAGCCCTATCTGACGACCGACCACAGGGTCATGCTGGAGCAGGAAAGCGACATTTTTACAGGGATTAAATATTTATTGAAAGCGACAGGGGCCGGGAAAGCCATCATTGGCATTGAAGCTAATAAACAGGATGCGGCCGATCATCTGGCCCGGCATATACCTGAAGATTTACCAGTGTCCATAAAAGTACTTCCGGTAAAATATCCCCAGGGGGCCGAGAAAATGTTAGTCACTTCCGTCCTTCAAAAGGAGGTTCCTTCCCAGGGGTTTCCCATTGAAGTAGGTGTCGTGGTGGTAAATGTCGCCACAACCGCAGAGATCGGGCGGTTATTGCCCCACGGGAGCGGCATACAGGAGCGCGTCATTACCATTGCAGGGCCCGGCGTTAAAAAGAAAGGCAATTACCGCATTCCCGTGGGTACACCCTTGCGTTTTGTACTGGAACATGTGGGTGTTGATGAAGATATTACTGAGGTATATATGGGTGGCCCTATGATGGGGGTAGCGGTGTCTAACCTCGATATATCCATTGTTAAAGGGACCTCGGGCATTCTGGTCTTTACCGGGAAAGATGTCAGTCAACCCTCCAAAACCTATCCGTGCATTAAATGCGGAGCCTGTTTAGATGCCTGTCCCATTTTGCTCAATCCATCCAAACTGGGGATCCTGGCAAAATTTGAAGCCTACGATGAAATGGCCAGGGATTTCCATTTAATGGACTGTTTTGAATGCGGTTCATGCACTTATGTATGCCCCTCCCATATCCCGTTGGTTCAGTATTTCCGCCTGGCGAAAAGGGTTGTGCGAAAACGGCAGGCTGAAAAAAAAGAAGAAGAAGTCAATGTTTAAAAAGACACTGGACATCAGCTCCTCGCCCCATATTTATAAAGGGCGAAGTACCGACGACATTATGAAAAATGTGGTCTGGGCCCTGCTGCCTGTGGTCGGCTTCTCTGTGTATTCATTTGGCTGGAACGCCTTATGGGTTATCGCTACCGCCACTCTGGCCTGTGTATTGACCGAGCATGTTTTATGTAAACTGTCCAAAAAAGAAACTACGGTTCAGGACTACTCCGCCCTGATAACGGGTTTGTTGTTAGGCCTCACCTTACCCCCCATTTTCCCCTTATGGATGGCTTTCGTGGGCGGGGTTATCGGAATTGCGCTCGGCAAGTATGTTTTTGGGGGGCTGGGGTACAATGTCTTCAATCCGGCCCTGGTCGGACGGGCTGTTTTACAGGCAGCCTTCCCGGTGGCCATTACAACCTGGCATCCCGCCTTCCTGGCGGATCGCTTTTCTACAGTTTCAGGGTCCGTCTTTACCTGGCCTTTTATGCAACCCCAATTTGACGCTATTTCAGGGGCCACTCCCCTATCGGCCTTTAAGTTCGATGGCATTACGGCCTCCACGGCGGAATTGGCTTTTGGCCAGATCAGCGGTTCCACCGGTGAAACCTGTGCCATCCTCATCGCCCTGGGAGGGGTTTATTTAATCGCCCGAAACATGATGAGTTGGAGAATTCCGGCAGCTGTATTATTGAGCGCTTTTGTACTTAGCGGTTTACTGTATGTGATCAATAGTGAGGTATATCCCTCTCCATTTTTTATGTTGTTTTCAGGGGGGCTCATGCTCGGTGCCGTTTTTATGGCCACAGATATGGTCTCCTCACCCATTACGCCGATCGGCTTGTGGATCTACGGTGGTATTATCGGCATTTTAACTATAGTGATTCGTATTTGGAGTGGTTTACCGGAAGGCGTTATGTACTCCATTTTATTGGCCAATGCGATTTCGCCCCATATCGATAAGGTGATTCAAAATCGGGTATACGGAACATCGAGAAAAATAAAAACGATATGAGTACAACAGCTCATACTCCAAAACAAGACACATCCAGCAGCGTAAAGATGCTGCGGGCCATGCTGGGCATTGGCATCCTCAGTGCCTTTCTTATTGTATCCGCCTTCGAACTAACGCTGCCCCGCGTAGAAAAACTAAAGGCTGAGGCCCTGGAAAAGGCAGTTCTAAATGTACTCCCGGGAACTGAAAGCACCAGGGCTTTTGGTATAAGCCCCCAGGGGGAATTAATCGAATTAGAAAAGGGAGATACCCCGGAGTATACATGCTATGCCGGATATGATCAAAATAAAAACCTGGTAGGGTATGCCGTGGAGGCCGCGGGACAGGGGTATGCAGACCTGATCCGGATTCTCTATGGGTACGACCCGAAGGAACAAATACTGATCGGGTTTCAAGTTTTGGAAAGCAAAGAAACTCCGGGACTTGGAGACAAGATTGAAAAAGAGCAACGATTTCTCGACAATTTTAAGGCCCTGGATGTCGGGGTAACCCCAAAGGGACGGCTTAAAAATAAAGTCATTACCGTCAAGCAGGGGGAGAAACAAAACGCCTGGGAGATCGACGGAATAACCGGGGCCACCATTTCTTCCAGGGCTATTGGAAACATCATTGGGGCCAGCACGACAGAGCTTGTTCCGATTCTCCATGCGTATTCCTTAAATATGGATGCGCCCGATCGGCACGAAAAACCAGTTAAAAGCAATGAGTAAGGATACGATCACATCCGGACCCAAGGCGACCACGACCGATGAGTTCATCAAAGGGCTGTGGCGGGAGAATCCCGTATTCGTACAGGTATTGGGTATGTGTCCTGTTTTGGCCGTCTCCAATACTGCGGAAAATGCACTGGCCATGGGATTAGCCACGGCTTTTGTCTTATTGATGTCGAACATCCTGGTGTCCCTGCTTCGCGATTTCATTCCCAAACAAGTCCGTATCGCCTCGTACATTCTCATCATCGCCACCTTTGTGACCGTGACCGATTATGCCATTCAGGCCATCAGCGTGGAGCTCTATAAAAGCCTGGGGGCATTCATCTCACTCATTGTGGTGAATTGTCTGATTTTAAGTCGGGCAGAAGCCTTTGCGTCGAAAAATTCAGTGGGGAAATCTATTCTCGATGCCCTGGGCATGGGTGTAGGTTTTACGTTCGCCCTTTTTTGTTTGGGGGCAGTCCGGGAAATACTCGGGAATGGTTCCATTTTCGAATGGGCCCTTTTCCCTGAGGGTTTTCAGAATTGGATTGTTATGATTTTACCGGCAGGTGGTTTTTTCACCCTCGCCGGATGGCTGCTCATTATTAACGTCATACAGACCCGAAAAGTTAAGTCATGAACACAGAGTCTTTAGGTTCGATTTTTCTCAATGCCGCCCTGGTCAACAACTTTGTTTTGGCCTACTTTCTGGGAATTTGTCCCTTTTTGGGGGTGTCGGGTGCTGTAAAAACAGCCTCAAAGATGGGCGTGGCTGTGATGTTTGTCATGGTGATCAGTTCTATGTGTGCCTTTGGGATTCACGCCTTTTTGGCCTCCATCAATGCGCCCTATCTGCAGTTGATTAGTTACATTGTTGTGATTGCTTCTACCGTACAATTGGTCGAGATGTTCATCAAGAAAATGAGCCCCGCCCTGTTTCGGTCCCTGGGTATTTTTCTTCCACTCATTACAACCAACTGTGCCATACTTGGAGTGGCCCTATTTCAAACCAATAAAGGATACGGATTCATCGAAAGTGTCGTGTATGCCCTGGGCGCCGGGGCGGGCTTTACATTGGCCTTGCTATTGATTGCCGGATTAAGGGAACAATTAAATTTTGCAGATGTACCTCAGATTTCTAAAGGAACCGCGCTGACCCTGTTTATCGCAGGCATCTTATCGCTTTGCTTTATGGGATTTGCAGGTCTGGGTGCACAATAAAAGATTAGTTATGCTTCAATCACTCATCGTCGGAATTGGTCTCACAGTAGCCCTGGTGGTCGTATGGACGCTGATACAAGCCCAGTGGAAAAATACCTTTAGGGAAGAATATTTACAGGAGGATGTGCTGGCCGGGCGAAGAAGCTGTTCGAATTGCGGTTGCACCACCCTTTGCGAGCGAAAGAAAGAAGAGGAAACCCCAGTGAAAAAAGTCTGGGAAAGCGAAAAGGATTAGACATCAGTAATGAAACATTTAACCATAAGAATAACATAGGCCATGGCAAATTTATCAGATTTTGATACCGACAAACGGTATAAGGCAGTTGTCAAAAATACGACCCGGCTTACGCCAGCAGATACCGAAGAAGTTCGCGAAATTGTACTGGAGGTAAAAGATCCGCAATTTGAATGCGAAGTAGACCAAAGCTTTGGCGTATTATTGAATACGACGAACGATTTTGGAAACGTACTGCATCACAGACTCTATAGTGTGGCAGATCTGCCCAAACGAATCAAAGGCAATCCGCAGCTGACTATGTTGGTGAAACGCTGCTCTTATGTAGATGAATTCAATGGAGAAAAATATGACGGCATTGCTTCGAATTATCTGTGCAATCGCAAAAAAGGGGATGAAATTACCGTAACCGGCCCTTTTCAATTACCCTTTAAGGTTCCGCAGGATAAAACAGCCAATTTAATCCTTATCGGCATGGGTACAGGTATTGCGCCTTTCCGGTCGTTTATCAAGCATATTTATAAAGATGTCAAAGACTGGGAGGGAAAAATCCGCCTGTTCTACGGGGCGCGCAGCGGTCTGGAATTACTGTATCTCAATGACAAAGATGGAGACCTGACCAATTACTACGACGAAGCCACCTTTGAAGCGTTTCACGCCCTAAGCCCAAGGCCGCACTGGGCCGATCCCATTGCATTGGATAAGGCCCTCGAAGCCCAAAAAACTGAACTCATCGAATTGCTCGGGATGTCCAATACCTATATCTATGTCGCCGGGTACGAAGCCATCCTTAAAATGCTCGATAAGGCCTTTTCCAATATCCTGGGCTCCGAAGAAGCGTGGCGGCTTCGCAAAGCCGAGTTGGTCGCCGGAAAAAAATGGGCAGAGATTATTTATTAACCTGTATTGGGAATTAAACACTGTTTATGTCTTTGAACAAACCTGCCAAATAATATGTCGATCCTCAGCGCAATAGCGGTGCTTGGAGGTTTAACCTTGCTTCTTGCGATAATTCTGATTGTTGCGAATAAGAAGCTCTATGTATATGAGGATCCGCGTATAGACGCGGTGGAAGACATGTTGCCCCATGCGAATTGCGGGGCATGCGGATATCCCGGTTGTAGACCTTTTGCCGAGGCTTTGGTGCTTGAAAAAACTTTACCGGGAAAATGTTCAGTCAGTACAGATGAAGGCCGGCAGGCCATCGCTGAATTTCTGGGGGTTGCCCTGGGCGCTCAAGAAAAACAAGTCGCTCGTCTGGCTTGTGCGGGGGGTACGAATGTAGCCCTGAATCGCGCACGGTATAACGGTATAGAAAGTTGCCAGGCGGCTGCTCTGATATCGGGAGGTGGCAAGGGCTGTTTTTGGGGGTGCCTCGGACATGGCGATTGCGAAGTCGTCTGCGATTTTGACGCCATAACCATGAACGAACATGGCCTGCCTGTCGTAGATGTAGATAAATGCACAGCCTGTGGGGATTGTGTAGAGGCCTGTCCGAAGGACTTATTTTCCTTACAACCCATCAGCCACCGGCTTTGGGTAGCCTGTAAAAACCTGGAACACGGCAATGCCATTCTCGAAGATTGCCAGGTGGCCTGCACGGCCTGTGGCAAATGCGCTATGGATGCCCCCGGGGAGTTAATAGCGATAAAAAATAATTTACCGGTGATCAATTACGCCGAAAACCACAATACTCAAATTCCCATTCAGCGATGCCCTACAGGAGCCATTGTTTGGTTAGATGACAATGGGGTGGCTATTCGGGGAAAAGAAAGTGCGCCAATTATTCGCAAGGGAAGCCGGTCCATGGGGAATACTTAACGGGGTATTGATCCTTCTTTTAAGTTCTCAGTAGGCAGTAGCAGTAAGCAGTAGTTAATGGAGCACATTAAGTCACCGACATCCCCCTGCCGACTGCCACTGCCTACTGCCAACTCAAACCTTGAACCTTAAACTTTGAACCTTGAACTTTCAACCTTGAACCTTGAACCCTTTCCCAAGTCTTCAGTAGGCGGTAGCAGTAAGCAATACTTTATGGAGCACATTGAAGTCTTCGACATCCCCCTGCCGACTGCCACTGTACACTGCCACTGCAAACTGCCAACTTAAACCTTGAACCTTTAACTTTGAACCTTGAACTTTCAACCTTGAACCTTGAACCCCACCCTCCATACTTTAATAAAAAAAACCGCCCCGGGTCTCCCCGGGGTCAGTTTATAAAACCCTTCTTTTTCATAGCAGGGTTTATTGATGGATTCACATAAGCCATCCAGGTTAAGCCATGCTTATTTTTCGAAGGTCAGTAAGTCTGTAGTACCATCAACGTCGTCATCGTCATCCATCAATTGAATCATGTCAGATGAAAAGGAAATAACATCCCAGTCCTCTGAAAGTTCAGTAAAGGTTTCAGGGGAAGCAAAAAAGATATTGAACTCAATTTCATCATCGTCATCGTCATAATCATCGTCCATTCCATCATCATCTGAGTCATCACTCGAGTCATCGTCAAGTGTGATCGACCACGTACCTGTTACGGTGGTAGTACCGTTATCGGCTACGAGAGTTCCGTCGGGGTTGAACGTAAAATCATAACCCGAAAAATCTGAGGTCTCATCCTGCCCATCATCCACAAAATTGGTGATGGTCCAGGTCCCGGATCGGGCCGTTTGGTTTAATTCTTCAACATCTGCCTGTAACTGTGCCAGATTCGATGCGTCGTCACTATCACTATCACTTGTGCAAGCTGTAATAAACAGGGTGGCTGCCAGAACTCCGATTTTTAAAATCTGCTTTTTCATGGTATTTGTGTTTAGGTATTGAAAGTTATTGTTTAGTAAAGATCAAGGTATCGGTCGTGCCATCTCCACCAGAGATATCCCGCAGTTCTATCCGGGTTTCACTGGCAGAGACAACCTCCCAGTCCTCATTGAATTCATCAAGGGGTATTGTGGTCCCGAAATCCAGAAGGAGTTTGTCTCCGCTATCCTGAATTATCCAGGTTCCATTCGTCGTGTTCCCGTTGTCTGCTGTCACCACACCGTTCTCCTGAAAGACAAAAGTATAAGCGGTGAAGTCCTGCGTTTCATCGGTGCCTGCATCCAAATATGTAGAGACGCTCCAGGACCCTTCGGTTAAATACGAACTCAAATCCGGATTTCCGCTGTTATCCCCGCTACCATCCCCACTTTCATCCTGGGTACAATCGCTTTCAAAACTGAGTTCGTCATCGCCTAATATCAGTTCGATTTCACTCTCATCCGCTTCCCGTTCTATTTCCTGAACCCTCCAGGAGGCATTGAAATCTTCAAGATCCGGGATACTGATCGTCATAGTGATGTCATTCGCTGTGCCCTCAGCCTCCCAGGTTCCGTCAAAGGTGCCTGTACCTGATGTTACCTCCAGTGTACCATCTGCATTAAAATCGAACAGGTATCCTTCGTACTGCTCTTCGAGGTCCAGGTCGTTCCGCTCCAAACTATCGACCCTCCAGTTCGGGCATGCAGCCAGCACTTCGGTCAGCGCTTCAGTAGTACACGAATCGCAATCATCATCATTGTAATCGTAGTCGTCGTCCTCATCGCAGTCATCACTGGCATCGTCGAGTACCTCTTCCAGGGTATCGAGGTCATTAACCCGTACCTCCGACCCGTCGAACAACACCACGGTAATCGGAAAATCCAGATTTACAATATCATCATCATCCAGGTCGTCGATAAACCTGTACAGGTCCCGGTCGTTGGTAAAAGTGATGACGTCGAGTACTTCGTTGTTCGAATTAAAGATCGAGGCGGTTACGGGATACTGAATATCTGCACATTCTATATCGTCATCCGGTTCATTTTCGCCTGTACAATCCTCAGTCAGGTCCTCCAGTTCGTCTGCGCTGGAAATCACAATCTCTGAATAATCTGAGAGAATTACTGTGATGGGGAACAGGATTTCAAGGATATCCTCGTCATCGTCCAAAGCGTCAAAAACATCTTCAATGGTTTCAAAATCATCTTCAGAATCCACGATAATCTCAAGGCCATTCACCACTACGGTAATGGGAAGTTGTACGCTCACACAATTGGCGTTGTCGATAATGTTGTCGTTAGATCCATCCTTTGTAGAAGTGCGCTGAAGCAGGGTAGCCACCCTTGAATTGGCCTGGAGCACTTCTTCCTGGGGCCCTTCGATCAATTCAAATTCTTCTTCCCGGCAGGAAGCAAAAACTAAAAGGAGTCCGAGCAATAAGAGACTAAAGGGTCTGAAACTTTTTTTCATAGCAAATAAGTTTTTACTTCTGGTGTTTATATATAGAACAACCCTGGTCAAAGAACTCCTGAAAAAAAGTGAAGAAAATAGTTTTTTTACATTTGATCAGACCTAATAATTCCTTTTTTGAAAAAAGAGCTGCATAAAGATATTTGCGAAGAATCCGTGTTTTCCGGTCTTTATGAGCGGTTGGCCGATGACCTTCACAAGTTTCTGTATTACAAGTACGGAGATTCCTTCAACCCGGATGATAAAACACAGGAGGCCTTTGTTAAACTATGGGAAAACTGTAAGAAGGTGACGGTTGACAAGGCCAGGTCGTTTCTCTTTACCGTTGCAAACAATATGATGCTCAATGAAATCAAGCATCAAAAAGTAGTCCTGAAATACCGGTCACAGAAACCCGATGGGCATACCCATGAATCGCCGGAATTTCTGATGCAAAAGGATGAGTATTTCAAAAAATACCAGGAGGTGCTCTCCAGGCTAACAGAAGAACAGCGCACCGCTTTCCTTCTAAGCAAAGTAGAGGGTAAAAAACACACCGAAATTGCCGAAATGCTGGGGGTTACCCGAAAGGTGGTGGAATACCGGATTTATTCGGCCTTTGACACCTTAAAAAGTGAATTGGAAGGATTCCGCATAAAATAATCGGGAAAAGAGATCCTTAGGTTGTTATATATTAAAGGGATATGTTCTATGGACAAGAACGACTTAATACGAAAATGGCTTGCAGGTGAGCTGAGCCCTGAAGAATCAGATGCCTTTGAAGCGCTGGAAGAGGCTTCCTTTTACAGGGAAATCATTTCAGATGCAGCTGCCTTTAAAGCCCCGGGCTTTTCAGGTGGGGCAGATTACCCCACCCTCGAGAAACGACTCCCACATAAACGCACGCCTGAGAGAAAACGGAACTGGGTAAGGCCCCTGATGCGCGTGGCGAGCGTATTGGTTCTGGGTCTTGCCATGTATTATTTGCTCTTCCAGGAGAATTTGGTCCGGATAGAAACAGGGGTGGGTGAAAAGACTACAATTACCCTCCCGGATGCTTCGTCAGTAGCACTCAACGCACTCACAGAAATATCTTTCAATGAAAGCGACTGGGACGATCAAAGGGAAGTGCAACTCGAGGGAGAGGCCTTTTTTGATGTGGCCAAAGGCGCGACATTTGTGGTAGCCACTTCCGGAGGAAATGTAAGTGTTTTAGGCACAGAGTTCAATGTCAGGCACAGGGACAAGGTCTTTGAGGTACGTTGTTTTGAAGGTCAGGTAAAAGTGGTCTCGGGCGACCATACTGCAGTACTCCGGGAGGGGGATAATTTCAGAATTTCTGACGGGGTCGTTACCTCGGGAAAAAATACCGATCTCCATCCCCAGTGGATCCAAAATATCAGCGATTTCCAGCGAGTGCCCGTGGCTGAGGTTTTTGCAGAACTGGAGCGACAATACGATGTCAAGATCTTGTTGGAAGATGTGGTGACCGAACAACTTTTTACCGGTGGTTTTATACATGGAAACCTCGAATTGGCCCTTAAATCTATCACAGAACCTTTGGGGTTGAGTTATAGTGTCAATAAAAACAATGAAGTCAGGGTGAAGCCGCGTGAGCAATAAGCGAATATTCTTTTTCAGTCTAATGTTCTGCCTCCTCAGCGTTTCTGCCTTTGGGCAGCAACCTGAAGCCGGCACACCGCTCCTGACCCTTTTAAACACTATTCAGGAGCGCTACAAAGTGCAGTTCAACTATGCCTCCGACCTCATAAAAGGCGTCCGGGTGCCTGCCCCCGAAGAGAATCTCGACCTTCAGCAGCGCATTGAATTCCTCGAGGTACAGACCAGGCTCGATTTTAATTTCATATCAGAATCTGTAATCACCATAACAGCCAAACCTCTTTTGCTTTGCGGATATATTCGGGACAAGGACACTTCTGAACCCCTGCCCTACACCACCGTCCAATCGGGCGGCAATGGCACGATATCCAATGCAGAGGGCTATTTTGAATTGAACGTTGACGACCCTTCAGACGTGGTGTTGATACGACATATCGGACATCGGAGCATCCGGCGTGAATTCAAATTCTTCAATACATTACATTGCGCCCCGGTCTACCTGGTTCAGGACCGGCAGAACCTGACTGGGGTTGTGCTCTCTGATTACCTGATCCGGGGGATGGACAAGCTGGACAACGGCGTATTTCAGCTGGATTTTGACAGGTTTACCATCTTGCCGGGACTGGTGGAAGGCGATGTGCTGCAGTCTGTACAGGCATTTCCCGGGATACAAAGCATCGATGAAACCGTGTCGAATATCAATATAAGGGGCGGAAGTCATGACCAGAACCTGATTCTGTGGGACGATATAAAAATGTACCAGTCGGGGCATTTCTTCGGGCTGATTTCCATGTATAACCCCCAGATCACCCAAAAAGTTCAACTGCAGAAAAATGGGACCTCAGCCGCCATGACCGACGGTGTAAGCGGCACCATCGCCATGGGTACGGACAAGATAATCAACCCGGAATTCAAAGGAAGCCTCGGCCTCAATATGATTGATGCCAATGGTTTTCTCGATGTCCCCCTTGGAGAAAACACCTCTGTTCAGCTCGCTGGAAGAAAAGCCATTAGTGAATTTTTTGAAACCCCGACCTACTCCGAGTACTTCAAACGGATCGCTCAAGGTACCGAAATTGAAAGAAACCTGTCTTCTGTGACCAATACCGATGTTGCTTTTGACTTTTATGACGCATCTGCACGGTTGCTTTCAAAACCCACCGAAAAAGACCTGTTACGGCTCAATTTTATACATACGGCCAATCAGGTCGTTTTTAACGAGAATGCCATTTTGGAGGGTCTCGAAGCCGAAAAGGAAAGCAGTTTGGAACAAAAAAGCACGGCTTTTGGGCTGTACCACACCCGCAACTGGACTTCGGATTTTACGACGGAACTTTCCGTTTACCAGTCCGATTACAAGCTCAGGGCCATCAATGCCAACGTATTGCAGGACCAGCGCTTCCTTCAGGAAAATAGCGTCTCTGAAACCGGTATTCGCGCTATGGGCCGGAAAAACCTTTCCCAAACCCTGGAATGGGGAAACGGCTATCACTTTGTTGAGACAAAAATCACCAATCTGGACGACGTGGATAACCCAATTTTCCGGAGATTGGTCGGGGAGGTCCTCAGGACCCATGGCGTATTTTCGGAAATCCATTGGAATTCCCAGGACAGAAGGACCGCTTTTAATGGAGGGATCCGGGTGAACTACCTGGAGAAGTTCAGGAAATTTCTGGCAGAACCCAGGCTAAGCCTGAACCATGAATTTCTGAAATGGTTCCATTTGGAGGTATTAGGCGAATTTAAACACCAGAACACCTCCCAGATTATTAACTTTCAAAACGATTTTCTTGGGGTTGAAAAAAGGCGCTGGCAGCTTTCCAACAACGATGATATTCCCATAATCCGAAGCCGGCAGGGTTCATTGGGCTTGAGTTATGTCCGGAAGGACTGGTTGATCAATGCCGTGGGGTTTTTGAAAGGAGTGGAAGGCATTACCACCCAAAGCCAGGGATTCACCGATGGGTATGAATTCGTTAAATCTTCCGGAAACTACAATGCATATGGCGTTGAGCTGTTATTGAGGAAACAGTTTGACAACTTGAATATGTGGCTCAGCTACGGGTATCTGCAAAACAAATACAACTTTCCGGAACTTGAAGAAACAGACTTCAGAAGTAATTTTGACATTCGCCATACCCTTTCCGGCGGTATCACTTATTCCGCCGGCAGGTTTTATTTCGCCCTTGGGGGTAACTGGCGCACCGGGAAACCCTTTACCGCCCCCCAGGCAGGGGATGCCCTGGCAGGAGATCAGATTAACTATGGCCCCGTGAACGCCGAGCAACTGGAGGATTATTTCCGACTGGATGTCTCTGCCATTTACAGAAGTAAAATAAGTGATGCGATCGGGATTCAGGCGGGCGTGTCCGTATGGAATGTGACCAACCGGATCAATCCCATCAACACCTTCTATACGCTTGCCGACCAGGGCAATCCCCAGCAGGTATTGCAGGAGTCTCTCGGTATCACGCCCAATGCCTCTGTAAAGGTCTTATTTAAATGATCCTTTTAAGACATCCACATCCCCCTGCGCACTGCCACGGCACAGGATTACTCAATTTTCCGGATCGTCGTTTCCCCAATAACAATTCCTTTGTCTATTTCCGGTGAACCCACATACTCTACAGTGGCTTCACCATAGGCAGTCACCTTTAACCTGTCCTGCGCAGCAATCCGATAGGTTCCTTCACCATAGGCCGTGATTTTTGTTTCCATTGAAGATACTTCCTCAGTATTTATTCTGGTTTCGCCATAGGCTGTTATTTTTTGTCTGCCAATACTCCCGGAACTGATTTCCATTAAGCTCTCACCATATACGGTCGTGTTCATATTGTCCAGCTTAACCTCCTTTATGTAAACTTCTGATTCCCCATAGATGGTAAGGGTAAATTTCGATTGTTCGATAGGACTTGTACATTCAAACCGCTCTTCTCCCCTCAGCGATAACTCATCGAGCACCTGATACGTTACTGTCGCCTGTACTACGGTGCCCTTGTAGATCGAACGTTTCTCAGACCAACCGTCCATCTCCACCTTCTCTTTCTTTGTAGTGGTTTTCGCATTATCCAGATACAGATGTAAGGTTTTCCCTGAGGACTCCACGTTCAGCACCTCGAGGGGTTCCGTGCTGGAATGGATGATTACGGATTCGGAGTCTCCTTTCACAAAAGTTACAGAAATATGGGGGCTGACAATCACTTTGTTAAATCGATCCACCTTGAACTCTTCAAGCTGGGCATATCCGTGAAGCGTAAAAAGGACAGAACAGAGGAACAAGATTCCTGCTTTGCTGGAATTAAATAGTGTTTTCATTAGTGTTTGTTTTTTTGATTGAAATTTTTTTGATTGATTTTTCGACTTTATTGAAATCCAGTCAGGGTAAAATATAACTGAATTATTTGATAATGGATTAAGCTTCATTCAACAATTTAGTAATTCAGACAGTCTTACGTTCAGAAACAAATTCTCTATCCCTGCCTTGTAATTAAGTGAATGCGCTTCAAATGGTTTTATTATTCGTTATTTTTAGAGAAGAGTTTAAACGATATGGTCCTAAATTCGATAGCTGACGTTCTAAATATCCTCACTTCTTTTTTAAGTTTATTTTTCGCTTTCTTTTTACTCTCTTTGAAATCTCAAAACCGATCTTCAAACGTTCTTATTTCAATCTATTTAATAATTATCGCAATCGATTCCGGATCTGTATTAACCGGTCAATTTATCCTGCCATATTATCCTGGATTCGGATTATTTTTAAATACGTTACTCTTTTTAAGTCCGCCCCTGCTCTATTTTTATATCTGTTCCGTCACCTATGCAGATTTCAAATTAGAATGGAAACACCTCTGGCATGCACTTCCATTTGTGATTGCCATAGTTTTATTTATTCCCAGATTCTATTTAGCAGATTTTGATGAGAAAATAGGAATATTAAAAGCTGATGAAGGTTTAATTATAGAAATGAAGTTGGTCTATCTCTTAATTCATCTTCAGATCGCTGCCTATCTTATTGCATCTTTCAATGTCATTCTGAGATCGAAAAAATTACTCCTCGAAAATTATTCAAATGGGAATGTCAATTATTACAATTGGTTGATTACGCTGGTAACACTCATCGCAATTGAGGTGTTTGTATCTACAGTCAAAAATGTTTTTTTGATTAATAACTTAGAAGGACCGTATGAGTTGGCTATGACCATAACAAGTCTATCGGCTTTACTTTTTATTTGCTGGCTCGTCATTAAGGCTTTAAAAACACCTGAACTTTACGGAAGGGTAGATTCAAAACAACCATTGGTTAAACAACTAATTGCCGGTAAACCTCGAAAAGCAACCCCGGCGGCTGAAGACAAGGAAGATAATGAAACGGTTGACAGGTTAAAGAAGCATATGGAAACAGATGCCCCTTATGTGGATGCTTCGTTAACTATTTACGAGCTTTCCAAACAATTAGATTTGCCTTCAAAAGAACTGTCGGTTTTAATAAACCATAACCTCAACCAGCATTTTTTTGATTTTGTAAACGAATATCGCATCAAAAAAGCCATGGAAATTCTGGCGGACCCCTCAAAAAGCGATCGCACCATACTTGAAATATTATACGATGTGGGCTTTAATTCAAAATCTTCCTTTAATACGGCATTTAAAAAACATACCAAACTAACCCCTACCCAATACCGAAAACAATTTAGTAGATAAGGGCTGCGACAAAAGTCGTACGTCTGAAAATAAAAAGTCGAACCCTTTAATTGGTTCGACTTTTTTTATTCGGTCGATTTTCATGTAAATCCAGGGCACCTTTGTTCTGTTACCAATCAATTAATAGTCATGAAACGACAATCACAAATTAAACCCATCCGGTTCCTTACCTCGTTGGTCATATTTTTGGGCGCGGCAATGTTATTCATGATTAACGAACGTGTGGTCCTGCCCTATCTGGATCAATTGGGCGCAAGCCCGCTCATCCAGTTTTTAACCTATATATCCCCATTTGCATTATTCTTTGTTGTTGCCCTTTACGGGTACAGGGCAGAGGGCAACCCATGGAACTGGAAAGCATTGAAAGCGCGTTTTCGATACAAACCTATTAAAGGGAAAATGTGGTTATGGACGCTTCTTTTTGTCGCCGTGGATATAGCCTCTTATGTTGCCGTTTATAAACTTGCCTTTCCTCTGGTCAAAAAAATTCACGATGCCTTTCCCACTCCTGAGGTTGTAACAAATTTTATGAACAATGGGGAAACCTTTGCCGGGTTCAGTGTTCAGGGCAATTGGTGGTTGTTGGGCCTTTTCCTTTTACTCTATTTCTTAAATGTGGTGGGAGAAGAGATTCTCTGGAGGGGCTATCTATGGCCGCGGCAGGAATTGACACACGGCAAATACACCTGGATCGTGCATGGTTTGTTATGGACCTCTTTTCACTTGTTTGCACCCTATAATGCAGTCATGGTGCTGCCGGGGGCATTATTTATGTCCTATATAACCCAGCGGTACCAAAACAATACCATTTTCCTGATCTCTCATGCCGCACTCAACGGCATACCCTTAATTATGCTAATCATGAATATTATGGGTTAAACCTTAATTTTTTGGAATCAAAGGTTATCGCACCTGTCATACCCGCCCAGGTGTAACACCTTCAGACCTCATTCGTCTGTTTGATATAGGCCGCAAATCCAATGAAGCAAAACCAACTTAAAAATAAATATTATGAAACGTATTAGTATTTCAATCTGTGTTTTACTACTTACTTTAACCGCATGTACCAAGGATACTATTGAAGGTTCCGGAACGCCCATTTCAGAATTTAGAAGTGTCGCCGATTTCACCAAGGTGAGTAGTGAAGGGGTTTTCGAAGTTACCATTACCCAAGGCAATTCGCAGTCCGTTGAGATCATAGCGGATGACAATATCATCCGACGGGTAAAAACCGAAGTGGTTGATAATGAGCTCAGACTCTATTTGGATGACCGCAACTATAGGGATATAAGTTTGAAAGCCAATATTGTTGCTGAAAGAATCAATGGAATCGAAAACACGGGTGTTGGCAACATTGAGATATCCAATGTTGATGAAGGCGGGAACTTTAATGTATTTAATTCCGGAACCGGAAACATTACTGTGCAAGGAAATGCTGAGAGTTTAACTCTTCAGAATGAAGGAGATGGAAAGTTCAATGGATTTCTATTCACTGTCTCAAATTGTAGTGTAGAAATAATTGGTAGTGGTGATTGTGAAGTTCACGCAATAAGCACGTTAAATGTTGACATTGAAGGTAGCGGGGATGTTTATTACAAGGGAACACCAGCTGTAGAAGTCAATATTTCGGGTTCAGGAAAAGTAATTGATGCGAATTGATGATAAACTAAAATCCGCTGCTGTAAGCATGTCAATTATCTCTAAGAAGGAAACTAAAATTTGATGATAAGACCCATGCATAAATTCGGCGCATTATTGGGTAAGACTAAAATAGAATTTCTGCCTGCCGGTCTACACAAAAAATTGAGGCAGATACCCCAGATTAGCTTCAAATGGTTATTCATTCCCCTCGGAATCTGGAAGCGAGCTTTTATCAGGACTGCAAACTCCGATTGCCTACTGCCAACTGCGACTGCCAAGTGCAAATTCAGGATTACGCCTGCGGCGTGATCCTGAAGTGGGGTCGGTGCTCGAGAAAAGCCGGGCCAGCCCTCAGGCTGGCCGCTTTCTGCGTTTCCAGGTGCCTTATAAAAATCATTTTTGACGCCCCCTGGAAACGCAAAAACCAGACATCTTCATGTCTGGCTTTTCTCGGTCGGGGTGGCAGGACATTCCTAGCACTCCAATATATTGATTTACAACTATTTACACTCTAACTTCTGTTTGCCTAACCGATCTCCAAACCGGGAGCTAAATCAATACGTTTTAGGGCATAATTAATGGGCTCTTTTGCCGTTTTAAAGATACTCAATTTATACGAGTGGGATACTACATTTTAACCTTCGAAATGCGTTTAATCCGATGCTCTCTAATGCCCAGGATTATGGTACAATGGATAATTTGACATTCAACTATCAAAATAATAGTAATAAATTGATGAAGGTATCTGATGAGTTGACCAACGACATGTACGGTTTCAAGGACGATGCAATCAACTTTATGACCGATGGCGCTGATGATTATTCATATGACCAGAATGGCAATATGATTTCCGATGCCAATAAAGGGATTACGAGTATCACATATAATCATTTGAATTTACCAACTCTTGTGAGCTTCGGCAGTGATGATATTGAATATATTTACGATGCCATGGGTACCAAACTCAAAAAGATAGTCACCCAAAACAGCGTAGAGACCCGCACTGCATATGCGGGAAACTATATTTATGAGAATGGTGCCCTGCAGTTTTTCAGCCACCCGGAAGGCTATGTGACCCCAGACGGGATGGGCGGGTACGACTATGTCTATAATTACAAGGACCAAGTAAATAACGTCAGGCTCTCTTATTCAGACCTTGACGGGAACGGAGCAATCGACCCGAACACCGAGATTTTGCACGAGCGAAACTACTATCCATTCGGTCTTTTGCACCGTGGGTACAATAATGTTATCAATGGAACGGTAAATAACAAAGAGCAATATCAGGGACAGGAATGGACAGAGGATTTAGGGTTGAACGTACACGAATGGAAGTTTCGTTTTAGCGACCCAGCAATTGGACGTTTTTGGAGCATCGACCCATTGGCAGAACAGTACAGTTATCAATCCCCTTATAATTTCTCGGAGAACAGGGTAATCGATGCGTTTGAACTCGAAGGATTAGAAAAAGTTTCAATACACACGAGGGCATTTGCACCTTTCAAAACTTTTGGCGGTGGTTTTTCTGGAGATGGAGCAAGTAGAGGATTTACGACTTCTCAAAGTGTTACATCAAGAGTTAAACAAGCTGTAAATATTGACTTTGACCAAAGCAGACCTATTGTATCTGGAGGAACGCAAACAAGCGACCCAACACATCACCCACTTTTAGGAACTGATACGGCACCAGATAGAAATGCTTTGAAGAATGTTCAAATTGGAGAGACATCCACAGGAGCAAAGCAGGTAAGTTTTCAGTCAGAAATCGAAGGCGCAAATCCGCTAACGCCAAAAGCGTTAACACCAAATATCGATGTTGATGGTGCTTTCTCAATATCTTCCAATCAGGAAACAGGAGTTTTAAGCATATCGGCTAATATAACAGGAGATAATTTCCCTTCCACAGAATCCTTTATTACTGATAGTGCTGGAAATTCTGTTTTTATAGGTGTTGGAGCTTTGCAAGGTAATCCTGCTACAAGTCTACCAGGAGAAGGAGGAAAAGGTATAATTAATACAGATTTCCGTATAAACTTTAATTCGGATGGTGTATTCCAAAATATCAATTACAACGGGCAACAATACAGCATTCAGGATTATAATAAGTTATTTGAAACTCAAAACCCAAACGGCAACTAAAGATGAAGATATTTATAAAACACTTTTTGATTATTCTTGTTATCACTTCGCTGATATTGTACTTTTTTACGATAAAAGAGGGAATGGAAGTTCTTAAATTAGAGGGTGGATATTTTAAAAATATAGGTAAAACCTTTGAGTACTTTTTTTTGTGGGTTATTCCTTATTGGTGGTATATCCTAATAATAGCATCATTAGTTTTATCATTGATAAGTACGATAATATTTAAAAGGTTCAGGTAAGACAAAACCACTCTTCGGAGTGGTTTTTTTATGCAAGCTGTTTTTGTAAATCCTTCTGGAAAACGAAGGCTTTAAGCATCGCCTTTACGCTCGTAATATCCTCATCGCCCAATTGCTGAACCTTGTTGAACAACTGCAACAGTTCTTCATCGTTCAGCTTGTTGTTTACAATCTGTTCATCAGAGCCGTAAATAAGTGAGTCCGTAGAAACTTCAAGAGCATCCGCAATCTTCTTCGCCACGTCAATCGTGGGCGATGTCAAGTTACGCTCGTATCGGGAAATATGCGTGGCGTGGACATCAATCATTTTGGCAAGGTCGCCCTGCGAAATATCCTTGTCCGGGTAGCATGGTAAACTGGCACTTTTGATGAATTACTTTTTTTAAATATTGATTATCAGTGTAGATACCCCAAAAATTAGGGCAGTAAGTTTAATGATTAAATTTACTGTAAATGACACGAAGAAAATTTACCTCGAAGTTCAAGACCAAAGTGGTTTTGGAAGCCTTAAAAGAGCGGCATAGTCTGGCCGAGCTAGCTCAAAAGTATCAGCTACACCCAACGCAAATAAGCTCCTGGAAGCGGGATTTTCTTGAAGGCGCCGAGCAGGTCTTTGAATCCGGAAAGAAAGACAAGCGCAGCGATGCTGAGAAAAAGAATGATCAACTACTCAAGACCATTGGTGAGCTTAAAGTGGAAAATGATTTTTTAAAGGACGCCTTGCGCTAAGACCACTGGTCGAACGTCGAAAAATGATACGCAAGGGTCATTCCAAACTAAGTGTAGCTAAACAATGCAAGGCGTTGTCCGTACACCGCTCAGGGCTTTATTATAAACCTAGCGGCGAGAGTGAGCTGAATCTGAAGCTCATGCGGGAGATGGATGAACATTACCTACACCATCCCTTTAAAGGCGCTAAACGCATGCATATCTGGCTCACCAAAGACAAAGGTTACAAGGTGAGTAAAAACCGCATTGAGCGGCTTTATTACCAGGTTATGGGTCTAAGGGCTGTGCTGCCTGGAAAACATACCTCACGCAGATGTAAGGAACATAAGACCTATCCCTACCTGCTCAGGAACCTGACCATTGAAAGACCCAATCAGGTCTGGGCTACGGACATCACCTATATTCCGCTGAAGAAAGGATACATGTATTTAGTGGCCATCATTGATCTGCATAGCCGGTATGTGCTTAACTGGAGTATCTCTAATTCCATGGATGCGCAGTGGTGCAAACAGGTTTTAGAAGAAGCCATTGAAGAGCATGGGAAACCAGAGATCCTCAACACCGACCAGGGCAGTCAGTTTACCGCCGAGGAGTTTGCTAATTACGTCTTAGGCCAGGGAATACGCTTAAGTATGGATGGTAAGGGAAGAGCAACCGACAATGCTTTTATCGAACGACTATGGAGGAATGTAAAATATGAGAAAATCTATCTGAATCCTCCTAAAGATGGAATGGATCTCTACCTACTACTAGCCGAGTACTTTGAGTACTACAATCATGAAAGAAGACACCAATCTATCGATTATGAAATACCCGCTGAAGTATTTAAAAAAGCAGCATGAATATTTATATAAATTTGAAAGAAAGCTGTCCTAAAGATTGGGGGATCTACACAGTATAATAAACAAAGAATGGGTCTCAATAAAGAGGCTCATTCATGTTCTTTGAAATAAGGAAAGTTTGTTAGAGACGATTAAATAAGGATTCTTTATTCTTTAGTATGGTAAATTGGCGCTAGATTATTTTTACCTATATGAAATGTAGGAATTGTAGTAAATCGAATTGCCTTAAGAAGGGAAAACGAAATGGTAAACAAC
>CAKZOC010000272.1 GCA_937136025.1 uncultured Bacteroidota bacterium
GGGACAAAACCGAATGTGTTTTATCACGTTAAAGTGCGTAATTCAAACGAAGCATAACAACCTAAGAAACGATAAATAAATATGGCGTCGCATTACGAAGCACCAATACGCAAACCCCTTGTACTGGGCGACAAAGGCTACCACGAAGTTTCTGTGGATATCGCCGCCCCGGTAGAGGGAAGAGCCAATAAGCAGTGGTGGATTGTTTTCTCCATTGCCCTGGCCGCATTCCTTTGGGGGGTGGGTTGTATTATTTATACCATTTCCACCGGGATTGGAACCTGGGGTCTGAACCGGACGGTGAACTGGGCCTGGGATATTACCAATTTCGTTTGGTGGGTAGGTATCGGTCACGCAGGAACGCTTATTTCAGCGGTTCTCCTCCTCTTTCGCCAGAAATGGCGTATGGCGATCAACCGGTCGGCAGAGGCCATGACAATCTTTTCCGTTATTCAGGCAGGACTCTTCCCGATCATTCACATGGGACGTCCCTGGCTGGCATACTGGGTTTTACCGATTCCAAACCAATTTGGCTCCCTTTGGGTAAATTTTAATTCGCCCTTACTTTGGGACGTTTTCGCGATCTCGACCTACCTCTCGGTTTCTCTCGTCTTTTGGTGGACAGGTTTGTTGCCGGATTTTGCCATGATACGGGATCGAGCCGTGAAACCTTTCCAGAAGAAGATTTACGGTCTGGTGAGTTTCGGCTGGTCCGGAAGGGCAAAAGACTGGCAGCGTTTCGAAGAAGTTTCGCTTGTCCTGGCTGGTCTGGCCACACCTCTGGTACTTTCAGTGCACACCATTGTATCCTTTGACTTTGCAACCTCAGTCATTCCGGGATGGCATACGACGATCTTCCCGCCTTATTTTGTGGCCGGTGCGATCTTTTCCGGATTTGCCATGGTAAACACCCTGTTGATCATCATGCGAAAGGTGAGCAACCTGGAAGATTATATTACGGTGCAGCACATTGAACTGATGAATATCGTAATTATGATTACGGGTTCTATTGTAGGGTGTGCCTATATCACCGAATTGTTTATCGCGTGGTACTCCGGAGTCGAGTATGAACAATACGCTTTCCTGAACCGGGCTACCGGTCCTTACTGGTGGGCCTATGCGCTGATGATGACCTGTAATGTGGTATCGCCCCAGATCATGTGGTTCAAGAAAATTCGAACGAGCATTCTTATTTCCTTTATCATTTCGATCGTGGTGAATATCGGGATGTGGTTTGAGCGGTTTGTAATTATCGTTACTTCGCTCCACAGGGATTACCTCCCTTCTTCCTGGACCATGTTCTCTCCGACCTTTGTCGATATCGGGATTTTTATCGGTACCATCGGATTTTTCTTTGTCCTCTTTCTGCTCTATGCGCGTACCTTCCCTGTGATTGCTCAGGCCGAAGTAAAATCGATTTTGAAATCGTCCGGGGAGCGCTATAAGAAATTGAGAGATGCCGGAAAACCGCTTTATACTATGCCGGCTACTGCAGCCGCAGTAAAGACCCATGAGAAAGCTGGGGAGACTGGAGGAGCCCAGGATAATGCGGGGGCACTTCTTGAGGCTATTGGAGTTTTCGATGCAAAATCCGAAACCGCTGATGATCTTAAAAAGATCAAAGGAGTAGGGCCGCAAATGGAACAGACCCTGAATGAAATAGGCATCTTTACCTTCAAACAGGTAAGCCGGATGACGGAGCGGGAATACGATCTGCTGGATGCCCTCACGGAATCCTTCCCGGGAAGGGCACTCAGAGATGACTGGGCAGGCCAGGCAAAACGATTAATGGACGACAATTCTTAAGACTATGGCATCTAAAGTTATTCATGCATATTACAATGACGATGACGTGCTGATGCAGGCAGTCAAAAAGGTAAAGGCAGCCCGTCATCATATCGAAGAAGTGTACTGTCCGTTCCCGGTTCACGGGCTCGACAAGGCCATGGGCCTCGCTCCAACACGGATCGCGATCACATCGTTTATGTATGGCTGTTTAGGATTAACAGTGGCGATTGTGATGATGAATTTTATTATGATTCAGGACTGGCCTCAGGATATTGGAGGAAAACCGAGTTTTAGTTATCTCGAGAATATGCCGGCTTTCATGCCCATCATGTTCGAGATGACTGTATTCTTTGCGGCCCACCTTATGGTAATCACTTTTTACCTGAGAAGTCGGTTATGGCCCTTTAAAGAGGCGGAGAACCCGGATGTCCGTAGTACGGATGACCATTTTATTATGGAGGTGGAAGTACACGGAAATGAATCCGATCTGACGGCCCTTTTAATGGAAACGGGAGCTGTGGAAATAAACAGTTTAGAAAAGTAAAATCGAAAGATGAAAAACTTACTTATTACAACTGGGGTACTCGTGGTGATTCTCTCGCTGGCATCGTGCAAAGGTGACAATAAGCCAAACTACCAGTACATGCCCAATATGTACGAATCCGTAGGTTATGAAACCTATGAGCAGGTGGATTGGCTTCCCAATGGATCCGAAGCGCTGACGCCTGTAGAGCACACCATTTCCCGGGGACTTGTTCCGTATAGATTGGAGAATACACCGGAAGGAAAAGAAATGTCCGCTTTGGTTTCCAGCCCGTTAGACTCCCTTCAAAGTGAAGGGAACCTCGCAGTGGGTAAGGAACTCTACGATATTTATTGCGCCATATGCCATGGGGCGAAGGGTGATGGAAAAGGAACCCTGGTGCAACGGGAGAAGATTTTAGGGGTACCTTCCTACATCGATCCGGCGCGGAATATTACGGCCGGTGGCACCTACCACGTGATTTATTACGGTCTGAATTCCATGGGTTCTTATGCGAATCAGCTGAATCATGAAGAACGCTGGCAAGTGGCTGAGTATGTGATGAAATTAAAACAAGACCTAACCAAATAAGATAGCGACTGCAGATGTATACCTTCTCAAACAGACTGAAAATAGGATCTCTGATTCTTATGGCTCTAGGGCTCGTGGGGATGGGGATTGGATTTGTTTCCGCGCCCTCGACAGTGGAAGAAGCTAAAGCTATGGTTGCCGCTCATGATGACGGACATGGGGGAGGTCATGAGGAAGCAGCTCATGAAGCTTCCGGAGCTGCAGCTCATGCAGACGAGGCGCACGGTACGGATCACGATGAACATTTGTTGCATCAGTTGCAGAATCGCCCCTGGTCCGCTACCTATGTGGCCCTGTTCTTCTTCTTTATGATTTCACTGGGTGTGCTGGCATTCTATGGGGTGCAACGTGCTTCCCAGGCGGGCTGGTCCCCTATGCTGTTCAGGGTTATGGAGGGAATTACGGCCTGGTTGGTTCCGGGAGGTATTTTGCTCTTCGTATTCCTGGTGCTTTCTGTACTTCATATGAACCACCTTTTTGTGTGGATGGATGCAGATACTGTAGCCCATGATGAGCTGTTACAAGGCAAAGCGGGATATCTGAACCCAACGTTTTTCCTCATACGTGCAGCGATCTACCTCGGAGGCTGGATCGGGTACAGGGAAATTTCCAGAAGGTTATCCCTGGCTCAGGATGCTTCGGATGACAACAGTAATTTTGTAAAGAATTTCCGGTGGTCTGCGGCTTTTCTGGTCTTTTACCTGGTCAGCGAGTCTATGATGTCCTGGGATTGGATCATGAGCCTGGATCCGCACTGGTTTAGCACCCTTTTTGGATGGTATGTTTTTGCCAGTATGTTTGTTTCCGGAATTACGGTGATCGCCATGGTGACCATCTACCTCAAATCAAGGGGCTACCTGCCGGATGTCAATGACAGTCATATTCACGATCTGGCCAAATTTATGTTTGGGATCAGCATCTTCTGGACCTATCTCTGGTTCAGCCAGTTTATGCTGATTTGGTATGCCAATATTCCGGAAGAGGTAACCTACTACGTAACCCGAATTGAGAATTACTCCCTGCCTTTCTGGGGGATGGTAGCTATGAACTTTATATTTCCCCTGCTCGTACTGATGAACAGCGATTACAAACGCCTGAACTGGTTTGTGATTATGGCTGGAATCGTCGTGCTTATGGGGCATTATCTGGATGTGTTTAATATGGTTATGCCGGCTACAGTCGGAGATCAATGGTATATCGGTATTCCGGAGATCAGTGCCGTCCTCTTTTTTGGAGGCGCATTTATGTTCTGGGTGTTCCGCGCCCTGACCAAAGCACCTCTGCAACCTACCCGCAATCCGTATATTGAGGAGAGCCGGCAGTTTCATTATTAAATATAGCATTAGCGAATCATATCCGTTTACACGATGACAGCAGTATTGACGATAGCGGTTTTAGTTTTAGTGGGCATAGCCGTATGGCAGATGACCAAGATTTTTGAATTGTCCCAGGTACGGGCTAAATCCGGAAATTCGGAAGTAGCGACAGACGAGGATAACCGGTACAACGGTTACCTGATGTTTGTATTTCTCGTTTTTATCTACGGGATTACCATATTTAGCTTCTGGAAGTACGGCAAATACCTCCTGCCTGAGGCTTCCAGTGCACATGGTGCGGAGTACGACTCTTTGTTGTTGTGGTCTTTTGTTATTATTTTTATTGTCCAGTTTCTCACTCAGGCCTTATTGCATTATTTTGCCTATAAGTACCGGGGTAAGGAAGGCACCAAAGCACTTTTCTTTGCGGACAATAACCGCCTGGAATTTATCTGGACGATCATTCCGGTTATCGTGCTGGCGGGATTGATTCTTTGGGGACTGTACACCTGGACGAATATAATGGACATCAACGAGGAGGACGATCCGCTTATTGTGGAGCTCTACGCTCAGCAATTTAACTGGACAGCCCGCTACGGAGGGGCTGACAATGTTCTTGGAGATGCGAATGTAAGACTGATCAATATCGATCGTGCGAATGTGTTGGGTCTGGATGAATCTGATCCCAATGCTTCGGATGATATTATTGTTAAGGAGCTTCATTTGCCGGTGGGTAGAAAGGTGAATTTTAAGTTCCGGTCTCAGGATGTTCTGCATTCGGCCTATATGCCGCATTTCCGGGCACAGATGAATTGCGTGCCGGGGATGACTACGGAATTCTCATTTACGCCGACAGTAACGACAGCGGAAATGAGACTGCGACCTGAAACGGTTGACAAAGTGAAACGTACAAACGCCATTCGCGCAGAAAAGGCGGCCATGGGAGAACCGAATTCGGATCCCTGGGAATTTGACTATGTGTTGCTATGTAACAAGATTTGCGGAAAGTCTCACTACAATATGCAGATGAAGATTATTGTAGAGACTGAAGAAGAGTATCAGGCATGGCTGGAGGGCCAGAAAACGTTCAATGAGACGATGGCTTCCATGCAACCCTAAAAGTGAATTGCTAGAAAAAGAATAAAAAAAAAGACTATGTCAGTACAAGCACATGCATTGGCCGATGATCATGCCGAAGACCACGGGCATCATCACAAAGAGACTTTTGTAACAAAATATATATTCAGCCAGGATCATAAGATGATCTCCAAGCAATACCTGATTACAGGTTTGATCATGGGGTTCATTGGAATCGCGATGTCTTTGCTTTTCCGGATGCAATTGGCATGGCCCGGAGAATCCTTCCCGCTTTTTGAAGCCGTTCTGGGAAAATGGGCTCCGGATGGCGTGATGGATGCTGATATTTACCTGGCATTGGTGACTATTCACGGGACGATCATGGTATTCTTTGTACTGACAGCCGGTTTGAGCGGAACCTTCAGTAACCTGCTGATTCCCTTGCAAATTGGAGCGAGAGATATGGCTTCGGGCTTTTTGAATATGCTGTCTTACTGGATGTTCTTTCTCTCCAGTGTCATTATGGTTATCTCCCTCTTCGTCGAAGCGGGTCCTGCGGCTGCCGGTTGGACTGTTTATCCTCCGCTGAGTGCATTGCCAATGGCACAACCGGGCTCTGGTATGGGGATGACCCTGTGGTTGGTATCTATGGCAATCTTTATCGCATCTTCTCTTTTAGGATCCCTGAATTATATCGTAACAGTAATCAACCTGAGGACCAAAGGGATGTCCATGACACGGCTTCCTCTGACGATCTGGGCCTTTTTTGTAACGGCTATTATCGGGGTCATTTCTTTCCCGGTTCTGCTCTCCGCAGCCTTGTTACTGATTATGGACCGAAGCTTTGGAACCTCTTTTTTCCTTTCGGATATCTTTATACAGGGAGAAGTTTTGCATTATCAGGGAGGCTCGCCTGTATTGTACGAACACCTTTTCTGGTTCCTCGGACACCCGGAAGTATATATCGTTATTCTACCCGCCATGGGAATTGTGTCTGAAGTGATGTCGGTCAATGCCCGTAAGCCTATTTTCGGATACCGGGCTATGATTGCGTCTATCCTGGCCATTGCCTTCCTTTCGACCATTGTTTGGGGGCACCATATGTTTATCTCCGGGATGAATCCATTCCTGGGATCGGTCTTCACCTTTACGACACTGCTGATTGCGATTCCATCTGCGGTAAAAGCCTTTAACTGGATTACCACGCTCTGGAAAGGGAATCTGCAGCTCAACCCGGGCATGTTGTTTTCCATTGGGATGGTTTCTACCTTTATCACCGGAGGACTCACCGGGATTATACTTGGAGACAGTACGTTGGACATCAATGTACACGACACCTACTTTGTAGTGGCACACTTCCACCTGGTCATGGGGATTTCTGCACTTTACGGTCTTTTTGCCGGGGTCTATCACTGGTTCCCAAAAATGTTCCAGGGTCGCATGATGAGCAAGAACCTGGGGTATGTGCATTTTTGGATTACAGCTGTAGGGTCTTATGGGATTTTCTTCCCTATGCATTTTGTGGGAATGGCCGGTGTACCGAGGAGGTACTACCAGAATACGGCTTTCCCTATGTTCGATGAGCTGGTGGATGTGCAGGTATTGATGACCGTATTTGCTATTATCACGGCTCTGGCTCAGTTGATTTTTGTCTATAACTTTATCCGTAGTATATTCTACGGGGAGCGAGGGCCTCAAAACCCCTGGAACGCCACTACATTAGAGTGGACGGCACCACAGGAACATATTCACGGGAACTGGCCAGGTGCCATCCCTGAAGTACACCGCTGGAGTTACGACTATAGTAAGACCTTTGACAATGGGGATTATATTCTACCCGGGCAGGATTTTGTGCCACAGGATGTGCCTCTGCAGGAAGGGGAAGAGGAATTGCAGCATTAACCCCGTTTAAGATAATTTAAAGCCCGCATTCTCGCGGGCTTTTTTAATTCGTCAATGCCGGGTTTTCGGGATTTGTATATCTTTAATCGCAAAGAAGATTTAAGGCCATGAGGAACTGTATGCGTTTAGGACTAGTGATTTTCGCACTCTTTTTGTGCGCATTTGGATACGGGCAGCGCAAACCGAAGATTAAAGGCAATCGGAGTGTGATTACTGTGGATAAGCCGTTAACTGCGTTTTCACACCTGCAGGTTACCGATGATCTTCAAGTGGTCCTGGAATCCGGAAATAAGGAGGCTGTCCGAATTGAGGCCGACGATAATCTAATTGATATTCTGAGGTTTCAGCAGGATGGGGACACCCTTAAAATCTCATCTTTTTATACCATAACGGGTAGTAAAAAACTGAACATCACCCTGACCTACCAGAACCTCAGAAGCCTGCACGTGGAAAGAGGAGGCGTGGTGGCAGAGCAGCCTATTGATGCCGGGGCTTTGGACCTTCATTTCCTGGAAGGGGCAACGGGCATTTTGACTGTACGTGCAGCTGAGGTGCAGCTCCACATGGAGGGCAATGCCTCTTCCGAACTCAATATGGTTACAGACTCACTGGTGGCGCGTATCGCCGACCAATCCAAGGCCTTTATTTACAGCAGTGACGGTGCCATGGATTTTTCGCTTTCCGGACGGGCTTCGGTCACTCTGGAGGGTACCGGTAAATCCCTTACCCTTTCCATGACGGAAAATTCCGTTTTGAAGGCGGCGGGGATGCAGGTTAGTGGAATTACGGCTTTTTTAAATGCCAGTGCGCAGGCACATTTGTATTCCCTTACAAATTTGGCGTATGAAGGGAGAGACAAATCTAAACTCTTTGTTTATGGAGAACCGAAAATAGAGATTCTCGGATTTTACGATACGGCCGAATTGCATAAGGCCCCCCAATAGTATCCAGCCCTAACAGAAATAAAAAAGCCCCTGCCTTTGGAAGAAGGCAGGGGCTTTTACGGTTTACTAGTCTCATGTCAGGACTTGGGCCCCGCTTTCAAAATATCGGCATTTACGCCTGCTTCGAACTTTTTAAAGTTTTCGGTAAACAACCCGATCAACTTTGTCTTTGTGTTTTCGAAGTTCTCTTTATCGGCCCAGGTAGACTTGGGGTTGAGTACTTCTGAGGGAACCTCGGGACAACTTTGTGGGATTTCAAAGCCAAAGGCTTCGTCTTTGGTAAAAGAAACACCCTCAAAATCTCCGTGGTGAATGGCATCGATCATAGCTCGTGTGTATTTGAGTTTGATTCGGGAGCCCACACCATGACCACCCCCGGTCCATCCGGTATTCACCAACCAGGCATTTACCTTGTGCTCTTTCATTTTATGAGCGAGTAACTCGGCGTATTTATTTGGGTGCCACATCATAAAGGCGGCTCCAAAACACGCGCTAAAGGTAGCCTGGGGTTCGGTAACCCCCATTTCGGTTCCGGCAACCTTGGCGGTATACCCGGAAATAAAATGATAGCTCGCTTGCTCTGGGCTGAGTTTACTTACGGGCGGCAGCACGCCGAAGGCATCACAGGTAAGAAAGATGATGTTTTTCGGATGCCCGGCCACACAAGGGATCTGAACATTTTCGATATGTTCAATGGGATAAGAGGCCCGGGTGTTCTGCGTAATAGAGGTATCTGAATAATCGACCTTACGGGTGCTCTTATCGTAAACTAAGTTTTCGAGAACGGTTCCAAATCGGATCGCGTTAAAAATATCCGGTTCACTCTCAGCGGAGAGATCAATCGCTTTAGCATAACATCCCCCTTCGATATTAAAGGTGCCGTCGTCTGTCCAGCAGTGTTCGTCATCCCCGATGAGTTTGCGTTTTGGATCGGCGCTCAGTGTTGTTTTCCCTGTGCCCGAGAGCCCAAAGAGGAGGGTTACATCTCCTGCTTCGCCTACATTGGCAGAACAGTGCATCGGCAGTACGTCTTCAAGAGGCATCAGATAATTCATAACGCCGAATATTCCCTTTTTCATCTCCCCGGCGTATTGGGTTCCCAGGATGACGATTTCCTTATTTTCCAAATTGACATCTACAGATGTTTTTGAGGTCATTTCGGAGGTATAGCTATTTGCGGGAAAACCACCTGCATTTAATATGACGTAATCAGGAGTTCCAAAATCGGCCAGTTCCGCAGCCGTTGGCATGATCAGCATGTTCTGCATGAACAGGGAGTGATATGCACGGGTACAGATAATACGGACTTTAATACGGTATTTTGGATCCCAGCCTGCAAAGGCATCCACAACAAAGAGTCTTTCACAAATATTGAGATAGTCGATAGCGCGTTCCCGGTTCACGAAATACGTATGTTCGTCCAGGCCAATATTAATGGGTCCCCAGTCGATGTTCTTTTCCGATTCAGGATTTCGCACTATACGCTTGTCTTTCGGACTGCGACCTGTTTTTTCACCGGAGTAAACCAGTAGGGCGCCAACATCGGAAATCGCCGTACCGGCTTCATTTCGTAAACCGATCTCGTATAACACAGGAACACTGCTGTTTCGATGAATTTTTTCTACGTCGATCCCATATTGGGAGAGGTTAAATTTAGCCATAGAGTCAAGTGTTTTTGGCAGTTAATGGTACAACAGTTTTGCCCTGTTTTACGCTTTGGAATTAAAGTACAAAGAAGCGGAATTTCAGGAGTTAAAAACATGATAAATATCAAAGAATTTCAACAAAATAGACTGTCCGACTGATTCCGTGTAGCTTTCAGTTTCCCTATCTTTGTTCTGTTATGAATGAACACCTCGACCCTTCAGCCGATCACCTTTCACAGGAGGAACTCGATATAGAAAGGGCATTGAGACCTATCTCTTTTGATGATTTCACCGGACAGCGGAAGGTATTGGAAAACCTGCAGGTTTTCGTACAGGCTGCCAATATGCGGCAGGAAGCTCTGGACCACACCTTATTGCACGGCCCGCCGGGTCTGGGCAAAACGACTTTGGCCCATATTCTGGCCAATGAACTCGGAGTGGGTTTGAAAGTCTCCTCCGGTCCTGTTTTAGACAAGCCGGGAGATCTGGCCGGGCTGTTGACAAACCTCGAAGAACGGGATGTCCTCTTTATAGACGAAATCCATCGACTGAGTCCTGTGGTGGAAGAATATCTCTATTCGGCCATGGAAGACTTTAAGATCGATATTATGATCGAGTCCGGGCCGAATGCGCGTTCTGTTCAGATACACCTCAGCCCTTTTACCCTGGTAGGGGCCACGACGCGTTCCGGATTGCTTACCGCCCCCATGCGCGCCCGCTTTGGGATAAATAGCCGTCTGGAGTACTACGACACGGAACTTTTGGCGAACATTGTAGAGCGGTCCGCCGATATCCTGAAAGTGCCCATCACTCAGGAGGCCGCCATAGAAATTGCGGGAAGGAGCAGGGGTACCCCCAGAATCTGCAATGCCCTGCTGCGACGTATCCGCGATTTTGCACAGATCAAAGGAAATGGAAAAATAGACCTGGAGATATCGAAGTACGGCTTGCACGCCCTTAACGTAGATACGTACGGACTCGATGAGATGGATAATAAAATTTTATCGACCATTATAGATAAATTCAAAGGGGGTCCTGTGGGATTGAACACCGTGGCTACGGCGGTTTCCGAAAATGCCGAAACGATAGAGGAAGTGTACGAACCTTTCCTGATTCAACAGGGATTCCTGATGCGCACTCCCAGAGGGAGGGAGGTTACAGAACTGGCTTACCGCCATTTGGGGAAGATCCGCGGGGGAGATCCTCCCGGTTTATTTTAAGACCTTCATTCTATAATGCCTGTAAAATCCGAGACTGCGAATACCCCTGAATCCGAAGGAAGCCATCGAGGCCCTGAGGCGGTCCATCAGGTTTCTCAATGGGAAGTATTTAAGAATCGAAAACGCATCCTCAGGAATCCACTGCCGTTTCATCAGGAGAAGTTTGAGCAATACGGCAATACATTTATCGTTCACATCGGACCCGGAAAACGAATTGTCTTCACAAGAGAACCGGAAACGGTACGAAATATCCTTCAGAAGAACCATCGAAATTACAGGAAGTCTGAATTACAAACCCGGGACCTGGCCAAGTATATCGGGCATGGAATTCTGACCAGTGAGGGGGATTTTTGGCGGAAACACCGCAAGATGATACAACCGGCATTTCACAAGGAACAGTTACAGGGGTTAATCGATCTGATGTACCGCGCCATTCGCGAGGAGTTGTCCGGTCTGCCGGAAGACCAGATTATCGATATTTTTCCGAAAATGAGCGACCTCGCCTTTCAGGTTGTGGCCCAGTCCCTTTTTCGGGCGGGAGATTTCCGGGAAGATATGAACCGAATACAGGAGATTACGGAGGACAATCAGAAAATGCTGATTCGCGAAATGCGACAACCTTATCTGAAGTGGTGGTTTCAATTGTCGGGCCGTATCGAGCATCATCTCGGGCTTTCTCAGGAGGCCAGAAATATTCTCGACGATCTTATTGAAGATCGGATACGTTCCGGAGAGCGGCGGGGGGATCTTCTCGATATGTTGCTCGATGCCCGCTATGAAGATGGCAGCCCGATGCCCAGGAAACAACTCATAGATGAGTTGATTATCCTCTTTACTGCCGGCCATGAAACCACGGCCAATGCCCTTAGTTTCGCTATTTTCCTCATTGCGTCCCATCCCCAGGTTCAGCAGCGGTTGTACCAGGAAGTCCGCGAGCTGGATTTTGAGGGCGATAAACTGAAAACACTTCGCAGCCTGGGTTATGCCCAGCAATGCATCGAAGAGGCGATGCGACTTTTTCCGCCCGTATATGTAATCGACAGAGTATCTGTGCATCCGGAAACACTCCACGGACATACCTTTCCCGGTGGTACGACCTGGCTTTTAAGTATCTATGAACTGCACCGCAGTCCAAACCTTTGGGATAATCCCGAAACCTTCATGCCGGAGCGATTTGAACCCGAACTTAGAAAAAAGTACTCCGGGTTTTATTTTCCTTTTGGTGCCGGCCCCCGAATGTGTATCGGGAATGTTTTTGCCATGAACGAAATGATGTTGACCATAGGTTGGCTCTTCCAGAATTACCGAATCACCACCCCGGCAAAATCCCTCACCCTGAATCCGTTGATTTCATTGAAACCGGGCAGGGTGCCAGTGGAGCTGCATTCGCGCTGATCTTTAAGTGATCCCGGGCTCCATATGGGCTGCACTGCCATATTTTTTGTATCTTCAAGGGGTTCCCTCCCACACTTAAATTTTCAAACAGATGCCCTATTACATGGATTTTCACATATTCGATAAGGTTACCGTTGAGGAGGTGAAACAAGCCCATATGGCAGATCAGTCCGTTCAAAGCCGACTTGGGGTGAAATACCATCAGTTTTGGGTCAATGAGGAATTAGGGACTGTATTTTGTCTTATAGAGGGTCCCGATGCGGAAGCGTGTCAACAAGTCCACAGGGAAGCCCATGGGAATGTAGCTTGCAATATTACGGAGGTCAAGAAGGGGTTTTACCAGCAGTTTATGGGGCGGGAGGCCAATCTGGACCATGGAATGGTACTTAAACCCGATGGACAGTTAGATACCGGACAACGGTATCTTTTGGTGGTCGACCTGGTATACCTTACCAACATCACCCCTTTAGAGGACTATCAAAAACTTCCAAACCCCTCCTCTCCGGCGGTGATTATTTCCAATGTGGTCCGGGAATATGGGGGGAATACGATCAGGAATCACTGGGATGACAGCAAACTGGGGGTTTTTGACTCCGAAGAGAAGGCTCTGAAGGGAGCCCTTGAGATCAAAAAACTACTGAGTTCCCTGAAAGAAACCGTTAGTTTTAAAATGGGCCTCAGTCTGGGACAACCCATGTCGCAGAACCACGGATTTTTTGAAGCCGCCCTTCGCAACGCCCAGATGCTCAATGTGGTTGCTGAGGAAGGACAGTTGATCGTAGATTTTGAGATTGAAAAGAACGCTCCCGGCATACAACAGGCCACTTCAGATCCGGAGGTCAGGATTCTGTCAGCCTCCCAACAAACGTTTTTAAAATCATTTTTTATCCTGATCCAGAAACATTTGAATGATTCCAGCTTTTCAGTCAATTTTATGACCTCGGAACTCGGAATAAGCCGACCCCAACTCTACCGTCGCATCGTTGAAATTACCGGCCGCTCAGCAAATCATTTCATACGGGATATCCGTTTGCGCAAAGCCCTGTCTTTACTTCTGGAAAATCGCTACAGCGTTTCTGAAATTGCCTATGAAGTGGGGTTCGGGACGCCCTCCTATTTTACCAAGCGTTTTCAGGAGAAGTACGGGGTGGCCCCTTCTAAAATTGCAGGATAACAGGACCGTCCTTGCTTTACCGTAGATACGCCAGACTTTTTTAGAACATAAGTACAACCCCAATGGGAACACGACCTGTGGTGCCCCTGTCATGGAGTCAAGTGGTGAACCACCTGTTCTAGAGTACGAACCATTTCTACAACGCTCTGTCTCATAAAAGAAGTAGCTTGACCTTGGGGAAATTCCCATAAAACAACTCAATTAATATATTCATAGAAGATGTTCGCAAAATTAAAATCTCAACTGCATGCGCAGACCCTTGTAGCCGGAGATAGCGGTTATGATGAGGCTCGAAAAATTTACAATGGCATGATCGACAAGCACCCGGGGATCATTGTCAGGTGTACCACAGCACAAGAAGTATCCCAGGCCGTCCGCCTGGCCAGGGAAGAAAAACTCGAAGTATCCATACGAAGCGGAGGACACAATGGAGCCGGCCTGGCCCTTGTGGACGGGGGTATGGTCATCGATTTGTCCGGGATGAAAGGCATTGCCATAGATGCCGGCAAGCAACAGGCAAAAGTGGAACCCGGGAATACGCTGTCAGAGGTAGATCAGGCCACGCACGAACACGGACTGGCGCTGCCCAGCGGAATCATTGGCTCTACGGGAATTGGAGGTATCACCCTGGGGGGTGGCCTGGGCTATCTCAGCCGAAAAGGGGGACTCACCATAGACAACCTGCTGGAATGTGAGGTTGTCCTGGCCAATGGCGACCGGGTTACCGCCAATGCCACGGAACATCCAGACCTCTTTTGGGCGCTGAGGGGCGGAGGTGGAAATTTCGGAGTGGTCACATCATTCACCTTTAACCTGTTGCCTGTTAAGAATGTATATGCAGGGCCTATGTTCTGGCCTATGGAAAAGGCCGCCGAAGCCATGCGATTTTACGATAAGGTTACTAAGGATGCCCCGGATGATTTATATGGATTTTTTGCATTTTTGATCGTCCCGTCCGGAGATCCTTTCCCCGAACACCTGCACGGGAAAAATGTATGTGGCGTGGTTTGGTGTTATACCGGAGATTTGACCGGGGCTGAAGACGTGTTCGCCCCTATTCGGGCATTCGGGCCTCCCATCCTCGATTTTGTTTCGGAAATACCGATGCCTGCATTAAACACGATGTTCGATCAGCTCTATCCCCCCGGCCTGCAGTGGTATTGGAGAGCCCACTATGTCAGGGAATTTTCAGAGGGTTTTATTGCGCAAAACATCGCCTTTGGAAAGGCCATCCCCACGATGCATTCAACCACACATTTATACCCCATTGACGGGAAGGTTCACGCCGTATCCAATGGGGATACGGCATGGGCCAACCGCGATGCGAGATGGGCACAGGTCATTGTGGGAGTAGATCCCGACCCGGGTAAAGCCACAGAGGTTACGAATTGGTGTAAATCCTATTACGAAGCTCTTCAGCCCTTTGCGATGAATAAAGGGGCTTATGTGAACTTTATGATGGAGGAAGGAGCAGAACGGGTACAGAGCTCCTATGGAGACAACTATCACAGGCTTGTGAAGATTAAATCGAAATATGATCCCGACAACTTTTTCCATATAAATCAGAATATCAAGCCTGAATAAATGTACCTTGTGGGTATGGATGCCAGACATCGCCATACCCAGTTTATCAAAGCCGAGGCCAAACGCCTTGGCTTTCTTTCTTGTGGCATATCTGAAGCGACATTTCTTGAAGAAGAAGCCCCGCGCCTGGAAGCCTGGCTCAAAAATAGCATGCAGGGGGAAATGAGTTATATGGCGAATCACTTTGACAAACGCCTTGATCCGAGGCTGCTGGTCCCGGGAGCAAAATCGGTGGTATCTCTGCTCTACAATTATTTTCCATCTAAAACACAGCGGGACGATACCTACAAGATTTCCAAATATGCTTATGGCGAGGATTATCATTATGTAATCAAGCGCAAATTGAGGCAACTCCTCTCCGGGATACAGGAAGCCGTTGGAGCGGTTCACGGAAGGGTTTTTGTAGATTCAGCTCCGGTGCTGGACAAGGCCTGGGCAGCCCGAAGTGGTCTGGGCTGGATCGGAAAAAATTCCAATTTGCTGACCAAAGAGGTGGGCTCCTACTACTTTATTGCCGAGTTAATTCTCGATCTGGAACTGGATTATGACGGGCCGGTTACGGATCATTGCGGGACATGTACGGCATGTATCGATGCGTGCCCAACGGATGCCATTGTAAAACCTTATGTGGTGGATGGTAGCCGCTGTATATCTTATTTCACCATAGAACTCAAGAATGAACTTCCCCAGGGTTTAGGGATGGATTTTGACGACTGGGTGTTTGGTTGTGACATCTGCCAGGACGTTTGCCCTTGGAACCGGTTCGCAACCCCACATAAGGAACCGGCCTTTGATCCAAAACCGGAACTACTCACCAACAGCAGGCAAGAGTGGGAGGAACTGACGGAAGAAGTTTTCAGGCGGGTTTTTGACCAATCGGCCGTGGAGCGTACGAAGTTTTCAGGACTGAAGCGGAATATCGCGTATGTAAAAGATTCCGGGAGCGGGGATAAAGGATAAAAAATCCGGGCAGTTCCATACGCTTTATCCATTTGGAGATCCTGAGCTGGATTTCGGCAAGAATGATAAAGTTGTTATATTGAGGGCCACGGGATGAGACCAAAGCCGTTTCCTTCCGCTGAACCGACTAAACAAAACCAACTAAATCTTTTTTTATGGGCGGATTAGGAACGCTGGACATTGTAGTCATTGTAGTCTATCTGGTAGGGATCATTATCTATGGGATCTCAAAATCCAAAAGGAGCAGTTCGGAAGACTATTTTTTGGGTGGAAGGACGATGACGTGGCCCATTGTAGGGATTGCCCTTTTCTCTGCCAATATTTCGAGTTCGACCCTCGTCGGTTTGGCTTCGGACGGATTTCAGACCAATGTGAATGTCTATAACTACGAGTGGTACGCGGTGGTTATCCTGATCTTCTTCTCCATTTTTTTCCTCCCCTTTTATCTGAAATCCGGAGTCTATACCATGCCGGAATTCCTGCAGAAGCGCTATGATAAGCGGTCGAGGTACTACTTTTCGCTGATTACTATCATCGGCAATGTGATGGTAGACACAGCTGCGGGGCTCTATGTGGGAAGCATTGTTCTTAAATTGCTGTTTCCGGAAACCAGCTCCACCCTGATTATTATCATTCTGGCCATTGCCGCGGCCGCCTATACGATACCCGGGGGCTTGAATTCGGTGATTCAGACAGAAGTCATACAAGCGATCCTGCTGATAATCGGTTCGTGCCTGCTCACTTATTTCGCTTTTGAGGAGCTTGGGGGTGGATGGCAATCGATGATGGACCGCCTCGATGGAATGCTCGCCTCCGGGGAAGTGAATTTTGGAGACAGAGTCGCCGAGGGTAAGTACGTACCCCAGACAGCAGATGATGTTTTTAGCCTGGTGCGCCCCAATAATGATGAGTTTATGCCCTGGTGGGGTCTGATTTCCGGAGTAGCCCTGCTCGGGTTTTATTTCTGGGCGAACAACCAGTTTATGGTACAGCGGGTTTTAGGAGCCAAAGATCTGAATCACGGGCGCTGGGGAGCGCTTTTTGCAGGTTTTCTCAAGCTTCCCGTAATCTTTATCATGGTCGTTCCCGGGGTGCTGGCGCTTTTGCTGTTTAATAATTTGGATATTTCCGGACTGAATTATCCCCTGGCCACAGGAGGGATGTGCGAAAACCTCGCAGATTGTCCGAACCTGACGTACCCCGTACTGCTGTTTCAATTGCTGCCCACCGGAGTACTCGGACTGGTTGTGGCGGGCCTGCTGGCGGCAATGATGTCTTCGGTTTCGGCCACTTTCAATTCAGCTTCTACCTTGATTACTATGGATTTTATTCGGGAGTTTAAACCCGAGCTTACCAGCAAACAATTGGTGCGTTCCGGGCAGATTGCCACACTTGTTCTTGTGATCCTGGCTTCGGCCTGGGTGCCCTTTATTGAAAGAGTGAGCGATTCGCTTTGGGGGTACCTTCAGCTTGTCATTGCCTTTACCAGCCCACCTGTGGTCTCTGCCTTTATCCTCGGGTTATTCTGGAAACGGGCGAATGCCAATGGTGCCTTTTTCAGTCTGATTATCGGGGGTATCTTTGCGCTTTTCATGATTCTGTCTTTGTCTTTTGATATTTGGCCTTATCTGAACGATTTCCATTTTCTTGCCAAGGCAAATATTTTGTTCCTCATAAGTGTGCTCGTCCACGTTGTCGTGAGTCTGTCGACAGGTATGCCTGAGGCAGAAAAGGTTGCCGAGTATACCTATAAAAAAGAGTTGTTTACCTCCGAAACCGAAGAATTAAAGGCCCTTCCATGGTATCAGAACTACCGCTATCTCGCCGTGATACTATTGCTTCTGACCACAGTGATTGTGGTTTGGTTCTGGTAGGGCACAAACAGGTTTGATGTGTTTGACAATCCGAAATTTCACGGAGGAGATTCGCCCTTTCGTTACAGGGATCTTTTGAAGCGGCTTTTGAAATGGCAAGCTGGGGGCGAAGCCCCTCCCCATAATTAATTTAAGGCTTCGAGCTGCATTTTCCTTTCACTCCTCCAGGGACTCATTCGACCTGTGGTTACAGGGTGTGGGTCCGCTTCAAAGGAAGTGTATAGATCCATTTCTAAGCAGATTTAACACCGGAGTCTGGTTAAAACGATATTCCCATTACTTTTGTATTTCAAATCGACTGGAATGAGTAAAGAAACCAAAAGGCGACAGGCACTGATATATCATGCAAAACCCCAACCGGGTAAAATAGCGGTTGTTCCCACAAAACCCTACAGTACCCAACGGGATCTCGCCCTGGCGTATTCTCCCGGAGTAGCGGAGCCTTGTAAGGAGATCCACAGAGATGTCAACGAGGTCTATAGATACACGGCCAAAGGCAATATTGTCGCTGTGATTTCGAATGGCACGGCTGTACTGGGTCTTGGGGACATTGGTCCGGAGGCCTCAAAACCGGTGATGGAAGGCAAGTGTTTGTTGTTTAAGATTTTTGCAGATATCGACGGAATAGATATTGAACTGGACACTAAGGATGTGGATACGTTTGTCGAAACTGTCAAGACAATGGCTCCTACCTTTGGAGGGATAAACCTGGAGGATATTAAGGCACCTGAAGCCTTTGAAATAGAGCGGCGCCTGAAGGAAGAACTCGACATTCCGGTTATGCACGACGACCAGCACGGTACTGCCATTATTTCTGCGGCAGCTCTTTTGAATGCGCTGGAGCTCGCAGGCAAGGATATTGGAGAGGTTCGGATTGTCATTAGCGGTGCCGGCGCGGCCGCGATTTCCTGTACCCGTCTGTATAAGGCTTTTGGGGCCAATGCGGCTCATATTCTTATGCTGGACAGTAAAGGAGTTATTCGCAAAGACCGGGATAATCTCACCCCTGAGAAATTAGAATTCGCAACAGATCTGAAAATGGATACCCTGGAAGAAGCCCTTGTAGGGGCTGATGTCTTTATCGGGCTTTCCGTGGCCGATATCATGACGCCGGAAATGCTGTTGTCCATGTCCGAAAACCCCATAGTCTTTGCAATGGCTAATCCGGATCCCGAAATCAACTACGACCTGGCGGTGCGTACGCGTCAGGATATCATAATGGCTACGGGCCGGTCGGACCATCCAAACCAGGTGAATAATGTGCTCGGCTTCCCATTTATTTTCAGGGGAGCGCTGGACGTGCGTGCCACCAAAATCAATGAGGCCATGAAAATGGCTGCGGTTAAAGCCCTGGCAAATCTCGCCAAAGAGTCCGTGCCGGAACAGGTGAACATTGTCTATGGGGAAACCCGACTGGCCTTTGGACGCGATTATATCATTCCGAAACCTTTCGATCCGAGATTGATATCGGAAATCCCCCCGGCAGTGGCTAAAGCGGCGATGGAAAGTGGAGTCGCCCGGGAACCCATTACCGATTGGGATCGTTATGAAACCGAATTGCTCGTCCGCTCCGGCGATGAAAAGAAGGTCATGCGAATGTTGATGAATCGGGCCAAGGGAAAACCCAAGCGCATCGTTTTTGCTGAGGCAGACCAACTCGACGTACTCAAAACAGCCCAGATTGCCTACGAGGAGGGAATTGCCCACCCCATCCTTCTCGGGAACCGAATCCTTATCGAAAGCCTCATGCGTGAACTCGAGTTCGATGCAGAGATTCCGATCATCGATAATTTTGGTCCTGAATCACTGGACAAACGCCAGCACTACGCGGAACGATACTGGAAGGGGCGCAGTCGAAAGGGAACAACCCTGTACGGGGCTAATTTAAAAATGCGACAGCGCAACTACTTTGGGGCCATGATGGTTTTGGAGGGCGAGGCTGATGGCATGATCTCCGGATATACCCGTGCTTATCCCACCGTAGTCAAGCCTATTTTGGAGGTTATCGGACGGGCAACTGACGTAACCCGGGCTGCCACGGTGCACATTATGATTACCCCAAAAGGGCCTTACTTTTTGGCCGATACTTCCATCATTATAGATCCGACAGCTGAGGAACTTGCGGCCATCGCACGGATGACGGCAAACCTCGCCGTGGCTTTTGGTTTTGAACCGGTGCTGGCCCTGCTGTCGTACACAAATTTTGGATCTTCGGATCATCCCAACGCCCGCAAAGTTGCAAGGGCTGTGGAGATCCTCCATGAGCAATACCCGGAACTGCAGGTCGATGGGGAGATTCAGGCAGATTTTGCACTGAATCGGGAAATGAATCAAAATAAATTTCCCTTTTCGCGCCTGGTGGGCAGAAAAGTCAACACCCTTATTTTTCCGAACCTGGAATCTGCGAATATTACGTATAAATTGCTCAAAGAACTCTATGGAGCGGAGACTATCGGGCCAATCATGCTGGGCCTCCGCAAGGCGGTCCACGTGATACCCATGGGTGCTTCTGTGGAAGAAATGGTCAATATGACGGCGGTTGCGGTTATCGATGCCCAGGAGCGCGAGAAGCGAAAACAGGCTCATATCAGCGACACTTGAGGGATATCCCAATAGGAAAACAATCTATTAATCCATACAAATCATGATTCATCACCTGACCGGAAAACTCATTGAGAAACACCCTACGCACGTAGTGATCGAGTGTGCCGGGGTGGGCTATTTCGTGAATATTTCGCTCAATACTTTTGAAGCACTCCCGGACGAGGAACACCTGCGAATTCTCACCTATCTTCAGGTAAGGGAAGATGCCCATATTCTCTTTGGCTTCTACAGTCCGGCCGAACGTGAGATATTCAAGTTACTCATCTCGGTTTCCGGAATTGGAACCAGCACGGCCCGAACCATGCTTTCCTCCATGACCCCCGCCCAGATAAGAGATGCCATTGCCGGGGAAAATGTACCCGCAATACAGTCCGTTAAGGGCATTGGGGCCAAAACGGCTCAGCGTGTTATTCTCGACTTAAGAGATAAGATTCTGAAAGTTTACGACCTCGATGAAGTTTCCCCTGAATCAGGCAATACAAATAAGGAAGAAGCGTTATCTGCATTAGAGGTTCTTGGTTTTGCCCGTAAGGGGGCGGAAAAGACCGTAGATGCGGTTTTGCGCCAGGATCCTGCACTAAGCGTAGAGGGTATTATTAAAAGTGCGCTTAAAAATTTGTAAATCGTTTGAAAACAGGGGCATCTAATTTTTTCAGATCCTTTTGCAAACCGTTTTTCTCCCTGATTTTTATGCTTCTCACCTTCGTAGGGACGGTAAGAGGGCAGGAAATCGAACCGACTGAGGCAGATTCCGTTCAAACCGGGGTCGCGCTGGGGAGGTTACGTATGGAGAATCCGGAGAGCATTATTTCCAAATATACCTATGACCCAAATCTGGATCGGTATATTTACACGGAAACTGTGGGGGAATACGACATATCCTACCCCATCATCCTCACCCCGGAACAATATTTGGAATTAATCCGTCAGGAGGATATCAAATCCTATTTCAAGCAAAAGATGGATGCCTTTTCAGGCAAAAAGGAGGGTAGCGAAGAAGCCCGAAAGAATCTCCTTCCCAATTTCTATGTCAACAGCAGTTTTTTTGAAACGATATTTGGAGGTAATTCCATCGAGGTAGTTCCTCAGGGTTCCGTCGCCATGGATCTCGGAGTGATCTGGCAGAAAAACGACAATCCGGCCCTCTCTCCCCGAAACCGAACCAATCTCGCCTTTGATTTTGACCAGCGCATTAGTCTGAGTATGCTCGGGAAGATTGGTGAACGGCTTCAGGTCTCTGCCCAATACGATACCGAGGCCACTTTTGATTTCCAGAATTTGATAAAGCTGGATTACACCCCCACGGAGGACGATATCATTCAGAAAATTGAGGTGGGAAATGTCAATATGCCTCTGAACAGTTCCCTGGTTACGGGTGCCCAGAGTCTTTTTGGTGTGAAAACCCAACTCCAATTTGGCCGTACGACAGTGACTGCCGTATTTTCCGAACAGCGGTCCCAGAACAATACAGTCGTGGCTCAGGGTGGTGGAACCCTCAATGAATACGAGCTCACCGCTTTGGATTACGATGAAGACCGACACTTTTTCCTGGCCCAGTACTTCAGGGATCGGTACGATGTGGCCCTCGAGGATTACCCCTTTATCAGAAGTCAGGTGCAGATTACACGACTCGAGGTTTGGGTAACCAACCGGAGTCAACAGACCCAGAATGTCCGGAATCTCGTCGGTATTCAGGATTTAGGTGAAACGACTCCTGAAAATACCCGAATCGGGCGATTGGGCGGAGCCCCTCCTGATTTCTTCAACCCCATTGGAGCGAATCCGGATCTGCCGCGAAATGGGGCCAACGATTACGATCCTGCCCTGATAGACAATGGAGGCGTCCTCACCGGGGATGTCCGGGACATTGCTACGGTTGATAATGCCTTTCAGATTCCCGGGGGCTATCCGGCGAATCAAGGCTTTGACTATGCCATTCTTGAGAACGCCCGTAAGCTGGAGCCGATTCGGGATTACACCTTTGATACGCAATTGGGGTATATTTCCCTGAACCAGAGACTCAGTAACGATGAGGTTTTGGGGGTTGCTTTTCAATATACGCTTAACGGGGAGGTTTTTCAGGTCGGAGAATTTGCGAACGGTGGGATAGATGCCACCACCGTGGATCCGGGTGTAGAGGTACAAGTCAACAATAACACCCTGGTGGTGAAGTTGCTTAAAAGTAATATTACCAATGTATCGGATCCGATCTGGGACCTGATGATGAAAAACATCTATGCCACGGGGGCATTTCAGCTGGCCGAAGATGACTTTAAACTAAACATTCTCTATAACGATCCCACGCCCCGAAATTATATTACTCCGGTAGACCCTGATGCGGGCTGGCCGAATACGCCCAAGCCCCTGGAAGAGCGAATCCTCCTGGATGTGTTCAATCTGGACCGCCTCAATGTTTACAACGATGTGCAACCCGGAGGGGATGGTTTCTTTGATTACGTACCCGGGATCACCGTAAACCCACAGAACGGACTGATCATCTTTACGAAGGTAGAACCGTTTGGATCCTATCTTTTTGAACTCCTCGGAGGCGGGGATTACGATCTTCCGGATGATCAGGGATACAATCCCAATCAGCAGAAGTACGTGTTTAGAAATATGTATATCCAGACCAAGGCGGCCTCCCTTCAGGACGCTGAGAAGAATAGATTTCGACTCAAAGGACAGTATAAATCGCAGAGTGGTGGGGGAATTCCCATTGGGGCTTTTAATGTGCCTCAGGGTTCGGTGCGCGTCACCGCCGGGGGCCGGCAACTTCAGGAGGGTATCGATTATACGGTAAATTACCAGGCGGGAACCGTTCAAATACTCGACCCCAGTCTTCAGGCTTCCAATGTTCCCATCAATATCTCTGTGGAGAACAATGCTGTTTTCGGACAACAGACCCGAAGGTATACCGCTATTAATCTCGAACACCAGTTCAATGAGAATTTTGTGCTGGGAGGAACGCTGCTGAATCTCAATGAACGCCCCCTGACCCAAAAAGCGAATTTTGGAGTAGAGCCGGTGAATAATTCCGTTTTTGATCTGTATGGAAATTATTCCACAGAAGTGCCGTTTTTGACCCGGGTAGCGAATATGCTGCCCAATGTGGATACGGACGTGCCTTCAAACGTTTCTCTCCGGGGGGAAGTAGCTTTCCTGCAACCCAATTCTCCGAAAAATTCCGATTTTCAAGGGGAAACAACAGCTTATCTCGACGATTTCGAAGGCGCCCAGGCGCTTATCGATATCCGCGGTTTTCTCGGATGGAGCCTGGCCAGTACTCCTGTGGAATTTCTGGACGAAGGCGAGCAGGGCCTGGAAGCCGGATTTGAGCGGGCCAAGATGTCCTGGTATACTATAGACCCTATTTTTTATACCAATCAGCGTCCGACCGGAATCACCGATGATGACCTTTCCACTAATGCTACCCGAAGGATTTTTATAGATGAGGTCTTCCCTCAGGTCGATATTGCCCAGGGGCAGACTACGGTACAAAACACTCTGGATATCGCCTATTATCCGGATCAGAAAGGGCCCTATAACGCGAATCCGAATTTCCCGGGGGAATCTGCGGGTGAGAAATGGGGAGGTGTTATGCGCTCGTTGAGCAGTACGAATTTCGAGCAGTCCAATGTGGAATTTATCCAGTTTTGGGTGTTGGATCCCTTTGTGGATGGAGAGGCCACGGGCCCCGGGGAACTCGTGATCAACCTTGGGAATATCACGGAGGATATCCTGCCCGACGGTCGGAAACAATATGAAAACGGGCTGCCGGGAGTCAATTCCAACGAATTGGTGACATCCACGGTTTGGGGACAGGTACCCGCTACCCAGGCCCTGGTATATGCCTTTGATGCCCAGGAAGCCAACCGGGCCCTGCAGGACATCGGGTTGGACGGATTGGATGACGCGGCAGAGGCCAGCCTAGGATATAACGGTCCTCCTGAGGATCCTGCCTTAGATAATTACACCTATTATCTGAATCGGGAAGGTGGAATCCTGGAACGCTATATCGATTTTAACAACACCCAGGGAAACTCCCCTGTGGCCGTGACCAATACAGACCGGGGAAATACGACACTTCCCGATGTGGAGGATGTAGACAGGGACCTGACGATGAACACGGTAGACAGCTATTACGAATACCGCATCCCGATCCGGCCGGGAATTTCCGTGGAGGACCGCTATGTGACCGATATTCGAGAAGGTCTCACCACAAACCTTCCCAATGGTTCGCAGCTGAATTATCGCTGGATACAATACAAGATTCCACTGAGTGACTTTACCGACGCCATTGGGGGAATCGCAGATTTTCGATCCATCAGCTTTATGAGGATGTACACTACCGGTTTTCCAAGCCCTCTGGTGTTGCGTTTTGCTACGCTGGACCTGGTTCGCGGAGACTGGAGGACCTATACCCGGAGTCTGCAGACGAGTGAAGATCCGCCCGAAGATGATGCGACCTCTTTAGATGTGAATACCGTCAATATTGAAGAGAACAACGCTCGTATTCCAATACCTTATGTGTTGCCCCCGGGTGTATTGAGGGAACAACTCAATAACAACAACACCATAGTCCGGCAGAATGAACAATCCCTTTCGCTGGTTGTAGAGAATCTGGAGCCTCAGGACTCCCGTGGGGTATTCAAAAATGTCAATATTGACCTGCGGCAATACGAGCGTATCAAAATGTTTCTGCATGCCGAAAAACTTATCGCTTCCGATCCGTATACCGATACGGAATCTGCTGTCGCTTTTTTGCGAATAGGAACGGATTTTTCCGAGAATTTCTATCAGTTGGAGGTCCCGCTATCCTTTACAGATTTCTCTGCCAGGTCTCCGGAACAAATCTGGCCTTCGATCAACAATCTCGATGTGGCTCTTGACGATATGAAAAAAGTGAAGTCCAAAGGTATCTCCGATCAGACCCTGGGCCAGATCACGTATTATGAAATTCAGGACGGAGAAGCCGTTGTAGTGGATGAATTTGCACCCCGACAAGCGGGGCAGGTGCGTATTGGTATACGGGGAAATCCATCTCTGGGAAGTATCCGCAGTGCGATGATCGGAGTCAAGAATATCGACAACGTCCCCTTGAGAACGGAAGTCTGGTTTAACGAATTACGACTGGCGGGACTGTCCAACGATGGAGGGTGGGCCGCTGTGGCATCCCTGGATGCGAACATGGCGGACTTTGCCAATGTTTCGGCCACAGGGAATACTTCCACTTCCGGATTTGGTGCCATCGATCAGCGACCCAACGAGCGTTTGCGCGAAGATATGGTCTCCTATGGTGTGGTGACCAACGTGGAAATCGGAAAGCTTTTCCCCGGGAAATGGGGCTTGCAAATTCCCTTTAATTATGGGATTTCCGAACAACTCATCACCCCGGAATTCGATCCTGTGTACGACGACCTCAGGTTACAGGACCGCATCGATGCTGCAGAAACGGTCGAAGAAGCAGACGCCATACTGGAGCAGGCTGAAGACTACACCAAACGGACCAGCGTAAACTTTATCGGGGTGCGTAAAAACAGATCTGAAGAAGCGGAAGAGAACTTTTTTGATATCGAGAATTTCACCTTTAACTACTCCTATAACGAGACGAACCACCGGGATTTTGAGGTAGCTGAACTAAAAGATCAGAGTGTTCGGGCGGGGATGATTTATAACCACAATTTCAAGCCGGTAACCGTGGAGCCTTTTGCTAAAAACGACTCTATTCTCAACGGCAGCTACTGGCAATGGTTAAAAGATTTCAACCTAAACCTGCTTCCCACGAGTGTTTCAGTCCAATCCGATGTCAACCGACAATTCAATCAGCAACGCTTCAGGGATGTTCTCGAACCCGGGGTAGAGAGTCTGGAGTTACCCCTTTTGCAACAGCGGAATTATCTCTTTAACTGGCAATACACCCTTAACTATGCGATCACCAAATCTTTGAGAGTCAACCTGACGGCTGCCAACAACAACATTATCCGGAATTATTTTGCAGACCCGGGCAATCCGTTTTCGCAAATCGACCAGGATCTCAACGTATGGGATGGCTTTTTCGATACCGGAGAGGCGAACCGGCACGCCCAACAGATGCAGTTGAATTACGAACTTCCATTTAGTAAGATTCCCATCCTGGATTTTATCAACGCCCAGTATACGTATACCAGTAATTTCGAATGGCAAAGGGGAGGGGATGCCTTGAATCTGGCTGTGGCTAAGGAGCAGAATCCCGGCGTTCCGGAAGATCAATTGGTCCTGCCCTCCATAAATTCAGTTCAAAACGCGAACACCCATAGCCTCACCGCGACCCTGACCATGCAACGGCTTTACGACCGGCTTGGACTCAAAAAAACGGGAGGTAAAGCGACGAACCAGATCGCAGCCCCGAGAAGCCGACCTGGAGATTCAGGGGAAGAAGGGGCGGCAAAGCCCCCTAAGAAAACCTCTAAACTGGCCAATGTTGGAATCGATATTCTCACAATGGTCAAGCGCTTAAATATCAATTACCTCGAGAATAATGGCTCAGTGCTCCCCGGATATACGCAGTCTGTGGGCTTTATCGGCACGACAAAACCCACCCTCGGTTTTGTTTTCGGAAGTCAGGCGGATGTCCGCTTTGAGGCGGCCCGAAACGGATGGCTGACCGATTTTCAGGAATTCAACCAACAGTTTATTCGACGTACCAATAAGCAGCTCAGTCTTACCGCTACCGCCCTTCCTGTTCCCGAACTGACCATCGACCTGCTGGCCGAACGACAATTTTCGAGTTCCAGGAGAGAGAATTTCCGTATTGAAGATGGGGATTATATCGCCTTGACTCCCAATACTTTTGGCACCTTCAGCATTTCCACTATTATGATTGGGACCGCTTTTTCGAGTAGTGATGAATTTGATTCTGCAACCTTTGAGACCTTTAAGGAGAACAGACTCGCGGTGGCCAACAGATTACAGGCCGAAGGCAACCTCCCGGATACGGGTCGTGATGAGGAGGGGTTTCCAAACCTCTATGGCAAGACCAGTCAGGACGTCTTATTGCCCTCCTTTTTTGCGGCTTATACCGGAAAAGACCCGGAGAAGGTCAACCTGGGCGCTTTCCGTGATATCCCGTTGCCGAACTGGAATATTAAATACACCGGACTGATGAAGAATAAATGGTTCCGGAAGAAATTCAAACGTTTTTCACTCAGCCATGGATATCGGGCCGCTTATAGCATTAATTCCTTCCAGACCAACCTGGAACGGGATCAGTTGATCGGCTCCGGCGAGGATCCCCTCAATCCGGAAACGGGAGACCTCTTACCGGAGAATATCATCAATAATGTCGTGCTAAACGATGCGTTCAACCCCTTGATTCGAGTGGATTTCGAGATGCAGAATAGTTTGAGTGTTCTGGCAGAGGTACGCACAGACCGCGCCCTATCCATGTCCTTTGACAACAACCTGCTCACAGAAATCAATGGAAGGGAGTACTCTGTGGGGCTCGGATACCGGATTCGGGATGTCAATTTTGTAACGCGTATTGGGGGGGAGCGGACCCGGCTCAAAGGAGACCTGAATTTTAAGGCCGATGTGAGTCTGCGCGACAACATCACCATAATCAGAAATCTGGACCTGGACAACAATCAGGTAACCTCCGGCCAGAATTTGTTATCGATCAAGTTTACGATCGATTACGCGCTTACCAAGAGTCTGAACGCCCTGTTTTTTTACGACCACAACTTCTCACAGTTTGCCGTCTCAACGGCCTTTCCACAAACCACAATCAATACCGGCTTTACCCTGCGGTATAATTTTGGAAATTAAGAAAGGTCCCGTTTCAGGGGGAATCGGGGCGTTCAAGCCCTGCGCATCCGCCTTTTTTATCTTCAGAGTTGTCACCTACAGGATGAAAAACTACATTTGTCAGGCAAGCTAAATTTCAAGACAATATGAACATACCTGCCGAACTGAAATACACCAAGGACCACGAATGGATCAAGATAGATGGCGACATTGCCACTATTGGGATTACGGATTTTGCCCAGGGCGAACTGGGAGACATCGTTTATGTAGAAGTTGAAACTGTAGATGAGACCCTGGATCGGGAAGAAGTCTTTGGAACCGTTGAAGCGGTGAAGACCGTCTCAGATCTGTTCTTGCCCGTCAGTGGCGAAATCCTCGAATTCAACGAGGATTTAGAAGCGGAGCCCGAAAAAGTAAATGAAGACCCCTATGGCGCAGGGTGGATGGTTCGGGTTAAAATGTCCGATGCTTCTGAAGTGGAAGACCTGCTGGACGCCGAGGCCTATAAGGAGCTGATCGGTGGCTGAAAACAAGTGGTGGACCCTCCTGTTTTTTCTTTGGATGGGAACGCTCACAACGCTAAGTCTCCTTCCTTCCGATCAACTCGGGGTGAAAACCCCACCCATACCGCATTTGGATAAATGGGCGCATTTTGGGTTTTACACGATAGCGATGACCCTGGGAGCCCTGTTTTTAAGGGAGCGTCAGTATCCAAAAGGAAGCATGAAGAGTGCCTTGACCACCATGGCAGTCACCCTGATTATTTATGGTATGATTATTGAAGTTCTTCAGGGGATTACCGCACTGGACCGAAGTGCAGAGTGGTGGGACATGGGGGCAAATATGCTCGGTGTCGGATTTGGGACAGGCTTGTCACTGCTTTTGTTCCGCAGGGTTAAGGCATTTAATTGGAGGGATTAATTGCTTATTTGATAAAAATATAGTTAAATTAGCGAACATTAAATTTAGTAGAACTCATGGAAGAGAAAAAGAGTCCAAAGGCCGATCTTAACCGAAATAGCAGTCTTTATTTCGTGTTGGGACTCCTGGTTGTACTGTTACTAGTCTGGGGTGCCTTCGAGTGGAAAACTTACGATGAGCAGAATGATTACGACATTTCATTAAATGTCGAGGATATGCTTGACGAAGAAGTGCCGATGACCGAACAAATCAAGACACCACCTCCACCTCCACCTCCAGCAGCCCCGGAAGTCATTGAGGTTGTGGAAGATGAAGAAGAGGTTGAAGAAACTGTAATCGAATCCACTGAAACCAGTCAGGAGGAAGAAATTATCGAAGTAGAAGACATTGAAGTAGATGACGTAGACGAGGATATCGAGGTCCCTTTTGCGGTGATTGAAGACGTTCCTGTTTTTCCGGGATGTGAAAGCGCCAGCGATAAAAAGGCCTGTTTTAATGAGCAGATGCAAAAACACATTCGGAAGAATTTCCGATATCCTGAGATTGCCCAGGAAATGGGAGTTCAGGGCCGTGTAGCTGTGATGTTCACCATTCAGAAAGACGGTTCCATCGGGAATATCCGCTTGAGAGGTCCGGACAAAAACCTCGAAGCAGAGGCCCGTAGGATTATTGAAAAGCTTCCTCAGATGACTCCGGGGAGACAGCGCGGGCGCCCCGTGCGTGTGCCCTTCAGTATACCGATTACCTTTAAATTGCAGTAGTCGGAACAAACTTCCAAACCCCGATTCTCCGGGGTTTTTTTATGCCTGAAAACGGAGGTCTTTTCCCGTGCAGGCATATTATTTTCTTTCGTTGGAAAGAAGCGAAGTGGTGCGTATCTTTGCGCCCCATAAATGGTGCGAATGAAATCTGCGGCCGGTGTTTTAGAACCAAGTGCATTACAAGTTGTGTTTTCCGATTTTAAGGAGATCACCAAGGCCAGGTTAGCGGTAAGTGTTGTTTTTTCGGCCATAGCGGGGTATTTATTGGGGGCTGATGAAATACGAGTCCTGCCACTTGTATTTCTGGCCGTCGGTGGCTACTGCATGGTAGGGGCTTCCAATGCTTTCAACCAGGTGATCGAACGCAATCTCGACGCCCTGATGCACCGGACGAAAAACCGCCCGATCCCCGGAGGACGTATGTCTGTGACTCAGGCTATGATTATCGCCGTTGTTATGACCCTGGCGGGGATTGTCCTGTTGTATTTGCTCAATCCCAAAACGGCACTGTTCGGCACACTGTCCATCTTCCTCTATACCTGCGTGTATACCCCTCTAAAAACGGTTACCCCACTCGCAGTTTTTGCCGGTGCTTTTCCGGGAGCTATCCCATTTATGTTGGGCTGGGTTGCCGCGACTAACGATTTTGGAATTGAGCCGGGAACCCTGTTTATGATTCAGTTTTTCTGGCAATTCCCTCATTTTTGGGCCTTGGGCTGGATGCTCGATGAAGATTACAGGCGCGGTGGCTTTAAAATGCTGCCCACCGGTAAGAAGGATACCGGAACAGTGCTTCAGATCATCATGTATACCCTTTGGATGATCGTTATTTCAATTGTCCCCGTGTTCGGGATAACAGGGAGATTGCATCTGTCTGTTCCTGCTGCGGTTCTGATATTTCTGGCGGGTCTGGTGATGTTGTGGTTTGCCCTCCGACTCTATGAGCTGAGAGACAGGGCCTCCGCCCGCAAATTAATGTTGAGCAGTGTCACCTATATTACCCTGATACAAATTGTTTACGTTATCGATAAATTTTTAGCATGAGTGAAAAGCTAATGGAAGGATCTTTGGCAGATAAAAAGGGTCGCGCAAAAAAAATGATGCTCTGGTTTGGCATCGTCAGTCTTCTGATGAGTTTTGCGGGCTGGACGAGCGCCTATATTGTGAGTAGTTCACGGGAGGACTGGATGCGGGATTATACCCTGCCGGTGGCTTTCTGGGTGAGTACCGCACTGATTCTGCTCAGTAGTCTCACGTATTGGATGGCCACTCGTGAAGTTTCTCAGGATCGGCAAAAGACAGGCACTATTTGGCTGATCATTACGCTTGTACTGGGTGTTTCATTCGTGATCTCTCAGTTTTTGGGCTTTTCACAAATGATCGCGATGGGGTATTATTTTACAGGTCCTACCAGCAATATTACCCTTTCTTACATTTTTCTGATCGCGGTGGTTCACGTGGTGCATGTCGTGGTTGGAATGATTTCACTGCTCGTCGTCCTTTTTAATCAGGTTAAGGGATCCTATGGCCCTGGTAAAATGCTGGGGATGGAACTCGGGATCACCTTCTGGCATTTTCTGGATATTTTGTGGATCTACCTTGTATTGTTTTTCTATTTCTTTCGTTAAAGACCAGAATGCCAATTTTGTCCGCTATTTCTGCTTTTCTAACGTTCAAAAAAATGTATTTTTGCTAAAATTCTCTTAACGCGATCTGAATATTTATGGATACTACGGTGACAACAGGTGCTGATGAGCCGGTCTGGGGAGGTGGAAACCGCCCCCTGAATGCGAGCTATGGAAAACTGATGATGTGGTTTTTCATTGTTTCTGATGCCCTGACTTTCTCAGGTTTTCTCTCCGCTTACGGATTTTCCCGCTTTAAGTTCATTGAAACATGGCCGATAGCCGATGAGGTCTTTACCCACGTTCCCTTCTTTCATGGGAACTACCCAATGTACTATGTGGCTTTTATGACTTTTGTACTGATCATGTCTTCCGTGACCATGGTACTGGCCGTTGACGCCGGGCACCGCATGATGAAGAACAAAGTGATCCTCTACATGTTCCTGACCATTATTGGTGGAGCCATCTTTGTGGGATCACAGGCGTGGGAGTGGGCGACTTTTATCCGGGGAGACTACGGAGCAGTGGAGACCAACGGAGGGCGAATTCTGCAGTTTGTGAATGCCGAAACCGGCGAGCGTGCAGCTCTGGCAGATTTTGTAGAGGTGATGCCCGGGGATCGCATCCGGCATGAATCGGAGAAAGGGGTGTGGTTTAGCAGCGAATCTGCGCTTCCTACCTATACCGTAAATGAAGTGGCAGAAGGGCTGCGAGCTAATCCGAACATTCTCATCCGTACCGAGCAGATTGACGAAACAGGTGAAAAAACCTTGCTCAGCCGTCCGGAAACACTAGAGCGCATCAAAGATGCCAAATATGTGGTGGAAGGGGCCAACCTGGTCCGGAACGAATACGGAAGTCGTCTTTTCGCCGACTTCTTCTTCTTTATCACTGGATTTCACGGATTCCACGTATTTTCTGGAGTTGTGATCAACGTCATTATCTTCTTTAACGTAATTCTCGGCACCTATGAGCGTCGGGGCCATTACGAAATGGTCGAGAAAGTCGGGCTCTACTGGCACTTTGTAGATCTCGTTTGGGTATTCGTATTTACATTCTTCTATCTGGTTTAATTATTTAAAGAGACACGCATGGCTCACGAACATAAATTAGAGATTTTCAGAGGACTGGTTAAGTTCCGTTCCAATACCAGTAAAATCTGGGGCGTACTTATTTTTCTCACCCTGGTGACGGCGGTTGAGGTTGCTCTGGGGATTACCAAACCAGCTATCCTCACCGGGAATTATCTGCTGGGGATGAAATTGCTCAATTGGATTTTTATCATTTTGACCCTGGTAAAGGCCTATTACATCGCCTGGGATTTTATGCACTTAAGGGACGAAAAAAGCGCACTTCAGCGGGCTATAGTTTGGACGCCCATCTTTCTTGTGGCTTACCTTATTTTTATTTTATTATTCGAGGCAGACTATATTTACAACGTCTTCAAGGATGGGTTTGTCAAATGGGATTTCTAATCCGAATTAACACGAATTAAAGACGGTTTGACAACCGTCTTTTTTATTTTTGTAAGGTCTGAAAGTCATGAAGAAAACGGTTGTCCTTGTAGTGCTTTTCGTCCTTCCCCTGGTGGTGTATATGTTTTTTGCTTCGGGAGTTACGAACTTTGGGAGGCTCCCTGTGCTCACCGAGCAGGTGAGTGAACTGGATGCCTTTCGGGGCGATGCCAGACTGGAAGGAAAAATTACCATTCTGGGTTTTCCGGGAAGGGATAATCCGTCGGGGAAATCGAACGCCTTTAATCTGAATCAAAAAATCTACAAACCTTTTTATGAATTTACCGATTTTCAGGTAATCATGGTGCTACCTGAAGGGCAGGAAGAATTCGTGGCGGATCTTAAAAAGGAACTCGGCACTTTGGTCGATATAGGCCAATGGGAATTTGTGTACGGCACACCGGAGGACATTGAGAAATTTTTTCAGAGCCTGCAGACCGATCTCCAACTGGATGCCTCAGGAGCGAGCTCCTATGTGTTCATAGTGGATAAGGAGCGCAAACTCCGGGGAAGAAAGACCGATGATGATGTAGGCACGAAATACGGGTTTAACACCAGCTCGGTGGCAGACCTGAACAATAAAATGAAGGATGATGTAAAGATCATCCTGGCGGAATACCGCCTGGCGCTCAAAAAGAATCAAGCGGGAAGAAAATAGTACTGGAGCGTACTAAGAATTATTCCCAATAAAGAAGAACTTCGTTTTGTCAAAAAAGTATAGTTATATCTGGATTGGCCTGATCATCCTGATCTTCGGGATCATTTTTGTGCCCAGAATCGTAGAACGCCTGCAAACAGGAGCTGTGGTCGAGCACGATCGAATCAGTACAGACCCGGACGACAAACCCTTATCCTATATTGAACTGGGCGGAGAAAAGCGAAAAGTGCCTGCTTTTGCCTTGCTGAATCAGGACAGTCTGCTGATCACAGACCAGGATTATCTCGGAAAGGTCTATATCGCTGAATTCTTCTTTACAACCTGCCCGACCATTTGCCCGGTGATGAACAAGAACCTGGTTCAATTACAGGAGGAGTTCAGGGAATTTGAAGATTTTGGGGTGGCGTCTTTCACCATTAATCCCGTATATGATACGCCCGGCGTGCTTAAAGCTTACGCCGAGAAATACGGAATTACAGATATGGACTGGCATTTGTTGACCGGGGATGCCGCTGTGATTTATGAACTCGCTAATTCCGGATTCAACATTTATGCACAACAGATGCCTGAGGTGCCGGGAGGATTTGAACATTCAGGGCTTTTTGCCCTTATTGACCGGGAAGGGTATATCCGATCCCGGGAAGATGCCTATGGAAATCCCATAGTGTATTACAGGGGCTCCATCCCTGAAGATCGGGGTGCCAATGATGCCGGGGAGACGGAACAGATCAGCCTGCTCAAGGAGGACATTCGAAAATTACTGGAGGAAAATGAAAGATAGTGCACCTGTGCAGAAGGAGAAGCAGATAAGCAGATGGATCACCGTGGTGTCCATTGCAGTTCCTTTGGTGGTGGTCATTCTTTTTGGAGTACGACTTCCGGGCGTCGAACCTTTGGGGTTCCTGCCACCTGTCTATGCGAGTATCAATGGCCTCACT
>CAKZOC010000273.1 GCA_937136025.1 uncultured Bacteroidota bacterium
ATGTTATTTTTATAAACAGGTAATTTAGAATTTCTATATCCAAAACCTAAAGGATGTGTAACATCCAAGTCTACCTGAAAAATTGCACCTCCAACTCTTTCTCTCCCTGAGTTTTCAGAAGCATCAACATAAGGCATTCTTTTGGTCTTTTTATCTTTTCGCTTTTCAGCGCTTTCTGCGACTTTATATTCCTTGGACGATGATTCGATTCATGTAATCGACAAAACACTCCTTTCTCATGTTTCCGGGTCCCGGAGCCGTAATTTTGATAGAAAGACTATGGTGTCTTCCCCAGATAGCATTACCATATGATTAAAAATTACGCTCTTTTTTCCCGCTTCTTATGTCTCTTTGTTTTGATGATATCCATTGGGATGTCTGCCCAGGCACCTACAATTCCTCCCCCAAGTTTCTCTGAGGTTGGTCGTTGGAGTGATCCTATTGGATTTGGGATTGTGCCTGTCGCTGTGGCGAACCTTCCTGACGGTCGGTTGATCACGTGGTCTTCACAGTATAAGCTGACGTATTATACGGCGGGACGTGAGTCCGATGGGTTGACCTGGACGGAATTGTTCGATCCCTTTCAGGGTACTGATGGGGTTGCCCTGGGAGAATTTCAGAGCAACACGGACCACGATATGTTCTGTCCTGGGATCAACAATTTACCGGATGGCCGGATTTTGTCAGCCGGAGGGACCTCACATCAGCGTACAAGTATTTATGATCCGAACACGGGTATGTGGTCTGTGGCGGATGAGATGAATGTTCCGCGAGGGTATCAAGGGAATGTGACGTTATCGGACGGCTCGGTATTTACCCTTGGCGGCTCTTGGGGCGGGGGTGATTTTGCAGATACCAACGGGGGTAAGGATGGGGAGTTATGGACCGAACAAACGGGATGGATATCGCTTCCGGGGATATCGGGGGATGATACTTTTACAGCCAACGATTTAAATACGGAGGCACAGGGTGTTTACCGTGCCGACAACCACTTGTGGTTGTGGGCGGCCTCCAATGGTAAGATATTCCACGCGGGCCCGAGTGAGATGATGCACTGGATCACGGTTGAGAATGGAGGTTTGATGGAGGAGGTAGGTCTTCGGGCGGATGACAGTTATTCGATGAAGGGCACCACTGTGATGTTCGATGTGGATCGGATCTTAAAAGTAGGTGGCGCGGAATCTTATGACCGGGACCACCCGGCGAAGGACAATTCCTATGTGATAGACTTCAGCAATGAGAATAATGTTACGGTTACCCCAACGGCTAACCGGCTGGCGTATTCGCGTACGATGCACAATAGTACGTTGCTTCCCACTGGTGAGGTGCTGGTTACGGGTGGTTTGGACCACGCGGAGGTGTTTTCGGATGTTGGGGCCCGCCTGACGGCCGAGATTTATAACCCACAGACGAATTCCTGGCGCAGTGTTGCGGGGATGCAAACCCCGCGCACCTATCACAGTGTTGCGATATTGATGGTGGATGGTCGTGTATTTGTGGGAGGTGGAGGACTGTGCGACAGTTCGAACCCTGATGAATGTGTCAACCATACAGATGCGGAGATCTACAGTCCGCCGTACTTGTTTAACAACGACGGGTCTCTGGCGACGCGTCCTACGATATCAGCCCCTGAGACGGCAGATTACAATACAAGCATACCGGTAACAGGCAGCCCAGGGGTAACGGAGTTCAGTTTGATCCGTTTTTCATCGGCTACGCACAGCACCAATAATGAGCAGCGCCGGATTCCGGTTAGTTTTACAGGCAACGGGAGTTATACGGTTAACATTCCGGACCGCAATTTGCTTCCCCCGGGCTATTATATGTTGTTTGCTCTGGACGGTAATGGGGTTCCTTCAGTAGCTGAAACCATCCAAATAGGGGATGCTATCCCTTTAAGTGTCAATCCCTCCCTTGTTCTGGACTTAAAGTTTGATGAGGGATCTGGATCGGTAGCTCAGGATGATTCTCAGTACGGCAACGATGCGACGATTTATTATGTGGAAGATCGCCAGGCGACCAAGACTCGGAGTACGGCGAGTTGGGGTAGTGGTTTGTTTGGAGGAGCGCTTCAGACTGATGGAGCGGAATTCAAGAGCAATACGATTGTCGATGTTCCGTATTC
>CAKZOC010000274.1 GCA_937136025.1 uncultured Bacteroidota bacterium
CGGATTCGAACCGCTGTACAAGCTTTTGCAGAGCTGTGCCTAGCCACTCGGCCACGATGCCTTAATTTCAGGGAGCAAATTTAGTGTTTTTCTTTTTTAAAGGCAGCATCTTTCACATGGTTTTGCTTAATACTACGGTTACTTGTTGAACATCTCCTCCTATGGGCGGGTTAATTTTGGAAATCGAGACTTCAGCTGCTGACACACCCTCAACTTCTCTAAAGATCCGGTCTAATATGCGCGCTCCAACGGTTTCCAGCAAATGGCTGCGAAGGTCCATTTCCAGCTGTACAATACGATGAAGGGTTACATAATCTACCGTGTCTGCGAGCTGATCTGTGACGGAGGCTTTTTCCAGATCTGCGGTAACCTCCAGGTCCACCCTGTAGTCAGAACCGATAACCCCTTCTTCCTTGAGGCAACCGTGAAAAGCATATAACCGGATATTTTCCAAACGAACTTTTCCCAAAAGATGAATTTTCTGCAAATCTAGATAAAAACCATGGAGAACCCCATTTGGGGGTCAGGGAAAGTCCTGATTCCGCGATTAGTAGGTGCACCTGCAATTACTCAACCCCTGGAAAAGATCAACGCCTATGGTAATTACGTGGGTTCCGTAGCTATAAGCGAGAATATCATTAAGGATGATCTGCACCGAATATGCAAAGTAAAAATTACCTTTTTTAAGGCCGACAAAGGGAGCTATATACAGGGGTTTCCCTACCTGGTCATTTAAAAAACGGTAGTTGACCCCGGTGTAATAATAATCCTCAAAATCGTAAAACCGGAATTTCATGTTGAGGTCCGTTTCGGAACGCCCGTCGCTTTCGAATATTTTGTAAAGTACGGAAGGTTCTATCTCCAGGCGACTGTTCTTATTCTTAGAATAGCGAAAACCGGTATAGACATAATAATTCCGCAGTTGGTTGGGCTCAAAAACCGGATTAAAACTGGTGAGGTCTTTATTGAGAAGGTTTGACGCATTGATGCTGGCGTAGAATTTATTTTTCCGGTACATCAGGCCGACGTCAAAATTGTGGTTCGATGTAGATCGATCGTCCGTTATGGAGGGGTCTCCCGTAATGTTTTCGAATTCCTCAATGTCTATTCTGAACTGGTTAAAGTTATAGGAGATTCCAAAGGAAAGGAATTCATCGTCGTACCGGTCCAGGGTCAGGTGGTGCGCAAAGGAAAGCCGGGCCCCCTGTTGACGTGTATATCCGTTACTGTCATTATACAAAAAGATTCCACCCCCTGAACGATTTCCGATGCGCGCATCCGCAGCCAGGGACTGTGTTTGGGGAGCGTCTTCAATACCGACCCACTGACTCAGCCCGTTAACCCGGATTTTTACATGGTCTCCAATACCCGCATACGTGGGAGCCAACACAAAAGGGTTGTCCGCCAGATATTGTGAGAGTTGAGGCGAATTCAATTCCTGTCCGTTGGAAACAAGAACCCACCCCATAAAGAATACTAAAACTACTTTTAGACGCATTTTGCAATCAGGTTAAATTCCTAGCGATACAAGGTGAAATGACCGACAAATTCCCGGGCGTCGTTTTCCCCGTTGAGTTTTATAACATACCAGTAATCTCCGGTCGGTAGTTCTTTACCGTCATAGGTGCCATCCCAACCCTGGACGTTGTAAGAAATTTCGTCTACCACTCTACCATAACGATCATAAATTTTAATTAGTATCTGTGGGAAGCCTTCCATGTTTTCGGGAATCCATAGATCATTCATGCCATCTCCGTCAGGAGTAAAGAAATTCGGGATTTCAATGTCGATGAACTCCATAAATATTTCAGCTTCAGCCACACATCCGCTCTGATCTACCACACGAACCCTGTAGGTGCCTGTTTCGGTAATATAGAAGGTGTTGTCAGAGCCATTGTCAACGTCATTGAAATAGAACGTATACTCAGGAACACCTCCCGAGGCAATTGCGGTTATCTCATTGATGTTTCTTTGTTCCAGAATGAGTTCCAGGGGCTCGTAAGCGGTAATTTCAAAGTCTATGGTCACCACACATCCATTCGTATGGGAGATCGCCAGGTAATGAGGCCCTGGGGCGATATTGGTGAAGTCCGGATCGAGTTGCATATCGGAAGGATCCGTGGAGTCCAGGGCGTACATGACCTCGTTGGACACCGAAGGATCGTCCAGGATCACCTCCAGGCGATTGTCGGGCACATTGCCCGTACACTCATAGATCGGTGTTACTGTGGCATTCAGGTTTACGCCCATGCCGACCTCTACAATAATATTGGCTTCACATCCCTGGGCATCCCGCACAAAGATGACATAAGTGCCCGCTTCCAAACCGGTGAAGGAGGTTTGACCCGGCACATAATCCGCAGGGTTATTGGAGTTAAAGGCCGTGCTGTAAGGCGCTGTACCCCCGGTGATGGTAATCTCCACGGAGCCATCCGCGCTGCCCGAACATACCTCTGGCAATACAGATGCACTAACCTCTATAGGCTGAGGTGCCGTGATCGTGAACTGGAAGGGGATAAAACACCCGTTTTCATCCTGGGCGATCACATCGTAGACACCTGCTTCCAGGCCGGTGAAAACATTCTGTGTATCGAACTGGTTCAGGTTCGGACTGATGGCATAAAGGATCTCACCCGTTCCCCCGGATACTTCCACGGCAATGGTGCCATCTGCCTCCCCGGAGCAGGTCACATTTGTAAATTCCTCACGGTCTATCTGGAGGGGCGCAGGTTCTGAAATAATGATCTCACCCGAAACCACTTCACAATCCAGACTGGTAGACCGAACCCAATAACTGCCCTGGGACAGGCTGGAGAAGGTTCCGGTACTTTGAGGCCCGGCCAGGAGAACGGTCAGGGCATTGTCCCCGTACAATTCGTATTGATAATTACCGAGACCTCCGGTAGCTACGGCTGTGAAAGAAGCTGTTGCCTCTCCCGTACAGTTGATCACTGCGGCACTTTCATCGATGGTCAGAAGCATGGGCGCCACGGGCTCAATGCTTACCTGGTTGGATACATTGGCATCGCAGCCATTGGCATCCCGGACATAGTACTGGTATACGCCGTCCGTCACATTAAACGTATGGGTGTCTCCTCCTGACATCGGCAGGAAGCTGACGCCGTCCTGGCTATACTGGTAGGGAGCTGTACCCCCGCTTGCGGTCAGGATAAGTTCTGCATTGCCCGTACAGGTCAGCTGAGCTGTCTGAATAAGGGCGCTGCTAACTTCGGTAGGCTCGGAAATCACTACCTGGGCGGTTTCTACACCGCATTCCCAGCCATCCGAGACGGTAATACTGTAAATTCCCGCCCCAAGGCCCGTGAAAACAGGATTAGGCTGTGTTCCTGAAGTAAATACGATGGTACTTCCAGCGGCATCGTATACATTGAGCTGGTAGGAATAGCTTCCTTCGCCCCCGGCGACATTAAGAGCTGTCACCGAAGCATTTTCATCCCCATAACAGGCGAGTGTCGTCGGGGTGGCCTGGATGTCTGCAGTAATGGGCAGGGGCTCGATAAGGAGGATCGCGTCATTGTACACACAACCGGCGTCATCGGTTATTTCAACCGTAAAGGATCCTGCAGAAAGCCCGGTGAAGAGGGAGCTGTTGACATCAGTGAAGCTGTAATTCTGGCCTGTCGTCGTGTTCTCCAAAACGATATCATAAGGGGCATACCCCCCGTCCGGGACGACGAGGATTTCACCTAAATCATTGGTACAGGTAACACTGGCCGCCTCCGAAACGGTTGCGGTGAGCGCCATATCCGGGGACACAATAGTGAATATGCCACTGTCTTCCACACAGAATGGAGCGTCCAGTTCTGTGACCCTCAGGAAGTAATTTCCTCCTGAAAGCCCGGGGATCGTTACAGGATTTACAGCGGTAGATCCGCTTCCGGTAATGCCGGCAGAAACGCCCGCACCATCAAAGACCTCATAGGTATAGGCTCCGCTATAACCGGTTATTTCGAGGGAAACAGACCCGTTGGTATCGCCGAAGCACACCACAGGATCCATCGGGGTGGCAGCCACCGAAATCAAGTCAAATGGCGCAACCTCATGCGGGGCGGTAACTACAAAACACCCGGTAGTATTGTCCGTAACGCGGAAGGTATAGCTTCCCGGAGCGCTCAGCTCAAAAGTCGCGGAGGTGTTCGTTGGATTCCCCGTAAAGGTTCCATTCGGATTTCCTGCAGGCAGCAGTTCGAATGTATACGTATTCGCCGGGTTTCCGTTGTCTGACACGGAAATCAGCACTTCTTCTGCATTCGTACAGGTAATGGCGGTGCTTTGGGTAACATCGGCCGTAAACGTATTTAAAGGATCCAGGGTCACTGTCGTGGTAGCAACACATCCGTTCGCATCCCGAACATAAATTGTCGGGGTTTGGACCATACCATTGTCCACCACGTCAAACACATTTGAAGTTTGGTAATTCACCCCGTCAGTACTATAGAGGTAGGGGCTTGTCCCCGACCCTGCAGGTACGGATGCTGTAATCGTAGCCGTATTGACGCTATTGTCCGCTGCACATGCAAAAGCAGTGGCGACTGCGGTCACGGAAAGGGGGGTTGGCTCGGAAACCGTAACATTTTGAGTGGCCGCACAGTTAAGGCCTGAAATCGCTTCTATACGGTAGTCTCCGGCAGACAGGCCGCTGAACAGAGGATCTGCCTGTGGGCCCGCCAGGAGGCTTCCAAGCGCGTCATACAGGTTGAACACATAAGGCGGATTGTCGTTTGTTCCGGGACTGGAAGGCTGCAGGTTTACGCGGATACTTCCGTCACTACCGCCATTACACGTAACATCTGCAATAGTGGCAGGGTCAAGCGTGACTGGGGTTGGGGTTGCCAATGTCGCTACAGCCTGGGCACTACAGGTGGTTCCTGAGGAATCATAGACCAGGGCGGTGTACGTATCAGGAGCAAGCCCTGAAAACACGTTGGACGCCTGGGTGGCGCCCCCAGTGATGCTTATCCCTCCTCCATCGAGCAGATCATAAGTATAGCTTCCCGATCCTCCGGATGCTGTAACAGTCAATTCACCGTCATTCAGGGCACAGGAAGGCTGTGCGTTGATTTGCACGCCGGCATCCAATGGAGGTAAGATCGTAATTGACCCCGTATCCAGACAACCATTCCCATCCCGCAGGGTTATAGTATAGATCCCCGGGGCAGAAACGGTAAAGGTGTCTGAAGCCTGGAATCCTGAACCGATGCTATAGCTGAGCGGGCCAACACCCGTACCGGTAACGGTAAAACTATAGGATGATCCGTCCGAGGTACACTGGTCGGCCGCGAGGGTGGGGACCGTCAGCACAGGAAGTACATCCTCATCAACGGTAACCGGGATCATGGCAACACAAAGGTTGGCATCCCTCACATATACATCATAAGTGGCCGGGTAGGTTGCCGGTGTCAGTTCCGCACTTGGGCTTGAAGAATAATCTCCCGCTGCAGGCACGGATCCTGAAGGCATGAACGCAAAGTCGTATCCGGGAGTTCCCCCGCTGGCAGACATCGTCACCAGGGCGCCGGAGTTACAGTTGGCGTTGGTATTGGAAACTACTGCCAGGGCCAGGGCTGATGCCGGAGAACCAATAGTTACGGTGTTAGAATTATCCGAACAGAACGGGGCGTCAGTTGCTACCACCTGTACGCTGTAGTTTCCAGCGGCAAGGTTGGGTATCGGCAATGGATTTACTGCAGTGCTGGCAGGGGTTACCGGGGTGGCCGGAATTCCGGCACCGTCGAACACCTGATACGTATAATTCCCGGAATAGTTATTAACCAGAATCTCGAGAGCCCCGTTGGCATCCCCGAAACAGCTCACAGGGGTGATTGCAGTGGCCACTACTTCGATCAGGTCGTAAGGCGCAATCGAATACGGGGCCGTTGTAAATGTACACCCGGTGACGTTATCCGTAACCCGGAAGGTGTAATCCCCGGGGGTTGACAGCGTAAAATCTGCTGTAAAGACCCCTGTGCCAGGACTTTGGGTGGCCACAGTCCCAATGGGGAGCAGGTCAAAGTCAAAGTCTCCTGACCCTCCGGTTACCGTAAGGCGGACGTCTTCCGGATTGGTACAGCTGATCGCCACCAGTTGTGTTACGACCGCGTCGAGGATTTCAGGCAATGGACTCAGGGAAACAGGCACTGATATAAGGCACCCGTTAGCATCGCGGACCACAGCGTTAAAATTTTGTATCAGGCCGGTATCGGAGACCGCAAAGGAGTTGGAGCTGTTGAAATTAACACCGTCCAGGCTGTAAAAGTACGGAGCCGTCCCTCCTGAAGCCGTCAGGGTGATGCTGGCCTGGGAAACAGAATTATCCGCGGCACAGGCAAAATCTGTAACGGACGCACTCGCGGCAAGGGCCGGCGGTTGTCCGACGGTCACCAGGGCGTCCGTAACACAATTCCGTCCTGAACTAACCCGCACTGTATAATCCCCGGCAGAAAGGCCGGCGAAAAGTGGACTTGACTGTGCCGGGGTTACCGCCACACTTCCTGCTGCATCAAATAGCTGATAAGAATATGGAGGGTTGTCCATCCCGGCATCGAGAAGCACGCCAATGCTGCCATCCGAACCTCCGTTACAACTTACATCTGTTATATCTGTTGTAAAGGATACGGGGGTCGGCACCTCCAGGGTTACAGGGGTTGAAGCCTGACAGGCCGGGACGAGGGAATCATAGATAAATGCGGTATACGATCCCGGAGCAAGACCTGTAAATACAGGGGAAGCCTGAGGCCCTGCTACACTAGTAGCTCCAAGGAAGAGCTCATAGGTAAAGGATCCCGATCCGCCGGAAGCCGTTACATCAATTTGGCCATCGTTCAGGGCGCAAGTCGCCTGGGCCACCACCTGGGCACTTATGGAAGCAGGGGGATAAATCTCTACATTGACCAGATTGCCACATCCGTTGGCATCGCGTACCTCAACGGTATGCATTCCGGAGAAAAGGCCCGGAACAAGAAAAACGTCGCCAGCAGCGCTAAGGGAAGCAGGCTGGAAAGCCCCTCCGTCAAGGCTCAGAAAATGAGGCCCGGTACCGGCAGTAGCCAGGGTGACTTCAATTTCAAAACCGCCTTCTGCAGCCGTACACGGATTAGAGGTCAGTGCGGCAATAATCGGTTCAGGGTCGGGAACCAGGGTAATATCCATCGGTCCCGTGATACAGTTGCTGGCATCCATGGCGTAGACGTCCCAATCCGTGGTCACGGCCGGATCCAGCTCAACATAATTAGAGGAAGTAAAATTCCCGGCAGGGGCAGCGCCATCCGGCACAAAGGCATAGGTATATGGGCCTGTTCCGCCGGAAGCGAGTACCGTCACCTGTCCATCAGCATTACAATTCGGTTCGTTCAGGTCCACCAGGTTCAGGACGACCGGGGTCGGTTCCAGAATCCGGAAGTCATAGGTGTTGGAACAGAAAGGACTGGTCGCCTCTTCAAAGAAAAGGACGTAGTCCCCCGGAGGGATATTGTTCACCACCTCAACAGGTGTAGGGGTGGGTCCTCCTGCCGCCTGGGTAATAGTCCCGGAATAGGCCGGCCCAAGAGGTGTATTGGTAAGCGCTTGAAGGATGCTGTAGTTAATTTGTGTGACAGAAGCATCGAAGCCTTCTACCTGAAAGGAAATCGAACCATCGGTATCTCCTGCACAGCTTACATCAGTTACGTCGGGGCCGGCAACAACAACAATTGACGACAGGGCCGGCACTTCTTCTTCGATATAGCTCGTACAGTTGGTGATGTTGTCAATGGCCTCAAAAATATAGGTTTGGCCAGCGTTCAGCCCGGAGAATGTGGCGGTTTCCTCGGTCGGACCAGGCCCTGAAACTTCTGACGTCGGACCCACACCGGAACCGAAAATACGGAAGGTGTAGTCTCCGGAGCCCCCATCCCCTGAAAGGACAACCGTTCCCCCGTTCACACAGTCGGCAATGGTCGCTCCTGCGGTAAGGGTCAGGTAGGGATTCGCCAGGACACGGACCGGGTTTTGATAGAATTCGCACCCGTTGGCATCCACAATCCGGATGTAGTAGTCTCCAAAATCAAGACCGTCAAAGGAAACGGAGGTGCTCGAAGTGTTTACGATAGGGTTAGGCCCGACAGTTCCACCCACAATATTGTTGAGCTGATCATAGAGCGTATAGGTAAAATTGGCCGTTCCCCCGCTGGTAATGGCAACATCGATGCGCCCGGGAATATCTCCTACTCCGGCCCCTCCGCAGGAAACATCGGTAACGGAAATAGAAGCGTCAAATAAGTCCGGGTCAATCAGGACCACGCTATCCGAGAACGTACAGCCTTTGGCGTCACGAACAGTATATGGATAAGTTCCGGCAGGGAGGCCGGTATAAACCGATTGAGAGCCGTATCCTCCAGCATTGAAATCAATTTCGAACGGCCCAATCCCGAAATTTGGGTCGACAATAATTTCTACAATCCCGTTGCTGTCCCCGTTGCAGGTAGGGTTAATGGCCGTGGCCGTTGCCTGAGGCGGCACCAGCGGGTTGATGGTAATGATATTGGAAAGGACCATACACCCTTCGCTGTCGGTAATCCGGAACTGATACGTTCCCGGGGCAGTGGCCGTATATGGGAAACCTCCGCCGTACGGAGCGAACGCCCCGCTATTGAAAGCCACCTCATAGGTGTAGGCAGGATAACCTCCGGCCACGGACAAATTGATTTGGGCGTCCGGTGAAACGGTGCAATCAAGGTCTTTGGACAATACTGCATTTGCTGTAAGGGCCGGGGCAATTGTCTGACTGACGGTACTGCTGCAGCCAAAACTGTCTGTAACCGTAAAGGTATAGGCGCCCGGGACAAGGCCTGTAAAAGTGCCTGATCCCTGAGGGGCGTTTCCGTTTACGGAATAAGAATAAGGCGCGACGCCTCCGGCAACCGTAACAGCTACAGTGGCACCGCCTGCTGTATCAAAGCACAAATCAGAAGACAGGTCGATGCTCGCAACCGGCACCCCGGGACTCACCAGGTCGAAGGTGTCGGATTCTACACAACCGTTTACATCCTCTACCCGTATGGTGTAGGTGCCTGTTTGTGTAAGCCCTGCAAACAATGGGCTGGCCTGGGCTCCCAATACTGAAGCATCGGGCTGCGTAAGTTCGTAGGAGTATCCGCCCCAACCTCCGGAAGCAGAAATCGTTACAGATCCTTCGGCTATACAGGTCAGTGGAGTGACTGATGAGGTAAAGGTAAGTGGAGCAGTCGGCTCAGAAACCAGAACGGAAGCTGTGTCTGTACAATTGGTGGACTCATCTGTGACCTCAAGGGTGTAATTCCCGGCAGCCAACCCGGTAAGTGCGATAGTCCCTGAGGACTGGTT
>CAKZOC010000275.1 GCA_937136025.1 uncultured Bacteroidota bacterium
GGCCCTGGCCAGAAGCGATGTGGGTATTGCCATGGGGACGGGCACGGATGTGGCTATTCAGAGCGCTTCCATCACCCTGGTAAAAGGAGACTTACAAGGGATTGTGAGGGCGCGGAACCTGAGTGATGCCGTGATGAAAAACATCAAACAGAACCTATTCTTCGCCCTGGGGTACAACACCCTTGGCGTACCCATTGCAGCAGGAGTCCTGTTTCCGTTTTTTGGGATTCTGCTCTCCCCGATGATCGCCGCGGCTGCTATGAGCTTTAGTTCCGTTTCGGTCATTGCAAATGCACTGCGGTTAAAGAATATTAAAATAGACTGATAGACATATGGTCAAAAGAAAAACAGCACGAACTATTCGGAAAGCACACCGCTATCTCGGAATTTTCCTTGGGGTACAATTCCTGATGTGGACCATCAGCGGAATGTATTTCAGCTGGACGGATATAGATGAGATTCACGGGGATCATTTTCGAAAAGCGGCCGTATCCCAAACCCCTTTCTCGGGGTTGCTGGGTACGGATGAACTGCAAACCAGTAAAACCATATTTGCTTTACAGCTCATGGATATTGGGGGCACCCCCTATTACTGGATAAATGATTCCGAGCTCATCAACGCCCGTACTGGTATGCGCAAAGACGGGATCACCCGACAGGAGGCACTTAAGATAGCGCAGCAGCATATGCTTCCCGAACTCCAGGTAGCTGCCGTGGAGCGCCTTGAAGCCGTTGGTGCACATCACGAGTATCGGGGAAAACCCCTGCCGGCCTATGAAATCAGTTACAGTTCCCCTGAGAATATCAAGGCCTATGTGGCGGTTGATAATGGCTCTTTTCAGACCGTGCGCCACCGAAACTGGCGTTGGTTCGATTTTCTCTGGATGACGCATACCATGGACTACAAAGGCCGGGACGACTTTAACACCACAATGCTTCGGGGGTTTTCAGTTATGGGGTTAATCACGGTATTGAGTGGCTTTACGCTCTGGTTTATAAGTTCCCCCACGATCAGGAAATTCAAGAATAAGGAAAGATAAAAACAATCGCGCCGCACATTGGATCGGACAAAATTACTACAGATGAAAAAGAACATACTTTATATCGCTCTGGCCGCCGTCGGCGGCCTGCTGGCAGGATATCTCTTTTTTGGGGATATTTTCGAGAAATCGGTTAAACAAGAACAAAGCCATAGCCATCAGGTGGAAGCGAGTCAGATGTGGACCTGTTCCATGCACCCACAAATTATGCAACCGGAACCGGGGAACTGCCCGATTTGCGGCATGGACCTCATTCCTTCAGAATCCGGGGCGGATGGTCTGGCTCCGGGGCAATTCAGAATGACGAAAAATGCGATGGCGCTGGCAGATGTGCGGACGACAAAGGTGGGAACCGCTGCTGCCGGAGGGCATTCGCTCAAGCTTTCCGGAACGATACAGGAAAATGAGAAGGCGGTTGGAACCCAGGCGGCCTATTTCGGGGGGCGGATTGAAGAACTCTATTTGAATTTTGAGGGAGAAGAAGTTCGAAGCGGACAAAAACTGGCCAGCCTTTATGCACCCGAACTGGTTTCTGCCCAGCAGGAACTGATTACAGCCTCGGGCTTAAAAGCTACCCAGCCGGAACTTTATCGGGCCGTAAGAAACAAACTCAAACTCTGGAAACTCTCCGAAAAGCAGATTTCAGAGATTGAAGTTTCCGGGCGCGTTCAGGAGTATTTCCCTGTATATGCGACGGTTTCAGGTACGGTTTCTGAAATTATGGTGCAGGCCGGGGATTATGTAGAAAAGGGAGAGCCCCTGTTTAAAATCGCCAACCTGGGATCGGTATGGGCCGTTTTTGATGCTTATGAAAACCAGGTTTCGCTTTTAAAGGAAGGACAGCCCCTGGTTGTAACGGCAAAGTCCTATCCCAATACTCCTCTTCAGGCGAAAATATCCTTTATCAATCCGGTCCTCAATACTTCCACCCGTACGGTTGAGGTGCAGGCGGTGCTTCAGAACCCGGAGGGCAAATTCAAACCGGGAATGTTTGTGACTGCCGATCTCGCCCTCAGCCGCAGTGGGAAGGATGAGACTCTGGTCATTCCGGAAAGTGCGGTGTTGTGGACGGGGGAGCGCTCGGTCGTTTACGTCAAAACCGATCCGAATGTACCCGTTTTTGAGATGCGTGAAATCCGGGTAGGGGACGCTGCTAATCAGGAGTACACCGTAATATCGGGTCTGGAAAATGGAGAGGAGATTGTCACCCAGGGTACTTTTACGCTGGATGCGGCGGCACAATTAAAGGGTAAAAAATCTATGATGCACGAGGGGACTGAATCTGCATCCAACGGGCAGGGAAACCCCCTGAATTCCTCAGGGACTCCTTCCACCCAGGCGGAATCGAATACGGAGGAAATGATTTTTTCAGAGGACTTTAAGAGAAATATGGAAGATGCCATACCCAGCTATTTAAGGATGAAGGATGCCCTGGTAGCGGGAGACGCCCCTGCAGTTCAGGCCGAGGCCCGGGAGCTGGCCGGGCACCTGTCCGCCCTTCCCACTAATGCCCTGGGCGCTCCTGAAAAATCCATTCTGGTGAACAGCCAAAACCAGGTGAAAGCCATAGCCGATTCCGATGCGCTGGAGGTTCAGCGCAACCACTTTGTCAGGCTTAATGAAGCGCTGATTCCATTAATGGAAAGGGTAGGGAGTGGGACACAAACCTTGTATGTGCAGACCTGCCCCATGGCCAATAATAACAAGGGTGCGATTTGGCTGAGCGCCCAGAAAGAGATCCGAAATCCCTATTACGGAGATGCCATGTTAGCTTGTGGCCGGGTGATCCGGACCATACAATAGCTTTCATGCGGATTGCAGAGGCTTGTCCTGAGAGGGAAACGGGATGCGCTCGCCGTTAGCAGAATGTCACTCTAAATCAGTCTTGAACCTTGAACCTTGAACTTCCTCTCTGCCAACTGCCCACTGCCACTGCCAACTTTTCCCAACCTTGAACCTTCGCATCAGTTTACAGTTCACAGTTGCAGTAAGCAGAATGACATTCCAAATCAGTCTTAAACTTTGAACCTTGAACCTTCAACCTTGAACTTCCTTTCTGCCAACTGCCACTGCCCACTGCTACTGCCAACTACCCACTCCCTATCAGTCCCCGTCTACTATCTCAATTTTACCGGGCACCCAATCGGGCAGAAAGAAGTCCATGCCAGTTTCCGCTTCCTGGGCAACCAGTTGATTCCTCAGGGCGACAGAGCGCAATCCAATGGCTTGCCTGAGGCTGTCAGTGTGGTGGAGCGTAGCGGCTTTTGGAGCATTCAGATATCCGTACCCGGGTTCCGACCAGGCCGATACTGTTGCGATTTTCCAGTCTTCGATCATGGCCAGTTCATAAGGGGAGATGTCTCCGTCTTTCAGGGCTTGCAGGAGCAGGGGTTTGAGTTTTGGATACAAAGAGTCCTTTTGGTTGTAGGCCCTTGAAATCGAATTGTGGTGGCTCAGGATCGTTGAGGCCCAGTAGTCGTTGCGGATTCTTTTCTCCCCGGGATACCCACCCCTGCTAATAATTCCTTTAAGTTGCGTTAGCTGTTTTTCACTATGCGGGGCAAAAGTCTTTTCAGCATAGGCGATCTGGGCCTTGTCGCCGATGCGCAGCAGGGCACCCATGGCTTTCTTCTGATCTTTTTTATACATACTTCGCACCATCTCGCGAGTTGGAAGATCGACGGGGTTTGGGGATGCTGCGCTGAGGCTGTCATACGAATTCTCAAGGTTGGCCCATCCGGGGGTAGTCCTCAACTTTTTAAGGGAGGGTAGCTTTCTGACTTCTTTCAGGTCCAGGCCATTGCGAAAAGCTTTTTGAAGGAATTCCAAAGCCCTCTTGTCCTCCTTTTGGTAGAGGGCGAGCTGTACGGCAATTTTATAGTCCCGCCCAAACACAAAGTCATAGGTCTCGAAAATTTCTTCGTACGCATTCAGGGCTTGTTCAAAATGGCCTTGCGAGAGATGGACTTCCGCCTGGTTTACACGGGAATGGTAGGTAAAGTAATCCCGGGAATCCTCCGACTGACCTATGAGCAGGGCTCCCGGACACAGGATGAAGCATCCTGATAGTAACAAAAGAAATACAAAGCGTTGACGTATTGTCAAATGAAACGGACTCATATTTCCAAGGGCATACCATATGCTGTTGTACGGCTTCATCGACGGGTGCTAAGGGTTCTAATCATAAAATAAGGGAAGCCTTTAAGGGCCTCCCTGTATTTTCTTTTGCGTTGAAATACCCTCCTATTATCTGGGTTAGGGCATTTTAGATTAATTATGGCTCATAAAACCCACCAGGCGTTGGGGAGTCTGAAACTTAGTCAACCTTGAAATCGGCATCATATTCGCCTTCACCCACAGGTTCTTTTCCGGTACGAAGGAATCCGAGTTTTAGTTCGATGGCATATCTAAAGTAAACCGGTTTTTCATTTCGAAGAAGATCAATAATATTCGGATACATAGACAGGGGGTACTTCAAATAAGCAAGTCTATTTCTTTTGTCGTAATGATTCTCGGGAATACTTTTCCCATCCGGATAGAAATTGACCTGCAAGACGAAATCGTCCCCGTCATAACAACGGATTAGCGCTCGTGGGTAAATATGTTTCTTGTCGCTGCCCCCGGATTGAAAATGGATCCAGTAATGATCAAGTTCTCGGTCTATAACCTTCATAGTATTTTGGTTTTTTATTTTAGCAGGACATAAGTTATAAATTATTTTCGGACATCCGATATTTGATGTCATTATTCTCTTAAAATGGGGATTAAATGATCGAATTGGCGTCAGAAATCCCGTATTATTCCTCCCAGAAATCGGGTGCGATATTAGAACCCAGAGCCGTACAATCCCCGCAAGCCCGTTGGGTAATAAAATAAGGGCCCTGGCAGAGCCCCGGCGGGACCGTATTGTCCAGGTAGTATTCCACAAGTTCCAGTTCAATCAATTCTGTCAGGCCCTGGGGTGCGCCGCATTGGTCAAGGGGTGATGGACCATCCCGTTCCGGATTGTAAAGCCTGGGGGCGAAGATACGCTCGCAGTTCACCGTGTCAAAATAAGGAGGGAGGGGCTCCCCGGGATAGAAATCCTCGTAATTAAAGAAGAGCCGTTTTTCGGTGACCGAAGCGACTTCGAAAAACCCCAGGACAATTGCCTCTGCATCATTAACGGCCTGGATATTTCCTTCCAGCAGACCGGGTTGGATTTGGTTAAAGACATTATCGCTGGAAGAAAAGTTGCGCAGGCTCGTATAGAAACTATAAGCCTCCGGGGATTGCAGGTATTGCCGCACCAGAATACTGTATCTATGGGAAATCACCGGGTTGTCATTGCCCAAAAACCGGATAAGGTTCCCCCGCAATTCTTCAGTTTCGGCCTCCAGGCCATTGGAGAGCAGGATTTCAGTGGAGGCTACCGTATTATAACATACCCGCTCTTCCTGAGCTCTGGGAACCAGGCGGACATCCGGAAAAACTCCGATTTCAGAACCATCGCTTATGATTTCAAATTCAGAAGCCGTCCAGTTGGGAGCGATGATTTTATAGGTTTCCTCATATTCGTACCGGTATCGGTCGGCCTGAGGATCCGGGTTGGAGCTGTCCACATAGATGCTAATTCCATCTACCCCGAGATTACTCAGTTCCCTTTGGGCGTAGATGCGGTCTATTGTGCTTTCCGGCCCTCTTGAAGCCGGAGCCGAGAGATACTGCTGTCCGTCGGCCAATTCAATTTCAAGGGTATACTCCACGCCCTCGATAGCAGCAAAAGGCTGCGTTGAAACGTAGCTGCCGGAGTCCGATTCTTCAAACTGAAAGGTACTCCCCTGAGAGGAGGAAATTATGACTGATGCCCCCGGAACCCCCGCTGCGGAAGAATCTGCGCTCAGGGCCGTGGGCCTGCTGAGAAGGACACGCTGCTGTTTGTTTTCATTGGTAATTCGGGCATCGACGACCAGCACATCATCCAGGGAAAAGCCAACAGGTTCCAGGGATTCTACAGGAACTTCATCGATACAGCTTCCTGAAAACACCAAGAGCACCAAAGCAAAAAATGCTATTCCTGGGGATGCCTTCATCTTCAATAAAAATTCAAAACTGTCAATAGAAAGCCTAACCAATATCCGGACAATTCAAAAGGCCGGATGCGACGCTTTCCAGTGCCCCGGATAAACTACCTCCCGACAACCTGTCTATCACTGAGAGTTACCCGAAGGCAACACGGCCGGGAATCAATTGTTGTGGGAGCCGTCGCAAAAAGGACTATCTCCAGTCTTGCCACAGTTACAAAGGGAAAATCGGTTTCTCTTGGGGATAGCATTGCCATCGCCATCCAGCAATTCGATGTCCTGCGCATTGAGCACAGTTACTTTTCCCGTTTTGGAGATTTGAATCGTCGGTTTTTTCTCTTCCATTTTTAAAATTTTTCAGAAAGCTACAATTATTCTTGGGTTCCTTCAAATGAAACGTGCTTCTCGTTATTGGTTTTTAACACAAAACAGGAGCAGATGCAACATATTCAGCTACCTGATATGAGATTGCAGGGATGGGGTTTATTTTGGGAACGGATCGCTATGGGCCTGCTTGCATTTTACAGGATATATCCTCGAACATCTGTGGGGTATGCTCAATATAGGCGCGAAATTGCGTATCCAGAGTATCAATATAGAGCAAATCCCGGCCATTGGGGCTGGATTTATGATGGGAATTGAGGCTTCCTGTCGTATAATTTAATATCTTTAAAAGAACATCGCTTCTAACCCGAGTTACAAATGCCCAGTCACGCCATAGAATTAATTCTGAGCAGACAACTGGCGGATTGCCTGTCCGTGCCTGTTTTTATTGTTGACCCTCTGGGCAACTTATTGTTTTATAATACTCCGGCAGAAGGGGTGTTGGGGCAGAAATTTGAAGATACGGGCCCTATGCCCGTCGGAGATTGGGGGACGTCATTTCATCCCCACGATGAAGAAGGGAATCCCATTACACCGGATGGGCTCCCTCTGGTACAAACCCTGCAATCGCAATTGCCGGCACACAGAACATTTTGGATTAATAATCTGGAGCAAAAATCCACGCGCATATCCGTGACCTCCATTCCTATTATAGGCCGCTCCAATGACTTTTCCGGAGCCATGGCGATTTTTTGGGACAATGAATTACATCTATGAGGGTCAGGCTGCATGGAACCCGGGGTGCGTATCCTACTTCTTCTGTTGAAAATCAGACCTATGGGGGGAATACGCCCTGTATTGAAGTCATTGATGGGTCTCAACGTATGATTTTAGATGCGGGAACCGGAATTCTCGAGATTGACTTCAATCGCGACTATCCCGAAAAACGCATCGATATTTTTCTGACACATTTGCACATGGATCATATTCAGGGGCTGGCGTTTTGTAAGCCGCTTTTTACCCCCGGCAAAGAAGTGCATATCTGGGGTCCCGGAGGCAGTAGTGAACCTTTGATTCACAGATTGAATCGCTTTTTATCACCTCCATTGTTTCCTATTCCTCTTAGGGATGTTCCTTCCAACTTGAAGGTTCACGAACTCTCGGAGGAGTCTTTTACTTTCGGGGATTTTAAGGTTACCACTGAATTCATAAGTCATCCCGGCCCTACCCTGGGATACCGGGTTCAGAGCGCATCAAAGACACTTACGTATATCCCGGATCATGAGCCCATCATCGGGAAAGAACATCTCTATACGGCAGATGAGTGGATCTCGGGTTATGATCTGGCCCTTCATGCAGATTTACTCATCCACGATTCGCAGTATAGTAAGGAGGAGTATCCCAATAAAATTGGATGGGGACACAGTTCCCTGGAAATGGCAGCAGAATTCTGCTCCCGGACTCAGGCCAAACGACTGATACTCTTTCATCACGACCCGGCCCACCCCGATACGGTAAGGACTCAAATGTTTGAGGATTTTAAACGCGGATCCAGTTATTCTTTTCCTATGGAATTGGCTGTTCAGGGACGGGAAATCGAAATATAAGGCATGGGATTCTCAATCCACGGTGCCGAATCTTGCCTTGCTGAAAACGCATCTCCCTTTTTTGGTTAACGAGCTATGGGGGAATTCACCTTTGATCATAATTTAAAAAATGCCTTTTAGATGAAAACCATTCCTTTTCTGTTACTTATCATGGCACTGATTTCCTGTCGCAAATCTGAAGAGGGCACTTTGAGGGTTGCTGGCCTGGAAGAAAGTGTTGAAGTCGTTCGCGACCCGTATGGAATCAACCATATCTACGCACAGAATCAACGGGATTTATTCTTCGCTCAGGGGTACCTCGCTGCACAGGACCGTTTGTTTCAATTTGAGGTCTGGCGTCGTCAGGCCACCGGTACGGTAGCTGAAATTCTCGGGGAATCGGAACTGACAAGAGACATCGGCACCCGATTGTTTAAATACCGTGGGTCCATGACGGAGGAAATGCAGTATTACCACGAAGATGGCATTGATATTATCGAGGCCTATACAAAAGGTGTAAATGCGTATATCGAGAAGGCGCTGGAGTCTCCAGAAACGCTGCCTATTGAATTTAAGGCGCTGGGTATTCTCCCTGAAAAATGGACGCCTGAGGTTGTCATTTCCCGCCATCAGGGGCTGTTGGGAAACATACAGGAAGAGCTCGCCGTGGGCAGGGCTGTCGCCCGACTCGGGGCCGAAAAAGTACAGTCTTTGCTTTGGTTTCATCCTAAAACACCGGACCTCACCTTGCAGGAGGGAATAGACGAAGACGGACTTTTTGAGGATATCCTTGGGCTTTATGAAGCGTATCGCAGGCCGGTAACTTTTCGGGCGGAACATCTTCTGGAGGCGTATCGGAGCACTCCGGTCGAAACGGCCCTTCTACAAAGAAAGGCGCTCAATCTTGCAGATCGTGAGAACCCCCGGGTGGATAGCCTCTCGATTGGCAGTAACAACTGGGTGGTGGCCGGAGGCCGAATGGCCAATGGAAAGCCCCTGATGGCCAACGATCCCCATCGCCGGATTGCCGTGCCTTCCCTCCGATATATGGTACATTTGGTAGCCCCCGGGTGGAACGTGATAGGAGGTGGAGAACCTGAAATACCGGGAGTTTCTATCGGCCACAATGGCTTTGGTGCCTGGGGATTGACTGTTTTTGAAACCGATGGGGAGGACCTTTACGTCTACGACACCCATCCGGAAAATCCGGATCAGTACAGGTATGAGGGACAGTGGGAGGAAATGGAGATTGTACAGGAAACGATTCCGGTAAAAGGAAAGGAACCTCATACGGCCACCTTAAAATACAGCCGGCACGGCCCTGTGGTTTTCGAGGATACCCTTCGCCACAAGGCCTATGCGGTGCGCTGCGCCTGGATGGAGCCTGGAGGCGCGCCTTATCTGGCTTCGCTGAGAATGGATCAGGCGGATTCCTGGGAAGCCTTTCGCAAGGCGTGTACCTACAGCCATATCCCGGGGGAAAACATGATTTGGGCGGATATGGACGGGGATATCGGCTGGCAAGCCGTTGGAATTGCTCCTGTTCGGAAAGACTTTTCAGGACTCGTTCCCGTTCCGGGGGACGGCCGGTTTGAGTGGGCCGATTATTTACCCATCGCAGAGAAACCCCATGAGCTCAATCCTCAGCGGCAGTTTATTGCCACAGCCAATGAGAATGTAACCCCTGACTCCTATACCCATTGGGACGCCATTGCCTATTCCTGGGCAGACCCTTTCCGGGGACGTCGCATCCAGGAGGTGCTCTCGGGAGAAAATCCCCTGACACTGGAGGAGATGAAGTCATTGCAGACAGATTATCACTCCCTTCCCGCACGGGAACTGGTTCCGTACCTGAACTCCCTGGAGTTATCCGGAAGTTCGGCAGCCGCCCGGGACTATTTTTCGGACTGGGACTACACCCTGGCCCCGAATGCGATCCCCGCCGCCATCTATGTGGCCTGGGAAAATGAAATTCGCAAAGGGGCGCATTCCCGATTTGTCCCCGAGGAGGCTCAGGAGTTTTTAAGCAGTTTACAGCTGGAACGTATTCTGCAATGGATCCGGGAACCTGACGCGGTATTTGGCAGTACTGGGTCCCGGGATGCCTTTCTGCAGGATACTTTTGACACGGCCGTCGAGGGGTTAACCCAACGGCTTGGGGAGGACATGTCGGAATGGCGATATGGTCAAAAAGCCCTAAAGCACACGGCCATGACCCATCCCCTGAGCGATGCCCTTTCCGGAGCGTATAAAAAGGGACTGGATCTGGGCCCTTTGCCGAGGGGAGGCAATGGATACACCCCGGGATCTACCGGGAATAACTATCGCCAGAGCAGTGGGGCTTCTTTTCGTGTGATTATCCCCGTGGGAGCATGGGATGAGGCCCTTGGAATGAACAGCCCGGGCCAGTCCGGCAATCCTGAAAGTCCTTATTATGGGAATCTTTTTGAACTTTGGGCACAGGATGCGTATTTCCCCATGTACTATTCCCGGGATTCGATCCTGAAGTATTCCGATTCCAGAGAGTTCCTTCAACCGCAATAGAGTACGCTACCTTTTTATGTAATTCGGGACAGTGCCTTACATGGACGCAAACATGGTATTGATATTCAGCCGGATGGTAAAGTTCCCCTGGGCGGGGCCACTGACGACGTACTCGGGGGCAATAAACATGGAGAGGTTTTTGGCAAAGGCCCTTCCGAAGGCAATGCTAATGGGAATGTTGTAGGTGTTGTTCTCCCAGTCAAACTTCATGATGGGGGAGAACTGCATAAAGTAACCGTTGTTGAATACCTTGTTGAAAACGGGCTGGAATAGCATAAAATTCTGGTCGGCCCGATCGCTGCTACCCGCAATCGAAAAATATTGCTGGGCCAGGATCCCCACCTGCAATTTCGGGACTTTAGTATACAGGAGCACGGCTACAGGGCCTGCATTGAGCTTTCCCGTCCCAAGCACCTCTGAGGAAGCGGTTGGAAAGATAAACCCTCCCCCGGCTCCGAGCAGTCCCCAGGGTTGGGAAAAAACAAGGACATCCAAAAGCGCCATGTCACTGAGCCCTGTGGCATTCAGGGGGCTGGAGGGCCCCAGTGTTTGGCTCACTACAGGGACTTCCAGACGGTAAATGGTATAGATCTTGGAGGGATCTTTGCTTTTGATAAAAGGCAGCCCGACGGTTTTTGTCGGCTGGCTGATCCTGCTGATAAGTGATAACTGGTCGCTACCCCCGTCTATAAAGGTGTAGTTGGGCTGGAACTGAAGTTTTGTGACAAAAGCAAGGGGATTGGTCGCATTTTCAGCGGCTTTGGAAGTTTCAGATTCTTGCTGGCCCCGAGCCCCTATACTGCTGAATACAAAAACGGCCAGGATCATGGCGCGTGTAGCCCCGGATTTCTTCAAACAGAAAAGGGTTTCTCTCTTCATTTCACTGACTTTGGATTTACATTTAAAAAGGCCATTGAAGATGTCCCGGATCCATCCGCTTGCGGATGGTCTTTTCAAATTCGTGCAAGCCCCATATTCACCTGTCAAATTCTTAACTGGGAGGGGTCAGGGAAATACCCCCAAAACTATGTTGGAAGTGGTTTTGGGAGGCAGGCGTTTCGCCTTTTCCGATATGGGTCCAGACGCCTATCCCTACAAGGCAAACTTTAAAAGTTTCATTTTCCGCTTATAGGGCCTGAGGGTCTTTTTCATCTTTTTACGGTACTTTTCGGCTCCGTCAAACCCCAACAGGTCATCCAGTTTGGAGTTGTTGTCTTTCTTAAGTCGTTGTAATGCGCTTTTCTTGTCGTCTTCAGACTTATCGCTGTCCACAATCCCGAATAAATCGTTGACAAAGGATTCATTCTGCTTAATCAGTTTGTCATTTTTGTCTTTCGAGAAACCGAGATCGGCCGTGTCATCCAGGGTTTTAATCAGGTCTGGTTTTGGGATAACACTTGACAGTTGAGCATAGCCGGATTGAAACGTCAAAAGAAAAACAAGGATGGAAAGAAATTTTAGTGATTTCATTGTGTGTGGTTTTGAGTTTGAAAGCAAATTAAAGAATATAATTTAAGCCATATCAGGAGCTTGGAAAGAGCGCGGTTTAAGACTCAGTTAACCGGGGTATTGGTGGCTTGTTTAATGAGTTCCCTGTCGGATTTGGATGGGAGGATGACCGTGGCCTGGAAGCGGGCCATCAACCCGTTCTTATCATTAAAAAAGATTTGGCCCAATGAGGCCTGAACCCGGATGATGGAGGCAATAGTATAGCCCCCGGTCAGAGAGGCGCCAATCTGTTCAATGCGCTCGCCTTTGGGGAGGTTGTCAATTTCGGTAATACCCCCATACTGATAGCCCGCAGCTACGGAGGCATAAAATTTGGAGGTAAAGTACTTGGTAGCCGCCGTGTTGAATCTAAAAAGGGCTTTCTGTGTTTTAGTATCCCCCACAAATGGGTCATTGTTGTTGGTGAAAAAGGTTATGGTCGGATTGATTTCAAGATCTGCAGGTCTCTTCTTGTTCTGATTCAGGGGCAGGACCATTGGGGCTCCGATGCGAAAGGCCCAACGATTTGCACCCAGGTTGATCCGGCGCCCGGAGGTGTATTCGCCGGTCGGGACTGTAAGGCCCAAAAAGCCATACACCTGGAATTTTCGTTCCCACTGACTCAGCTCTATAATATTCAGAGCCGGAGCGTTGTGAAGTCCCACACGGAAATTCACCTGGGAATCCATCATGCCCGATTTATCGATAATCTCAAAGGTATTCGGATCGATCTCCAAATCCCCAAATCCTGGGATGTCATTAATATTTACCGAAGCGGTCAAATTTCCGAAGGTAGGGACTACAAATACCTGGGCAATATTCCCGCCAATGGCAAAACTGCGCACTATGGGAATGGCGTTCACATAAGCTTCAATAACCCCATTGGCCAACACAACATCCGAGGATGGGGTAATGTTCGATTCCAGATCGAGGTACTGATAACTGAAAGCCCACAGGTCTTTTGGGGGCATCAACCAGGTGGTGGGGGGTTCAGCCTGGGCTGAAATTTTTACTGAGAAAAGTACGAGAAACAGAACAACAGGTACTTTGAGTCGATTCTTCATATGAGATTTTATTCGTTAGGATTATACCATATAGGCGAACTCCAGGCCCTTTCCTGAATGGCAGCATGTATAACCCTGCAATAGGTGTTCTTATTTGGGGCTATACCATACCGGGGATCCCCATGCGCGCTCCTGAAGGGTCCTGGCGACGGACTCCGGAAAGGTCACGCCTTCGCGGATCTCATCCCAAAGGGTCCATCGGGCAGTGGGCAGCTGAATGACCCGGGTGTAATAAATGGCCTGATTTGTAGGGTCGAAGTCCGGATCCTGCCAAACGGCACTGAGCTCCGGGCTACCCTTATCCGTTGTAAAAGCCCCGGTTTCCATATTGACAGGGGCATCGAGGGGTTCCACAGAGCCATCCGCATGCACGGTCCGGTTATCTGAGAGCGCCACGTTATATATCTTTTCCATCATTTTTCCATTTTCAACCCAGCCTTTAATAATCTGAATCCGGTCCAGGTTGGGCCCTATCGGATCTTTTTGGGCCCATACCATAAGTTTAGGGGCATCCCCGGAACTTACGGGTAAGTCTCCACCCATAGGTGTGGCATTGGCTTGTCCTGCTTCGACCATGGCCTCGTAGGAAT
>CAKZOC010000276.1 GCA_937136025.1 uncultured Bacteroidota bacterium
TTTAAGTAATTTAAATATTTACTTCAGTTGGTTCAATATTACCGCCAAAAATAACTACAAATTTGTCGTCGAACCCATAGTGATCTCGTATTTCAGTATCCTGATTATGAGAAGGGTAGGGGGATGCCCTTCTCCAGTTGGGTAACTCGTGGACAATAGAGGGTTGTATTTCGGGATTGTGTTTGAGGATGTACCGCATGTTTCCGGGCGACATACACCCTATGCCATCGGAAATGGCGTACAGTTCTTTCTCCTGTTTGCGAAAAAATCGGTGGGCGAGACCACCCTGCCGCATTATTTTAAGGTCAATCGCATTCTGGGGAAAAATATCGCGAAGAATCAGATAAACCTTGGCACCGCATTTATTTTTAATTTTCCTGGCCAGAGGTGTCAGAGTGATAGGCGGGGTTGGAATCAGGACCAGGTCAAAATCCAAAGCAATTTTATGCGCTTTCATACCCCTGTGGAACTGGTAGGGGAGCAATAAGTTGGCAATGGCTTTGTAGAATTTACCCACACCGAAGAGTTTCAGGGTCTCAATTCTAAGCACTTTTATACCCCCCTCCATATGCAGGCCTTTTGTAGTACCCTGCATGACCGGGGCGACTACAAAAACATCATGCCCATTTTTACGGAATTCCTGAACCATATCTGCATAGAGATTCGTCGAGGTATCCATATTGGGAACGGCCAGGCCGAGTAAGATTACGCGCATGGGTGTGTTATTTAGACCAGACGACCCGGTGGATGTAATCGGTGTAGGATACGATGATCCGCACCACTTTTTCGCTTACGTTGGGCATGGAATAATCAGAGACTTTCCTGAAATTCCGCTCCGGATTCCGCTTCTGGTCTTTTAAAACCTCTAGAGCTTGTAAAATCCGTTCCGGCTGCAAGCCTACCATCATAACAGAAGCTTCTTCCATAGCTTCGGGACGCTCATGCGCTTCCCGAATATTCAGGGCCCTGAAATTCAGTATGGAAGACTCTTCCGAAATGGTCCCGCTATCCGAAAGCACGGCGTAGGAGTGGAGTTGCAGAGCGTTATAATCTGAAAAACCGAGAGGTTTTAAGAATTGAATGTTTTTGTGGGCTGTTACTTTTTTGGCCTCCAGCATATTGCGGGTCCTCGGGTGGGTGGAAACGATCACCGGATAATTATACGTTTCAGCAATCTGATTCAGGGACTCCATAAGTCCGTTGAAGTTCTGCGGATTGCTGATGTTCTCTTCCCGGTGGGAAGAAACCACGAAGTACTCGTGCTTTTTCAGTCCGAGGGAATCGAGAATGGGAGAGGCTTCAATTTTATCCCTGAGACTATTTAATACCTCAAACATAGGACTGCCCGTTTTGATTATCCGATCTGGTGAGAGCCCTTCCCTCAAGAGATATTCACGGGCAATATCGCTGTACGTCAGGTTAATGTCCGCTACGTGATCCACAATTTTCCGATTGGTTTCTTCGGGCACCCGTTGGTCAAAACAACGGTTTCCGGCTTCCATATGGAAAACGGGGATCTTCCTCTTTTTGGCGGGAATGGCACACAGGCAACTATTGGTATCCCCGAGGACTAAAAAGGCATCCGGGGCAATCTTTTCGAGAAGGGGGTCTATGGCAATCAGTATTTTTCCCACGGTTTCAGCGGCATTTTTTCCCGCGGCGTTCAGAAAATGGTCCGGTTTGCGGATTCCCATATCGTCGAAGAAAATCTCGTTGAGTTCATAGTCGTAATTCTGACCGGTATGAATCAGGGTGTGGTCTATGGCCTCACTTGCATCCAGGGCTTTTAATACGCAGGCCAGCCGGATGATCTCAGGCCGGGTGCCTACTACGGTAACGACTTTTAATTTTTTAAGCATAGCGGTATCTATGGGGTTACGTCTTCAAAATAAGTATCGGGATCCTCAGGGTCAAAGGGTTCATTGATCCAGAAAAGGGTGATGAGTTCTTCGTCACCGGTATTGGTAATATTATGGGTATACCAGATGGGCATGTCCACATAGGCCGGGTTTTCCCCGCTTAAATCATAGGAGATGACCTCCCGGGTGCCGATTTTTCGCAGTTCAATACGGGCTTTACCCTGAATGACTGCAAATCGCTCTGCCTTGCGGGTATGGAAATGATTTCCCCGGGTAATTCCGGGCACGGTCGTCGAAAAGGAAAATTGCCCCGGGGTTTTGGCCCGCGTAATCTCGACAAAACTGCCTCTTGGATCTGTATGTTTCGTAAAACGCACCGGGTAGTGTTCCTGTGGGATATAACAGCGATAGGTGTTGAACAGCGCCCTTCCAAAGTCTTGGGTGAGATCCGGGAAAACACCGTTTTTTTGATACTGTTCCCGATACTCCAATAACATGGAGAGGATTTCGGAAACTTTAATCCTATGTCTTGGCGCAATGGGAAGCTCCCGGACGCAGGCAGGTTCTGTAGTATCGAAATCAAAGGTAAGGGCCTCAAGGATCTCTGCGACGAGTTCGTTCACATAAATCAGACCGATTTCATTATCCTGAATAATCTGTGGCGATTCGCCCCGGGCCACTTTGTGGCAAAAGGTGGCCACTACCGAATTGTAATTGGGCTTTCCAAACGGGCCGAAAACATTCGGGATCGTCAGGGAGGTTAACCGACCTCCGGATTTTTCAGCCCAGGCCATCAGGCGCTCTTTTCCTTCTTTTTTGGATTTGCCGTAGAGGTTGTCGCGATCCTCCTGGGTTGAGGAAGAAAAAACGATATGCGGCTGCGACCCGGTCCGCTCCAGAGCTGCAATCAGTTCCCCCACGAGGTGGATATTGGTATCGTAGATGACCTGCGGATCTTCGTGCCGGTTCATCGCCGCCAGGTGTACGATGGCGTCGCAGGAGCGAACAAAAGTATCCAGGGCATCCGGGGCATCAAAATGCGCCCGCTTAAAAGGAATCAATTCGATGTCCTCCTTCAGGTTCAGGGTATTGAATAAATGAGAACCCACAAATCCCGCTTGTCCGGTTATTCCAATTTTCATAAACTTTTGTATTGGTCTGTAAAAGGCCGGTCTTCCAAATCAAACCGGTAGTCATCTGCTTTAGATCCTTCCAGGTCCATATCCGAAAACACCAGGAGTTCGGAATCCGGTTCCAGAGCCCTGAAACCATT
>CAKZOC010000277.1 GCA_937136025.1 uncultured Bacteroidota bacterium
TCCAATAATTAAAATTTCTTGCCTATTCAACTATTTGGTAGTCATTTTTTGTTTATAATCAGCCTGTACTTTTTTACCCCAAGTAACAATAGCTGTAACTTGTTCAGGTGTTAAATTAGCCTCATCATGTGTCCAAGTATACGAATCTAAAGGCATTTCTTTTTTTTCAATTTCTACAGGTTCAGTAGCTTGAGTGGTGCCCAATGCGAATAGCGCCAGGGTCAGGGTTAAAAATGTACGTTTCATAGGGTTTGAGATTAAAATTAATAGTGATTAGATACGTGATAAAAACTTAAATATGAAGAAAGAGTTCTTCCGGTGTCCGGCGAACCTTTTTATAAAATTGGGTTTGGTCTGACTCGTCTCGATAGCCTACTGGCACAATTAGAGCCGTCGTCAGTCCTTTCTCCCCAAGGTTTAAAATAGCGTCTACGGCTTCTTTTTCAAATCCTTCCATCGGACACGTGTCAATTTGAAGCGAAGCGGCAGCAGAGAGTAAATTTCCGGCAGCCAGATAGGCCTGATGACTGGACCAGGAAGCTTTTGAGGCCCGAGGCAGTTCGAGGAGTTTAGATTTCATAAAATCCCCATAACCCGATAAAGAATCTAAGGGCAGATTCCGCGTCGTGGAAACCAGATTCAGATAGGAATCGATCAGGTCCTGATCAAAGTCTTTTTTGCCTGCAAAAACGAAGACGTGGGAAGCGTCTGTTATTTGAGGCTGATTCCAACAGGCGTGTCGGAGTTTCTCCCTCAGTTCTGTATTGGAAATCACCAATACAGTGTAAGGTTGCAACCCATAGGAGGACGCGCTCAGGCGGATGGCCTGCTGTAAGGTCGCTAAATCTGCCTCGCTGATGCGCTTATCAGCGTCGAATTTTTTCGTCGCATAACGCCATTGTAATGCTTCCAGATAATCTGTTGTCATTTTTTCAGTAGTACTATTCATTTTTGAATTTTATTTGATCTAAAAGTGTATTTAAAGCAAGAAGTTCTTTTGGGTCAAGCGCACTCATGAGCTCTTTTTCTGCCAGCTCCACAGCGCGGTCCATTTCGCTCAGGGCACCGGATCCTTTTTCTGTCAGCCGGATTTCAACCTTGCGCCGATTTTCGGGGCAGGTATTGCGGGCTGTAAAGCCTTTAAGAATTAATTTATCAACCAGGCGTGTCGTATTACTCATGCGGCTCACCATACGCTCGTTGAGGGTGCTTAAGTTGGCCGGTTCGCCTCTTTGCCCTCTCAGGATTCTGAGAACATTGAATTGTTGGATACTTACATCAAAAGGCTTCAACGCCTGCACCAGAACATCCTGTATGTGGTTGTTTACCAGCATGAGGTGAATAATTGTCCGGCGCTCGGGAGGGAGCGTTGCCGTTGTTTTGATGCGTTCTTCAACATTCATGTCCATACAATAATTGTATATACAAATGTAAACAGGTTACCACGGATATGCAAATTCTCCAGTACTAAAAATTTGTTAAACTCAAATCCTGAGAACGCTAAATCCTTTTCCTGCGAATTATGCGGGTTATCTAGGATTGTGTATTTTTGTTTGAAACCTAATCGTATTGCTATTATGGCTGATCTTACCCAAGAAGAATGGCGCGCTCGCCTGGAAAAAGATGAAAATGCAGTGATTCTCGATGTGCGCACCCAGGAGGAAATGGAAGAAGGCTTTATTCCGGGGGCAGAACATCTGGATATTTATAAACCACAGGAATTTCTGGAAGGACTTGATGCCTTAGACAAGGCGGCTCATTATTATGTTTATTGTCGCTCCGGCAATCGCAGCGGACAGGCCTGCGCCCTGATGACCGCCAGAGGATTTTCAAGTGCGTATAATCTATCGGGTGGAATGAATGAGTGGGAAGGTGAAGTTACCTATAACTAATACCGATTTCTCTGCCCGGGAGGGGGTCCGAATAAAGCATTCGAGACCTGTAGGTATCTTTTATCAGATCCTTTACTATTTTCAGAAAAGGGGGTTTGAAGTATCCCGACGGATTGCGGAGAGACTGGGGATTCGCACACGGGTGGTCCGGACCACTTTTATCTATCTGACTTTTGTGACCCTGGGGTTTGGATTCGCCCTATATCTGTTCCTGGCGTTTTGGCTTAGGATTAAAGACCTGGTGTACACCAAACGGACTTCGGTTTTCGATTTATAGATCATGCTAAGACTCTTTCGATCCAAGATCTACCTCGCCCTTTTTATGGTTTCCCTGGTACTGCTCTTCGGGGTGCTGGGCTATAGGTATATCGCTGATTTCAGTTGGGTGGAAGCCCTTTACATGACCGTCATCACGGTTTCTACGGTGGGCTTTAAAGAAGTGCGACCCCTCAGTACGCAAGAACAGCTCTTTACAGTAGTCCTGATTACCGCGAGCATTTTCATTTTTGCTTTTGCTATTTCAGTGGTTACGGAATATATTTTGGGTAGGAATTCCCTTCAACTTTTAAAAAAGAAAAAAGTGAAACAGAAAATAGCCGGTCTTGAGGACCACGTGATTGTGTGCGGGTATGGTAGAAACGGAACCCAGGCCGGGGCTCGATTAAAAGAGTATGGTCGTCCCTTTGTGGTTATTGAAAAGGATAAGGAACTCATTGAAAAGAATGAAGGTGAGGTGCTTTTTGTAGAGGGAGACGCCAATGAAGATCAAGTATTGCTGACCGCAGGGGTCGATCGGGCCAAATACCTGATAACTACACTGCCTGATGATGCTGCCAATTTATTTGTGGTCCTTTCGGCCCATCAGTTGAATAAAGAGTTATTTATTATAAGTCGGGCCTCGCAAATCACCTCCCAGAGAAAGTTGCTGCTTGCAGGGGCGAACAAAGTGATCATGCCAGATAAGATCGGGGGGGATCATATGGCATCCCTGGTCGTCCTCCCGGATCTAATCACTTTCATGGACAAACTTTCCATGGAGGGAGAGCATACCACCAATCTTGAAGAAGTGCAAATTGAGGATTTTACAAACCAGATGAATTGTAATACCCTCAGGGATTTGGACCTGCGCCGGAAAACAGGTTGTACGATTATCGGTTATGTAAAACCCGATGGGACCTATATTATTAATCCGGAGGCGGATATGCCTTTAGAACCAAAAAGTAAAGTCATCGTTTTGGGTAGGGCAGATCAGATCCGCAAACTCAATGAAATGTTCCACATTAGCTGAAACACACCTGGTAGCTACGGGCGGATATGTCACTGTACCTTTAAGGCACCTCAGGCCTCCAAACATTATCCATTCCAGCCTTCCTTTTGCCGGATGCAGCAGTTCTTTATGATTTAGGAATTTGATAGGGTGGTATTTTTTTAGGATATTGCCTCACTTAACAAGCTCTAATTATCTAACTCAAGCCATCTTTATGACGCGTATATGTTCCCTTTTACTTTTTTTACTGGCCTTTTACTCAACCGCCCAGGATATTCGGGTCAAAGAAACCATTAGTAATCCTTCCAACCGAATCAATGACGGGGTTGTCAGTCTTGAAGTTACCGGAGGTCGACCCCCGTATACTTACAAGTGGAGCAATCAGTCAACGCCCTTAACCTCAAACAGGGCTACAGGATTGGTTGAAGGGATATCCTATGACGTCATAATCACCGACGCTCAGGGAAATTCAGTGACACGGGTCTTTAAGGTTCCCACTGAAGCGATCACAGAAGTGTTCAACGGGGCCATGACTCCTGCGGTAAGCGCCCTGGGATCGGTACTGTTTTGGGATCCTTTTGCAGCTACCGGGATTTACGACCCGGTAGTCTACATAGATTCTGAAAAAATTCCAATTCCCGGATGGAGTCCCGAAGTCTCCAATCGCTATGTGCTTAAGAAGTGGATTCGCGCTGAGGGTAGTGGGGTGTCCAAAGGGGATCCGATTGCTGTTGTCTCCGGTGAAAGCGGAGGGGACATCACCGTTACTTCCAGTTCTCGTGGGTCCTTAAATCATCTGGTGGCAGAAGGGGAAGTTATTTATGACTCCAATAACAGTGAAGACCTGATTCAACGCGGCGCGCATTTACTGGCTGAAATCACATACGACGACCCAAAGGTGCTTACGCATCCCAATGGTGATCCCGTAACCAAGGGGATTCCATTTATCGTGATCTGGCTGGTATTGGGGGCTACATTCTTTACGATTCGGATGGGCTTTATCAATATCAGGGGCTTCCGCCATTCCCTGCAACTTGCGCGTGGTACGTATGATGACCCGGAGGCGCCCGGGCAGGTAACCCACTTTCAGGCCCTTGCCACTGCTGTTTCGGGGACAGTGGGTCTGGGGAATATCGCCGGGGTCGCTGTAGCAGTTTCACTAGGGGGTGCCGGAGCCACTTTCTGGATGATTGTCTGCGGTTTGCTGGGGATGTCTTCGAAATTTGTGGAGTGTACCCTGGGGGTAAAGTATCGGGATATACTACCCGATGGACGTGTGTTTGGAGGTCCGATGAATTATTTGAGATACGGCCTTGAAAAACGAAATATGAAAGGACTGGGTAAAGTGCTTGCCGGCCTTTTCGCCGTATTGTGCGTTGGAGCCTCTTTCGGAGGTGGAAATATGTTTCAGGCGAACCAGTCTTTCGAACAACTGGCGGGTCAGTTTTCTGTACTCCAGGGAAATGGCTTCTGGTTTGGAGTGGTCACCGCGATTCTTGTCGGGGTTGTGATTATCGGAGGTATTAAGAGTATCGCCAATGTAACCGGAAGGATTGTACCTCTGATGGCTTCGATCTATGTGATCGCGGCTTTGGCGGTTATTATTATGAATATTCAGAACGTGGGAAGTGCGTTTGCTGCTATTGTCGACGGCGCCTTCAGCCCTGCTGCGATTAAAGGGGGTGTTATCGGAGTGCTTGTAGTCGGATTTCAGCGTGCGGCCTTTTCGAATGAAGCCGGGGTTGGTTCTGCTGCCATAGCGCATAGCGCGGTAAAAACAAACCACCCCCCTTCAGAGGGTTTTGTGGCTTTGCTGGAACCTTTTATAGATACCGTTGTGGTTTGTACTCTCACTGCGCTGGTCCTGATTTTCACAGGGATGCACGAGGTAGAAGGAATGGCCGGGGCTCAATTGACCTCTGATGCTTTCGGGAGTGTCTTCTCCTGGTTCCCATATGTACTGGGGATTGCAGTGTTCCTTTTCGCATTTTCAACCATGATTTCCTGGTCTTATTACGGGATGCGGGCGTGGTCTTATCTCTTTGGCAAGAGCAAGCGTGCTGAGATGGTTTACAAGATGCTCTTCCTGGTATTTGTGGTCATTGGTGCTTCTGTTAGCCTGGGAGCCGTTCTCGATTTTTCGGATATGATGATTCTGGCGATGTCTTTTCCAAACATCATAGGACTCTACATAATGTCCGGGGAGGTCCGTGAAGATCTGAACAACTATTTAAAACAACTCAAAAACAACCAGCTTTTTAGGAAGCAAGCTGCAAAATAAGGGCAGTCTCAGGTTCTATATTTGGACCATGAGGCGACCAGAATCCCACTTTCATAACCATCCCGGTGTGCGAAGTGGGATTTTTTATTTTCTTCTAATCCTCTGTATGCTTCAGGGCGTCAAATGGATGTTCTCCAGAGGCTTTTCAGAAATTCAGGTTTCAAAAGCCGTGACCGGAACTCCTTTGATAGAGGCTCGGTTAGATACCCTTCGGGCCTCCCTGAATGCCCAAAGCTCCTGGACATTGCGACCATTGGACCCCAATGACCTGGAAGATTACAAAGGTTACTTACTCGGAATACCTTTTTATGCCCTGGACTCCTTATATGCCTTCAGAAGTATGGGGGGGCGAATGCTCGGCATGGATCAGTTTAAGAAAGTATCGGGTCTTCCGGACAGCACCTGCCAGCGACTATCTCCCTTTTTCCGATTTCCAAAATCCAATGCCCCGCGGGAATCCCCGGAGAATTTCAATTCGAAGGATTTGAATACAGCTACAGCTGAACAACTTCAAGCCATACGAGGTATAGGACCGGTACTGTCCAAAAGAATCGTACGTTTCAGAGAGGCACTTGGTGGTTTTCGTATCGCCTCCCAAATACAAGACGTCTATGGCCTTGATCCTGAAACGGCCAGGCGGGTCCTCAGAGCGTTTCCATTAAGGACTATTCCCCCTTTGGAGAAGATAGATTTGAATCGCGCTTCCGCGGCAGAGTTGTCCCGAATCGTGTACTTGAATCGTCAAATGGCCCGCGATATTGTGGCCTTTCGGAACCGCATCGGGGCTTTTGTGCATTTAGATCAATTGAATTCGGTGGAAAGCCTTCCTTCGGATAAAATTGACAGAATTGCACTATATTTGAGGCTCTAAAAAATTGCTATGCTTACTGAAACTTCTCTGTCCGTTAATTTCGATTATTCGGAAACGCAACGTTTGGTGGCGCAGTCCGCCAGGGACTTTGCGCGACAGTATATCGCCCCGCATATTATGGAGTGGGATGAATCTCAGACCCTTCCCATAGAGGTCTTGAAAAAGGCAGGATCCCTGGGTTTTATGGGGGTCCTGGTACCGGAGTCTTTGGGAGGCTCGGGATTGGGATACCACGAATATATAGCCATTATAGAGGAAATTTCGATAGTGGACCCGTCTATAGGACTTTCCGTGGCTGCACATAATTCGCTTTGCACCAATCATATTCTCATGTTTGGCAATGAAGATCAAAAAGCGCGCTGGATTCCGAAACTGGCCTCTGCGGAGTGGATTGGCGCCTGGGGGCTCACGGAGCACAATACGGGTTCTGATGCCGGCGGTATGAGTACCACTGCCAAAAAGAAAGGAGACCACTGGGTAATTAACGGAGCCAAGAATTTTATTACGCACGGAAAAAGCGGGGATGTAGCTGTGGTAATCGTCCGTACGGGGGAAAAAGGAGACAGTCGGGGTATGACGGCCTTTGTCGTAGAGAAGGGAACTCCGGGCTTCAGCAGTGGGAAGAAGGAGGATAAGCTTGGGATGCGTGCCAGTGAAACGGCCGAGCTCGTTTTCGACAATTGTATGGTTCCGGATGAAAACCGCCTCGGAGAGGTTGGAGAAGGTTTTATACAGTCCATGAAAATCCTGGATGGAGGGCGTATTTCTATTGGGGCACTTTCCCTGGGAATTGCTAAAGGCGCTTATAAGGCTTCCCTGAAGTATTCCAAAGAGCGGATTCAGTTTGGTAAACCCATAAGTGCTTTTCAGGGAATCTCCTTTAAGCTTGCAGAAATGGCAACTGAAATAGAAGCCGCTGAATTAATGGTACACAAGGCAGCGTTTTTAAAAAATCAGGGGAAGCCCGTTACGGTTCAAAGCGCTATGGCGAAAATGTACGCCTCTGAAGTCTGTGTAAAAGTAGCCAACGAAGCTGTACAGATTCACGGAGGTTACGGATATACGAAGGATTTCCCGGTAGAAAAATTTTACAGGGATTCCAAACTCTGTACCATAGGGGAGGGGACTACGGAAATCCAAAAAGTGGTCATCGCCAAAAATATTTTAAAAGAATAGAACAGTTTTTAAAGAATGCGTGTATATTTGCACCCGCATTTCTAACGAAAGGAGGTTGTAGCCATGTTAATTATACCCGTTAAAGAAGGAGAGAATATCGATAGAGCACTGAAACGTTTCAAGCGTAAGTTTGACCGTACAGGTACCATGCGCCAATTGCGCAAAAGGCAGCAGTTTTCAAAACCGTCTGTCGAGCGTCGCCAACAAGTGCTCAAAGCAAGATATATTCAGCATTTGAGAGATCAGGAAGAGATATAACCTGAGAAGATCAGTTGCTGTACAACTAAACCCGGATTCTTTACGAATCCGGGTTTTTCTTTTTTTTGCTTTTGTATCTTTAAGGAATGTCACCTGAAGCATTCCGTAAATATCTCGCCTATGAACGCCAATACTCGGATCATACCGTAAAGGCGTATCTGCGGGATCTCAGGAGTTTTGAGTCTTTTTGTAAGCAGGAGCACCCGGATACTTCCATAAATACATTACCCTATACCATCATCAGGAGCTGGATCATTTCCTGTCTGGAAGACGGATGCAGTAACCGGACCGTCAATCGAAAAATAGCTTCCCTAAAATCTTATTATAAATTTCTATTGCGCAAAGGATATATCGAATCCAACCCGCTGGCGGGGCACAGGCCGTTGAAAACGGATCGGAAAGTAGAGGTACCCTTTTCTCAGGATGAAATGAGGGAACTCTTCTCCACCTGGTCCACTGAAGACTCCGATTTTGAAACTTTGAGGGACAGGCTTGTCGTGGAACTTTTCTACAGTACGGGCATGCGGCGTGCAGAACTCATAGGGATTGAGTTGTCAGACCTGGATCTGGAGTCGGGAATCCTTCGCGTGACCGGCAAGCGCAATAAGGAACGCATATTGCCATTGGTCCGGGAGGTGACTCCGCATATCGAAGAGTATCTGCGGGTACGACAGGAAAGTTTTCCGGATTCGGATTCCCCCTTTCTATTCCTCTCTGGATCGGGCAATAAAATATATGAAACTCTTGTTTATAGAATTATAACGAAATACCTGAGTAAGGTATCCGAAAAGGTGAAGCGGAGTCCTCATATCCTCAGGCATACTTTCGCAACGCATATGTTGAATCAGGGTGCTGACATGAATGCGGTCAAGGAGCTTCTGGGTCATGCTTCTCTGGCATCCACTCAGGTCTACACACACAACAGCATTGCTGAATTGAAAAAAGTACACCTGAAGGCCCATCCCAGGAACAAAGAATAAAGTTCACTAAGATTTCTACACTTAAATAACAGATTTATGAAAGTAACTACACAATCCGTCAACTTCAATGCCGAAGACGCGTTAACAGACTTCATTCAGAAACGCATGAATAAACTCGATCTTTTTTACGATCGGACCATAGGGGCAGATGTCTTTTTAAAGGTGATCAATACCCGTGAAAAAGAAAATAAAATTGCGGAGATAAAACTTCACGTCCCAGGGGATGTATTTGTAGTGAAGAAAAAGTGTAAATCCTTTGAGGAAGCTGTCGATTCGGCGTGCGGATCCCTCGAGCGAAAGCTCGTTAAAAAGAAGACAAAACCTACCGTACTTTATGCTCCAAAAATTTCGTGAAATAATTTTGATTAAATAAATAATTATCTACATTTGCAGTCCGTTAGAAATAGCGGACTTTTTTATGCGATAAAAAGGCCCATTAAGCCGATGTAGCTCAGCTGGCTAGAGCACGTGATTTGTAATCTCGGGGTCGTGGGTTCGAGTCCCTCCATCGGCTCGTAAGTTCTTAATTTTGAAAAGGGTTGGGGGAGATACTCAAGCGGCCAACGAGGACAGACTGTAAATCTGTTGGTTTTTACCTTCGCAGGTTCGAATCCTGCTCTCCCCACAAAGATTTTTTCGGAGTGGGCGTCGAAAGCTCGCTTTCGTAAGGCCACGGGAAAAAATCGTTGATTGAATGTTCTTTGAGGGTGATTTATTTTTAGAAATAATCACCTGGTTTTGTGTTTTAAAACGCGGGAGTAGCTCAGTTGGTAGAGCGTCAGCCTTCCAAGCTGAATGTCGCCGGTTCGAACCCGGTCTCCCGCTCCAATACCTTGGGCGAGTTGGTAATTGAGCGTTGTTCGGAGGAATCCGGATAAAATGTTCGGATTACACAACTCCCAAAAAGCCGACGTAGCTCAGGGGTAGAGCGTTTCCTTGGTAAGGAAGAGGTCACGGGTTCAATTCCCGTCGTTGGCTCAAACGATAGAACAAGGGTGCTGCATGAACAGCGCGCTTTTCAAATTCAGTTTTGGAGGAAGAACCTGTAATTGGGGTTCGAAAATTAAAACTGACTTGATAAATTTTTGTACACTAATATAAACTAAGATTAAATCATTTTACAATGGCTAAGGAGACTTTTAATCGTTCCAAACCGCACTTGAACATTGGTACTATTGGACACGTAGATCACGGAAAGACCACCCTTACTGCCGCTATCACAACTGTGCTGGCAGGAGACGGGCTGTCTGAAACAAGAAGCTTTGATTCTATCGATAATGCCCCTGAAGAAAAGGAGCGGGGTATTACGATTAACACTTCACACGTAGAGTACCAAACGGCAAATCGCCACTATGCTCACGTGGATTGTCCTGGTCACGCGGATTATGTGAAGAACATGGTTACGGGTGCTGCACAGATGGACGGAGCGATTCTGGTTGTTGCTGCGACTGATGGTCCTATGCCTCAGACTCGTGAGCACATCCTTCTGGGACGTCAGGTAGGTATTCCACGTATCGTGGTTTTCCTGAACAAAGTGGATATGGTAGATGACGAGGAGCTGTTGGAGCTTGTTGAGATGGAAGTACGTGAGTTGCTTTCTTTCTACGAGTACGATGGAGATAATAGTCCTGTGATTTCAGGTTCTGCATTGGGAGCGCTCAACGGAGAAGCCAAATGGGTGGATACTGTTAAAGAGTTGATGGCAGCGGTTGATGATTGGATCGAATTGCCAAAGCGGGATGTTGAAAAGGATTTCCTGATGCCTGTTGAAGATGTATTTACCATTACCGGTCGTGGAACTGTAGCTACAGGACGTATCGAAACTGGTGTGGCTAACACTGGAGATCCTGTTGAGATTATCGGGATGGGTGCTGAAAAGCTGAACTCTACGATCACAGGGGTTGAGATGTTCCGTAAAATTCTCGACAGAGGTGAAGCTGGAGATAACGTTGGTATTTTGCTTCGCGGTATTGAGAAAAAGGATATCAAAAGAGGAATGGTTATTTGTAAGCCAGGATCCGTAACGCCACACGCTAAATTCGAAGCTGAGGTATATATCCTTAAAAAAGAAGAAGGTGGACGTCACACTCCATTCCACAATAACTACCGTCCACAGTTTTATGTACGTACTACGGATGTTACGGGAACAATCGTCCTTCCTGATGGTGTTGAAATGGTAATGCCAGGAGATAACCTTACCATTACTGTAGATCTGCTTCAGCCGATCGCTCTTAATGTAGGGCTCCGTTTCGCTATCCGCGAAGGAGGTCGTACTGTTGGAGCCGGTCAGGTAACGAAGATTCTCGATTAAGAAATCGTAAGAGGAATCATTAAACAGTGAAGGGGCCCGTCCTGATCGATATCGGGAGGGCACCCTTTCACTGTAAATACGGGTGTAGCTCAGTTGGTAGAGCACTGGTCTCCAAAACCAGGTGTCGGGAGTTCGAGTCTCTCCTCCCGTGCTAAGCTTATAATGCAAGGATTTTCGGGAAAGATAGTATCACCTTTTTTGGTGTTTCATTCCCGGGTAATAGCGAGAAAACATGGTAACGTACATCAAGGAATCTTACGAGGAACTGAAAAATCACGTGACGCTGCCTTCCAGGGCTGAGGCTTCGAACCTGATGGTGATCGTGGCTGTTTTTTCAATTCTTTTTGCCCTGGCAACATGGGGAGTCGATTCCCTGTTCGGCAAGCTTATTCAGTTTTATTTTAACGCTTTAATAGGATAACGGGCAATGGCAGGAGAATTGGAGCGTAATTGGTATGTGGTCAGAGCAGTAAGCGGTCAGGAAAATAAGATCAAGGGGTATATTGAGAGTGAGGTAGAGCGCCATGGATTTGGTGATAATCTCGAGGAAGTTCTCGTCCCTACTGAGAAGGTAATTCAAATTCGTAAGGGAAAGAAAATTAATAAAGAACGGGTGTATTACCCGGGCTATATTATGGTAAAAGCGTACCTGACAGGGGAGATGATCCATGTCATTCGCTCGATTACCAATGTTATCGGATTTTTAGGAGAGACTAAAGGAGGAGATCCAGTCCCCCTGAGAAAGGCTGAGGTCAATCGCATGCTGGGTAAGGTAGACGAACTGGCAGTGACCACAGATACGGTAGCTATTCCATTTGTGATGGGTGAGACTGTCAAGGTTATCGACGGTCCTTTTAATGGTTTTAATGGTACAGTGGAACGGATTAATGAAGAGAAACGCAAGCTGGAGGTTATGGTAAAGATCTTTGGTCGGAAGACGCCGTTGGAACTGAGTTATATGCAGGTAGAAAAAGTTTAAACAATAATACTGTTACGCTTAAAAGTGAAGTTGCTTCCAAATTAACTCACTTTTACCGCTTTCTAAAAGCCTCCTTTTGGAGGTCTATATGAGGGCAAGGGATCGGGAAAACCCGGTCTTAGTTGTAAATTAAATGGACAATGGCAAAAGAAGTAAGTAAAGTAGTTAAACTACAAGTCAGGGGAGGTGCTGCGAATCCGTCGCCACCGGTTGGACCCGCTTTAGGTGCTGCCGGCGTTAACATCATGGAGTTCTGTAAGCAGTTTAATGCGCGTACACAGGACAAACCAGGCAAAGTTTTGCCCGTTGTTATCACCGTGTATGGTGACAAGTCCTTCGACTTTGTTGTCAAAACACCACCAGCGGCAGTTCAGCTATTGGAAGCGGCGAAGACAAAAAAGGGTTCCGGAGAACCGAATCGCGTGAAATCAGGGAGTGTAACCTGGGATCAGATTAGAGCCATCGCAGAAGATAAGATGGTCGATCTCAATGCCTTCACTGCAGAATCTGCAATGAGTATGATTGCAGGCACGGCTCGTTCAATGGGTATCCGGGTTTCCGGAAAGCGCCCCTTCTAAAAACTGAAAAGCACTTTTAAGATGGCAAAATTAACTAAAAAGCAGAAAGAGGCTGTTGCGCAAATTGACCGCGACAAACTCTATTCCCTGCAGGAAGCCTCTGAGCTTATCAAATCGGTCACTAACGTCAAGTTTGACGCGTCTGTTGACCTGGCGGTACGCTTGGGAGTGGATCCACGTAAAGCGAATCAGATGGTTCGCGGGGTGGTAACGCTACCGCATGGAACAGGGAAGGACGTAAAAGTTCTGGCACTGGTTCCCGCTGACAAGGAGGCTGAGGCTAAAGAGGCCGGAGCAGACTTTGTAGGTCTGGATGAATATCTGGATAAAATCAAAGGCGGCTGGACCGATGTTGATGTAATTATCACAATGCCCAGCGTCATGGGGAAACTAGGACCTTTGGGTCGGATCTTGGGACCACGCGGTCTGATGCCGAATCCAAAAACAGGTACCGTAACCATGGATGTCGCTAAGGCAGTTACTGAGGTGAAAGCCGGTAAAATCGATTTCAAAGTAGATAAAACAGGTATTGTTCACGCAGCGATTGGAAAGGTTTCGTTTTCTCCTGAAAAGATTGCGGGAAATGCCAAGGAATTGATTGACACCCTGGTGAAAATGAAACCGGCAGCATCAAAGGGCGTGTACATGAGGAGTATCTATATGTCCAGTACCATGAGTCCGAGTGTTCAACTAGATCCGAAAGCGGTCTAATCAAAAACAGGGAAAATGACCAGAGAAGAAAAAGCAACGGTAATTGAAGACCTGAAGTCACAGCTTGCGGATAACACGACGATCTATCTCGCTGATATTTCCGGACTTGATGCAGGGACGACTTCGGCACTTCGCCGCGCTTGCTCTAAAGCAAACATCAAATTGGCAGTAGTTAAAAATACCCTACTGGCCAAAGCAATGGAAGCTTCTGATAAGGAATTCGGGGAATTGCCTGAAGTTCTTAAAGGAAACACTTCCTTAATGTTCTCCGAGACTGGTAATGGCCCGGCGAAGCTTATCAAGACCTTTCGAAAGAAATCTGATCGGCCGCTGCTTAAAGGCGCCTTTATCGAAGAAGCGGTTTTCGTCGGTGACGATAAACTGGACACTTTGGTGAGCATTAAATCTAAGGAAGAGGTTATTGCAGACATTGTAGCCTTGCTGCAATCTCCTGCCAAAAACGTTATTTCCGGATTGAAATCCGGAGGAGGCAAACTGGCGGGTATTCTGAAAACCTTATCCGAAAAGTAATTTCGTTCGCACTATTAAACTAAGTATAAATTAATTCGATTTTTAAAACGATAGTAAAATGGCAGATTTAAAAGAATTCGCAGAACAGCTTGTTAATCTTACCGTGAAAGAGGTAAATGAATTGGCTGATATCCTTAAGGAGGAGTATGGCATCGAGCCTGCTGCTGCCGCTGTAGCTGTAGCCGGTGGGGCTGCTGCTGGAGCAGACGGTGGTGAGGCTGCTGAAGAGCAGACTGAGTTTGATGTAATCCTTAAAGCAGCGGGTGGTTCCAAACTGGCCGTGGTTAAATTGGTAAAAGAACTTACTGGTCTTGGCCTTAAGGACGCTAAAGAAATTGTCGACAGTGCTCCTAAAGCCGTTAAGGAAGGAGTTTCTAAAGATGAAGCTGAAGGAATCAAAACATCTCTGGAAGAAGCAGGAGCCGAAGTTGAGCTTAAATAATTGCTTTAACCATATGGTTTAGGTTTAGGTCTTTCTGCCCTTCGGGCGGCTAGACCTAAACCCTTTTTTACTATGTATATAAAGGTATATACAGCCTGTTCAGTATTCACGATCTAAATTTGGTCCCTAGATGTTCACAACACAGACTGAAAGAATTAGTTTTGCCACTGCTAAGAACATTCCGGATTACCCGGACTTCTTGGACATTCAGATTAAGTCCTTTCAAGACTTTTTTCAGCTTGAAACCAAATCTGACGAAAGGGGAAATGAAGGCCTCTACAAGACCTTCATGGAGAACTTCCCAATAACCGATACCCGGAACCAGTTTGTACTGGAATTTCTCGATTACTTCATCGATCCGCCAAGGTATAGTATACAGGAGTGTATCGAGCGAGGTCTCACCTACAGCGTACCTCTAAAGGCCCGTTTAAAGCTGTATTGTACTGATCCGGAGCACGAGGATTTTGAAACTATCGTTCAGGATGTTTATTTGGGAACTATTCCCTACATGACTCCAAGTGGGACTTTTGTGATTAACGGCGCAGAGCGTGTAGTGGTATCGCAATTGCACCGTTCCCCTGGTGTATTTTTTGGCCAGTCTTTCCACGCCAATGGTACAAAGTTGTACTCAGCACGGGTGATTCCCTTCAAAGGATCGTGGATTGAATTCGCTACAGACATCAATAGCGTCATGTACGCTTACATCGACCGGAAAAAGAAATTGCCGGTAACTACCCTTTTCCGCGCCATTGGATTTGAGCGTGACAAGGATATCCTGGAAATATTTGACCTCTCAGAGGAGGTAAAGGTCAGCAAAACAGGACTTAAAAAGATTCAGGGCCGTAAACTGGCCGCCCGTGTTTTGAAAACATGGCATGAGGATTTTGTCGATGAAGACACTGGAGAGGTAGTCTCCATCGAACGAAACGAGATTGTACTCGATCGGGATACCGTATTGGAGAAGGAGCATTTGGATATGATCCTGGAGACGGATGTTAAAACCATCCTGCTTCATAAAGAGAACAACGCCCAGAGCGATTACGCTATTATCTACAATACGCTTCAGAAAGATCCGACCAACTCGGAGAAAGAGGCTGTAGAACATATTTATCGTCAACTGCGGAATGCAGAACCACCCGATGAGGAAACCGCCAGGGGAATCATCGATAAACTTTTCTTTTCCGATCAGCGCTATAACCTCGGGGAGGTGGGCCGTTACCGGATGAATAAGAAACTCGGACTGGATATCGGAATGGATAAGCAAGTCCTTACCCGTGAGGATATCATTACGATTATAAAGTACCTGATCGAGCTGATCAACTCCAAGGCCGAGATCGATGATATCGATCACCTTTCCAACCGGAGGGTGCGTACGGTAGGAGAACAACTTTCTGCCCAGTTTGGTGTTGGATTGGCCCGGATGGCCCGAACCATACGGGAGCGTATGAATGTCAGGGACAACGAGGTGTTTACCCCCATTGACCTGATTAATGCGAAAACACTTTCTTCGGTCATCAATTCATTTTTCGGGACCAATCAGTTGTCCCAGTTTATGGATCAGACCAACCCGCTGGCTGAAATCACGCATAAGCGAAGACTTTCGGCCCTGGGGCCAGGTGGACTTTCCAGAGAGCGTGCAGGATTTGAAGTCCGCGATGTGCATTACACGCATTACGGAAGACTTTGCCCGATTGAAACGCCGGAAGGACCGAACATTGGATTGATTTCTTCCCTCTCTGTTTTTGCCAAGGTAAATCAGATGGGCTTCCTGGAAACGCCTTATCGAAAGGTTGAGGACGGGAAGGTGGACATCGCCAATTACACATTCCTCAGTGCTGAGGAGGAAGAAGGTATGAAAATTGCCCAGGCGAACATACCGCTGAAAAGCAATGGAACCATCGATACTGAAAAGGTCATTGCCCGGATGGAAGGGGATTTCCCTGTGGTTGACCCGAAGGAAGTCAATTATACCGATGTGGCTCCCAATCAGATCGCTTCAATCTCTGCATCCCTGATTCCATTCCTGGAACACGATGATGCCAACCGTGCCCTGATGGGATCTAACATGATGCGGCAAGCCGTTCCTTTGCTCAAACCTCAGTCTCCGATTGTTGGGACAGGACTTGAGCGTCAGGTGGCTACAGATTCCCGGGTCTTGATAAATGCCGAAGGCGACGGGGTAGTGGATTATGTGGACTCTAAAAAGATCACCATTAAATACAAGCGTTCCGAACAGGAGCGCCTGGTGAGTTTTGAACCGGATTCCAAGACGTACGAACTGATTAAGTTCCGGAAAACCAACCAGGGGACGAGCATCAACCTGAAACCCATCGTTCGCAAGGGCGATAAGGTGAAAAGGGGACAGGTGCTTTGTGAAGGATACGCCACTGAAAAAGGGGAACTCGCTCTGGGCCGTAACCTTCAGGTAGCGTTTATGCCCTGGAAGGGATATAACTTTGAGGATGCGATTGTAATTTCTGAAAAAGTGGTTCGTGAGGATATTTTTACCTCCATTCACATTGATGAATACGCCCTCGAGGTTCGGGATACTAAATTAGGAGCTGAAGAGCTGACCAATGATATTCCAAATGTTTCTGAAGAAGCCACCAAGGATTTGGATGAATACGGAATGATCCGTATCGGGGCTGAAGTGAAACCCGGGGATATTCTCATTGGGAAAATTACTCCTAAAGGGGAGTCGGATCCGACGCCGGAGGAAAAACTTCTCCGTGCGATTTTTGGAGACAAGGCCGGCGATGTGAAGGATGCTTCATTGAAAGCACCACCATCCCTGAATGGAGTGGTCATCGACAAAAAATTATTCTCGCGCTCTATCAAAGATAAGCGCAAGCGGAATGAAGATAAGGAGGCCATTTCCAAACTGGAGATGGAATACGAGGTCAAGTTCCAGCAGCTTAAGGATGTTTTGGTTGAAAAACTCTTTCAACTGGTTGGTGGGAAAACCTCACAGGGGGTTTTGAACGACCTCGGGGAAGAAGTGCTTCCTAAGGGTAAGAAATACACCCTGAAGATGATGAACTCCGTGGATGATTTCGCTCACCTGGTAGGCGGTAGCTGGACTACCGACAAGGATACCAATGCGCTGGTCGCTGATTTGCTTCACAATTATAAGATCAAACTGAACGACCTTCAGGGGAATCTGAGAAGGGATAAATTCACTATTTCTGTAGGGGATGAACTTCCTGCAGGTATTATGAAACTGGCCAAAGTCTATATCGCCAAGAAGCGCAAGCTTAAAGTAGGTGATAAAATGGCAGGGCGTCACGGAAACAAAGGTATTGTGGCGCGAATCGTTCGTCAGGAAGACATGCCTTTCCTCGAAGACGGAACACCCGTGGATATCGTACTGAATCCATTGGGGGTACCTTCCCGTATGAACATTGGACAGATCTACGAAACCGTTCTGGGATGGGCCGGTCAGAAAATCGAGAGGAAATTTGCCACTCCTATTTTTGACGGAGCTACTCTGGATCAGATTAACAAGTACACCGATGATGCGGGGATTCCCCGATTCGGGCATACATACCTGTATGACGGAGGAAGCGGGGAACGTTTCCACCAGCAGGCTACCGTTGGTATTATCTACATGCTGAAGCTCGGCCACATGGTGGACGACAAGATGCACGCGAGATCCATCGGTCCGTACTCTCTGATCACCCAGCAACCTTTGGGTGGTAAGGCTCAATTTGGAGGACAGCGATTTGGAGAAATGGAGGTTTGGGCCCTGGAAGCCTATGGCGCTTCATCTACTCTGAGAGAAATCCTCACCGTGAAATCTGACGATGTAATCGGCCGGGCGAAGACTTACGAGTCTATCGTGAAGGGCGAAAGCATGCCAGAACCCGGATTGCCCGAATCCTTCAATGTACTGATGCACGAACTCAAGGGATTGGGTCTCGACATCCGGCTGGAGGAGTAAGTCAGTTTTTTAACACAATTAATTTTAGCAGCATACGATAATGGCTCGACTAAACGATAATACAACAGTAAAGCGGTTTAACAAGATTTCTATCGGTCTGGCTTCCCCGGAGGCTATTTTGGCGGAGTCCAGAGGTGAAGTCCTGAAACCGGAAACTATAAATTACCGGACGCATAAGCCAGAGCGGGATGGTCTGTTTTGCGAACGTATTTTCGGACCCGTTAAGGACTATGAATGCGCCTGCGGTAAGTATAAGCGTATACGGTATCGCGGTATCGTCTGTGATCGCTGTGGGGTTGAGGTCACTGAGAAGAAAGTGCGCCGGGACCGTGTGGGTCATATTAATTTAGTTGTTCCAGTAGCCCATATCTGGTACTTCCGTTCCCTGCCCAATAAAATTGGGTACTTGTTGGGACTTCCCTCCAAGAAACTGGATATGATCATCTATTACGAAAGATATGTGGTCATTCAGCCGGGGATCGCAAAAGGCCCTGATGGGGATGAGTTACAAAAAATGGATTTCCTCACTGAGGAGGAGTATCTGAACATTCTGGAAACAATTCCACCGGAGAATCAGTATCTGGATGACAATGACCCGAATAAGTTTATCGCTAAGATGGGTGCAGAATGTCTTATCGACCTTCTTGCGCGAATCGACCTGAAGGAACTCTCCTTTGAGTTGCGTCACAAAGCCCATACAGAAACTTCCAAGCAACGTAAGACCGAAGCTCTTAAAAGGCTTCAGGTTGTAGAGGCGCTTCGGGAATCCCAGGACAACCGGGAAAACCGTCCTGAGTGGATGATTATGAAGGTAATACCCGTCATACCACCGGAATTGCGTCCTCTTGTACCGCTGGATGGTGGCCGTTTCGCCACATCGGATCTCAACGATTTGTATCGCCGGGTGATTATACGGAATAACCGATTGAAGCGCCTGATGGAAATCAAGGCGCCTGAGGTTATTTTGCGGAATGAAAAGCGCATGCTTCAGGAAGCCGTGGACTCCCTCTTTGACAATACCCGAAAATCATCGGCGGTTAAAACAGAATCCAACCGGCCCTTGAAGTCCCTTTCTGACTCCCTCAAAGGAAAGCAGGGACGTTTTCGTCAGAACCTTCTCGGGAAGCGGGTAGATTACTCTGCACGTTCGGTAATTGTAGTAGGACCTGAGATGAAGCTCTACGAATGTGGACTTCCCAAGGATATGGCGGCGGAGTTGTACAAGCCCTTTATCATTAGAAAGCTTATTGAGCGGGGGATTGTTAAAACCGTTAAGTCTGCCAAGAAAATAATCGATAAGAAAGAACCCGTAGTTTGGGATATTCTTGAAAATGTACTCAAGGGGCATCCTGTGTTGCTGAACCGGGCTCCCACGCTTCACCGGCTGGGGATTCAGGCCTTTCAGCCGAGGTTAATCGAAGGTAAGGCCATCCGCCTGCACCCTTTGGTATGTACGGCATTTAATGCGGATTTCGACGGAGATCAGATGGCGGTACACCTGCCACTGGGGCCCGAAGCGATCCTGGAGGCCCAGCTTTTGATGCTGGCATCACATAACATTTTGAATCCTGCGAACGGTTCCCCAATTACGGTACCGTCTCAGGATATGGTACTCGGATTGTATTATATGACCAAAGAGCGAAAGTCCACTAAGGAATTTCCTGTGCTCGGAGAAGGTCTGATTTTTTATAGTCCGGAAGAAGTAGAGATTGCCTTTAACGAAAACCGTGTGGCACTGAATGCTTCGATCAAGGTCCGGGTAAAGGATCTGAATGAAGAAGGTGAACTCAAATTACAACTGATACAAACCACTGTAGGCAGGGTACTCTTCAATTCAGTAGTTCCGGAAAAAGCCGGATTTGTAAATACAGTGCTCAACAAAAAGGCGCTGCGGGATATTATTGGGACCATCCTCTCCCTGACCGATGTTCCTACCACTGCCGATTTTCTCGATAAAATCAAGACGATGGGATATGATTTCGCCTTCCGTGGCGGATTGTCCTTCAGTCTTGGGGATATCATTATTCCAAAGGAGAAGATCGAAATGATCGCGGAGGCCAATGAGCAGGTAGATGGGATCATGATGAATTACAACATGGGTCTTATCACGAACAATGAGCGGTACAACCAGGTCATTGATGTGTGGACGTCCACCAACGCCATGCTTACTGAAATGGCCATGAAACGGATTCGCGAAGATCAGCAGGGATTCAATTCCGTGTATATGATGCTCGATTCCGGAGCGCGGGGTTCTAAAGAACAGATCCGACAGCTTACCGGAATGCGCGGATTGATGGCCAAGCCCAAGAAATCCACTGCGGGTGGAGGAGAAATTATCGAAAACCCGATTCTCTCTAACTTTAAGGAGGGATTATCCATTCTGGAATACTTTATATCAACGCACGGAGCCCGTAAGGGTCTTGCAGATACGGCCCTGAAAACTGCGGATGCCGGGTATCTGACGCGTAGGCTGGTAGATGTTTCTCAGGATGTCATTATCAATATTGAAGATTGTGGTACGCTTCGCGGTATTGAAGTTGAGCCCCTGAGAAAGAATGAGGAGATTGTTGAGACACTCGGAGAACGTATACTCGGAAGGGTATCTCTTCACGATGTGTATCACCCGATCACTCAGGAATTACTCATCTCAACGGGTCAGGAGATCATGGAAGCGGATATTGCCCGTATTGAAGCTTCACCTATTGAGCGTGTCGAGGTGCGCTCACCACTCACTTGTGAGGCTACTCATGGGATTTGTGGTAAGTGTTACGGAAGAAACCTGGCGACCAATAAAATGGTTCAGCGAGGAGAAGCTGTCGGTGTCGTTGCTGCCCAGTCCATCGGGGAACCCGGTACTCAGTTAACCCTGAGAACCTTCCACGTGGGTGGTATTGCAGGAAATATTTCAGAAGAGAGCAAACTCGATGCGAAGTTTGACGGTATTGCGGAGATCGAAGACCTGAGAATGGTGAAAGGTGAAGACAGCGATGGGAACGCAGTCAATATCGTGATCTCAAGGACTTCTGAAATTAAAATTGTCGATGCCAAAACAGGAATTACCCTAAGTACCAATAATATCCCTTACGGTTCGCAACTCTTTGTTAAAAATGGAGGTAAGGTGAAAAAGGGTGATGTGATCTGTAAATGGGATCCGTATAATGGAGTTATTGTTTCAGAATTCCCTGGAGCTATCGCCTATGAGAATATAGAGCAGGGCGTCACCTACCAGGTAGAAATCGATGAGCAAACAGGATTTCAGGAAAAAGTAATTTCCGAATCACGAAATAAAAAACTGATTCCTACTCTTCTTATCAAGGATAAAAAAGGTACCGTTCTAAGATCGTATAACCTGCCATTGGGGTCACACCTTATGGTAGATGACGGAGAAAAAATCAAAGAAGGTAAGATTCTTGTAAAAATCCCAAGAAAATCTGCGAAGGCAGGGGACATCACCGGGGGTCTTCCACGGGTAACCGAGCTTTTTGAAGCCAGGAATCCTTCGAATCCTGCAGTTGTGACTGAAATTGACGGGGTCGTGTCTTTTGGTAAGATTAAGCGGGGGAACCGGGAAATTATCATTGAATCTAAGACTGAAGAGATCAAGAAATATCTTGTGAAGCTCAGTAACCAGATTCTGGTGCAGGAAAACGATTACGTAAGGGCTGGAATGCCACTTTCTGATGGATCGATTACTCCTGAAGATATTTTACGGATCAAAGGCCCTTCTGCGGTACAGCAATATCTCGTGAATGAGGTTCAGGAAGTCTATCGCCTCCAGGGTGTAAAGATCAATGATAAACACTTCGAGGTGGTTGTACGTCAGATGATGCGAAAAGTACGTATTCAGGATCCGGGAGACACCACTTTCCTCGAAAATCAATTGGTGCATAAGGATGACTTTATGTTGGAGAACGATGAGATCTTCGGCCAGAAAGTTATTGATGATGCCGGAGACTCTGAAAACCTGAAGCCGGGCCAGATCATCAGTCTGCGCGAATTGCGGGATGAGAATTCCCTTCTCAGACGCAATGATAAGGCCCTGGTCAGTGCAAGGGATGCGGTGGCTGCCACTGCAACTCCGGTGCTACAGGGGATCACACGGGCTTCGCTCCAGACCAAATCGTTTATATCAGCAGCTTCCTTCCAGGAAACGACGAAGGTATTGAACGAGGCGGCGGTTAGCGGCAAGGTCGATGGGCTTGAAGGTTTGAAGGAGAATGTGATCGTCGGTCACAGAATTCCTGCCGGAACCGGAATGCGCGACTATGAAAACATCATTGTAGGCTCCAAAGAGGAATACGATGAGATCATGGCCCGTAAAGAGGAAATGAAGTTTTAATAATAAATTCCAACAAACCCCTGACCAAAAGTCAGGGGTTTTTAGTTTATAGCAACCATGGCGGAAAAAGAAGCCCAGTCCAAGGGACAGAAGCAGCTCAATATAGAGTTAGACGAGCAAACGGCAGAGGGAACCTATTCGAATCTTGCAATTATTAATCATTCCGTATCTGAGTTCGTTGTGGATTTCATCAGTGTTATGCCCGGCCGGCCCAAAGGTAAGGTCAAAAGCCGCATCATTCTAACTCCCCAGCACGCCAAAAAATTTCTGAAAGCCCTCACAGATAATGTTCAGCGTTTTGAAGAGGCAAATGGACATATAAAGGATTACGATCAACCTCCTATACCCCTTAATTTTGGCCCTACTGGAGAGGCCTGATTGAAAAAATCCGGACTTTAGCAGACTCTGGTATTCCCATACATCTTCCTGAGTATTCAGGCTTCCTGCTGATTACGGACCTGTAACAATTTCCGTATAGACTCGTCGGTTTGTTTTAAGCAAGAACCGGCATGAAGCATATCCTTTTAGGAAACCTCCTGATCTTATTTTCGCTAAGCTTAGCCTGGTCTCATCCAACTTTTTCTGAAGGAGTGGATGAATATCATGTAACCTTCGATAATTCTTCTCCAAATACTATACATGTAAAGGCGCATATTACTCTGGAGGATTCCCTTCTCTATATGAGTCCAAATGGCCCCGTTCCGGAACGATGGCCCCGATATATCAGAAATCTAAGGGTTACAAATCAGGATGGAAAAGCCCTGGAAGTAATTGATAATGAATCGGATGGATGGATTTTGAGAGGTGTAAATTCCGGGCAGCGCTTGTTTCTGCATTACGAAATGTCCGTAGATCATGAATCTGAATCCTGGCCTGGGGGTATCGATGGGGTAGCCTATGTTCGCGATTGGGGGGTGATGACATCGGGACGGGCATTATTTCTGATGAATGGGAGGTACAAAAATGATATCCGTATACGTTTTGAAGTTCCGGAAGGCTGGAGCATTTCAGCGCCCTGGCAGGTTCTGAATGAAGGTAGTCACACCTATTCAGTTCCCAATCTTACAGAACTTCAGGAAACCTTTCTTTTCGCAGGCACACAAAGTGAGTTGTTGGTTGAACGAGAAGGCTTTACCCTGAAATTTGTCCTTGGGGGCCCCGAAGTACTCAAAGAGCAGGCCCGGTTTGAAGCCGTGGCTTCCGGAGTGATGGATTACTATATCGATCTTATGGGTGGAGTACCCCGACTACCCGGGGATAATCAGACGGAACAATGTATGGTAATCATAAGTCAATCCGATCGGGTAGATGGCGAAGTTATCGGTCAACATATCAGTATGTTCATGGATCCGGGTGGAGATCAAATGAATCAATTGATGGGATGGTTCATGTTTGCTCATGAATTCTTCCATCTTTGGAATGGCAAATCATTTCGATTTACAACCTCTCAAACCGATTGGTTCAAGGAGGGAGTTAGCAATTATTATACCATCAAAGCGCTCAATCAGATTGGATTTGCTAATGAACACCTGGTATTTATGATACTCAATAACTTGTTTTACCAGCGCTATATCACTGACACCGGACTGGGGAATATGGCTCCCGCAGAGGCGGCTGAGGGATTCAGTAAAGACAACCACTGGGGTTTGATTTACGGGGGTGGGCTGTTCGCGGGTATCGCCATGGATATGGAAATTCGGCATAAGACCGGGAACAGGGCCAGCCTTGACGATGTGATGCGTGATTTTTACAGGGAATATGGAGGTTCAGATCAAACTATAGATTCAAACGATATTCTGGCCAAGGTTAATCAAATCGGAAATACGGACTTTTCCGAATTTATGAGGTCCTATATTAATGGCACCGATCCGATTTTACTGGCCCCCTATATGCGATACGCCGGAATAGACGCAGATACTTCGGCAAATCAACTTCTCTTACAACATCTCCAGGATAAAACAGATTTGCAGTCCGATATTTGGGCAGGTTTTTTAGGGGCGCATTAGGACCGCACAGAAGTCCGATAATATACCTGTATATAGTGTCTCCCGTGCATCAGTTGAATTCCGAGGTAAAATGAAAACGGATGGAAGGATACTTCTGCTGGGTCATTTGTAGGGAAAAAGCGGAATCAGCAAGGAATACCAGCTGTCCGCGCTTATCGCGTGCCATAAACTTCTGTTTTACCCTGAGAAACTCCTGATACTCTTCATTCGAAGGGTCCTGGGGTTCTACCCAGCAGGCCTTATGGACCGGAAAGGGCTCATACGTACATTTTGCCCCGTATTCGTGTTCCAGGCGGTACTGAATAACTTCGTACTGTAAGGCTCCAACAGTTCCGATAATCTTACGGCCGTTGAGTTCCAGGGTAAATAACTGAGCGACACCCTCATCCATGAGTTGGTCAATGCCTTTGGCCAACTGCTTTGCCTTCATCGGATCTGCATTGTTGATATACCTGAAGTGCTCTGGGGAAAAAGAGGGAATCCCTTTATAATGTAATTCTTCACCTTCGGTGAGGGTGTCTCCAATCTTAAAATTTCCGGTGTCATGCAGACCGACAATATCCCCGGGAAAAGACTCATCTATAATGGCTTTTTTCTCGGCGAAAAAGGCGTTTGGACTCGAGAATTTTAAGGACTTCCCGAGCCGGACATGCAGGTAAGGTTTGTTGCGCTCGAAGGTGCCCGAAACTATTTTAACAAAGGCGAGACGGTCGCGGTGTTTCGGGTCCATATTCGCGTGAATTTTAAAGACAAAACCGGTCATTTTCTCTTCTTCAGCGGCCACCAAACGCTCTTCAGATTTCTTAGCACGTGGAGTCGGGGCAATTTCTACAAAGCAATCCAGCAATTCCTTAACCCCAAAATTATTCAAAGCGGAACCAAAGAAAACGGGTTGCTGGGTACCTGCCAAATAGGCCGCCCGATCGAATGGTGGATAGACTCCCTCCACGAGTTCAAGGTGTTCTCTGAGCTCTTGAGCGGCTTTCCCGCCAATGAGTTGTTCCAATTCGGGACTATTGATATCTTCAAAGGAACGCGACTCCTGAATTTGTTGTTTGTTTTCGCCCTGGAAGAGTAGGATGTTCTTTTCGTAAATATTATAAATACCCTTAAAGTCATATCCCATACCAATGGGAAAGCTCAGGGGTGTAACCTGCAGGCCCAGTTTTTGTTCCACTTCGTCCATCAGGTCAAAGGCATCTTTTCCTTCCCGGTCCAGCTTATTGATGAAAACGATCATGGGGATATTTCGCATTCGGCAGACTTCTACCAGTTTTTCGGTCTGCTCTTCTACCCCCTTAGCGACATCGATAACCACAATAACGCTATCCACCGCAGTAAGTGTCCGGAAGGTATCCTCTGCGAAATCCTTGTGCCCCGGGGTATCGAGAATATTTATTTTCTTATCCTTATAGTAAAAGGCCAGGACGGAAGTCGCAACAGAAATTCCCCGCTGCCGCTCGATCTCCATGAAATCACTGGTAGCCCCTTTTTTAATTTTGTTGCTTTTTACAGCGCCCGCTTCCTGAATGGCCCCGCCAAAAAGGAGCAGTTTTTCCGTAAGGGTTGTCTTTCCGGCATCCGGGTGCGAAATGATTCCAAATGTGCGACGCTTTTGGATTTCCTGTTTAAAATTCACTGGGAAAAATTTGGGCAAAAGTACCAAAAAACGGCCGATAATAGCTGTGCGTCAAATCAAAACATCTTATCAGAAAAATTCTACTTATCTTGTAGTAGTCTTAGGAAGAATAGGGCATGATCGATAAACGGTTACTTTTGGCTTTATTCTGTATTTTGAAGTTTGAAGAGTTGTGTCGATTTTACCGATGAATGGCCAGCTCGGAGGCGCTAGCACGTTTTTTAACGATTAATATAGTCTTTAGATAGAGTTGTGGATAAATCGAATTGTAATGCATTGGCTACAAGTGTAAATAGAAGTAATTTGGCTGCTGAAATGACTTTCCCCCAAAATGATTTTCAAAAACCTACTACGTCCCATGGGATGACGTTACCGTAAAAACGGCCATGTATGAAACACAATTACGCTAATTCCCGCTGTTATTTTCCAGGAGTACTCCCCGCCATTTTGGGAATGCTTCTAATGGTTTTTGAGGTGTCGGCCTTTGGATATAATTCAGAAGCCCTGAACGGCGTCCCTGAAGACCGCATGAACTTTGAGTCTCTTGGGTACATTTATACCACCAACTGTGGATATTTGGGAATCCCAATGAGACAAGGAGGGGACATTGTAGACTGCAGACGGCTGCACCTCAATAGGCTGAGAGAAAGGGGCTGTGTATTTAATATTTCGAAGTTTCATCAGTGGTTGGTCAGCGGGCACATCAACGACAGAATTGTTAGCAGGCAAAATTCCCTCACCCCAGTTAGCCAAATGAAGGTACGCCTGCCACACAGATTCCATTTCATGCACATGCTCCTTTAAAGTCTCATCTTTCTTCAACAGCTCAACGAGATACTTGGCAGCCTTTACTCTGTCTTCTTCCATAGCACTTGAATTAGACTCTTTCTTACTCCTGCCCGTAGAGGAACACTTCAGCTGGTCATCAAAATGCGCGTGCGACATCATTAGCAGAACAGGGA
>CAKZOC010000278.1 GCA_937136025.1 uncultured Bacteroidota bacterium
ATCCACCGTATCTGTAATAGGGATAATGACCCCAGCCATAGCCTGGGTAGCCCCAGCCATATCCTGGATAACCCCAGCCCCAGCCCGGATAGCCACCACAGCAGTAGCCGTATCCTGGAAAACCCCAGCCCCAGCCCCAGCCCCAGCCGTATGAGGGATAACCCCAGCCCCAGCCGGCACCCCAGCCCCAGCCGGAATAGCCCCAGCCTCCACCACCGTAGAGGTTGATGGATACATTAGCGCCACTGTCGCCCCAACCGGGTTGACCCCCGTAGTCATTGTTGTAATTCTGTATGTAATTTCCTTCTTCCAGTCGCAAACTGTCAATTTCTGAAGTACTCGAATACGCATCCGCATCCGTAAAGACCTCCCCTTCCAGATATTCATCTAATTCCTGGGATTTTTCCCCGAAGTAGTTCTGGTAAAAATCATCATCGGAGGGTTGTGTTCTGGTCTGCGGCTGTGGAGATTCCACAACTACAATACGCTCGGTACGCTCTACAGGAGAGGAATAGATACCGTCGTTGTCGTAATAGGAAGCCTGATCGTATGAACCACACGAAATCACAAGGAATCCCAGAAGTCCTGACCAGGACGTTAATTTGATTTTTTGAGGGGTTATAAGGGGTGTCATCGCACTAAAATTAAGTTGTTGAACCGTCTAAAAATAGTTAGTTTTGGCCAACAGATTTGCTATTAAAGTTACAAGATTTGTGCCAAACTAATTTCGATGGGAAAAAACTTAACAAAACGTTCAGAGGATTACTCTAAATGGTACAACGAGCTGGTTGTAAAAGCGGATTTGGCGGAAAACTCCGGAGTTCGCGGATGTATGGTTATCAAACCCTATGGGTACGCGATCTGGGAAAAGATGCAGGCTGCCCTCGATGCCATGTTCAAGGAGACAGGCCATGAAAACGCCTATTTTCCCATTTTTATTCCCAAATCCTACCTGAGTAAGGAGGCCAGCCACGTGGAGGGCTTTGCCAAGGAGTGCGCCGTGGTTACCCATTACAGGCTAAAGAATGCAGAAGATGGAAGTGGGATAGTCGTGGACGAGGATGCGAAGCTGGAGGAGGAACTCATCGTCAGGCCGACCTCAGAAACCATCATTTGGGACACGTTTAGAAAATGGATTCAGTCCTACCGGGATCTACCTTTGAAAATCAATCAATGGGCCAATGTGGTGCGATGGGAAATGCGTACGCGCCTGTTCCTGAGAACCTCAGAGTTCCTGTGGCAGGAGGGACATACCGCTCACGCGACCGAAAAAGAGGCCATAGAGGAAGCGGAAACGATTTTGAATATCTATTCCGATTTTGCAGAAAGCCATATGGCAGTCCCGGTAATCCGGGGCACTAAAACCCCCGGGGAGCGCTTTGCAGGGGCATTGGAAACCTATTGTATAGAAGCCCTGATGCAGGATGGTAAGGCCTTGCAGGCGGGAACTTCTCACTTTCTGGGTCAAAATTTTGCCAAAGCCTTTGATGTACAGTTCGATACAAAGGACGGACAGCGGGATTACGTCTGGGCCACTTCATGGGGGGTTTCCACTCGTCTGGTGGGCGCTCTGATTATGACCCACAGCGATGATAACGGCCTGGTGCTTCCCCCAAAACTGGCCCCGATACAGGTGGTCATCGTTCCGATCTACAGGGGAGAAGAGCAACTCGAAGCCATCAGCGCGGAAGTCCGTCCGGTGCTCGAGGCCCTGAAAGCCAGGGGAATTTCAGTGAAATACGACAACCGGGATACCCATAAGCCCGGGTTTAAGTTCAACGAATATGAATTGAAGGGAGTGCCGGTTCGGCTGGCCATCGGTCCCAGGGATATGGAGAACAAGACCTTTGAGATTGCCAGGCGTGATACCCTCGAAAAACAGGTGATACCTTCAGAGGGTATTGTCGATCATATTTCCAATTTACTGGAGGAAATGCAGCAGGCGATCTTCGACAAAGCAGAGGCCTTCAGGGACGACCATATTACAGAGGTAAATTCATATGAGGAATTCAAGGAAGTCCTGAATACAAAAGGCGGTTTTGTATCGGCCCATTGGGATGGAACAGACGCCACGGAGCAGAAGATTAAGGACGAAACCAAGGCCACCATACGATGTATTCCGCTGGATCCGGTTCCAGATGAGGGAGTGTGTATTGTGAGCGGAAAACCTGCGTCATATCGGGTGCTTTTTGCAAAGGCGTACTAAGGGTGCAAAAAAACGGTTTGAGTTGTTGTCCTAGTTAAAAATAATTGTATTTTTGCACCTGCCTAATTAGAAGCGAATTATGCTTCGAGCCAATGGCCCGTTCGTCTAGGGGTTAGGACGCCAGGTTTTCATCCTGGTAACAGGGGTTCGATTCCCCTACGGGCTACGAAACGTTCTTAAACGGGTGTTTTAGTCGCCCGAACTGAAAGAAGAGATTAAATTTTGGCCCGTTCGTCTAGGGGTTAGGACGCCAGGTTTTCATCCTGGTAACAGGGGTTCGATTCCCCTACGGGCTACATAGTTTTGAATTAAGACATACGTTAAGAAAGATCTTTATGGCAAATCATAAATCTGCATTAAAACGCATCCGTAGAAACGAAGCCGTACGCCTTCGCAATCGCTATCAGCACAAGACCACTCGAAATGCGATCAAGAAGCTGCGCTCTGAAAAAGACAAGAAGAAAGCCGAAGCGCTTCTTCCTGCTGTGGAAAGCATGATTGATAAATTGGCGAAAAGAAATATCATTCATTCCAACAAGGCAGCGAATCTGAAGAGTAAGCTCACCAAACAGGTGGCTACCCTTTAGTCTTTCTTCAGCGTTTGAAGGTACCAACCTCGGATATTTCCGGGGTTTTTTTGCACTTGACCGTGCCGTTTCAACTTTCAGAGGAATAAGGGGATGAAGGTTGGCACGTATTAAGAATAGGGCATTTGAATCCATAAAAAAACCCGGCCATGCAGGCCGGGTTTTTCTATTGGTAACACTGGGTGTTTATTCGTTCATCGTCATAAGGAATTCCTCATTCGAACGTGTTGATTTAATCCGTTGCTCTATAAATTCCATCGCCTCGACAGGGTTCATGTCTGCCAGGTATTTTCTGAGAATCCACATCCGTTGCAGGGTGGTCTCGTCCAGAAGCAGATCATCTCTACGCGTACTGGAGGCTACCAGATCGATGGCCGGGAAAATACGTCGGTTCGAAATACGGCGATCCAGCTGGAGTTCCATATTTCCGGTACCTTTAAATTCTTCGAAGATCACTTCATCCATTTTGGATCCCGTCTCTGTCAGAGCCGTAGCGATAATGGTCAGCGAACCGCCATTTTCAATGTTACGGGCTGCTCCAAAAAAGCGCTTGGGTTTATGAAGTGCATTCGCATCGACACCCCCGGAAAGTACTTTCCCTGAGGCAGGTTGCACGGTATTGTAGGCCCGAGCGAGTCGGGTGATGGAATCCAGTAAGATCACAACATCATGCCCGCATTCGGTAAGCCGTTTTGCCTTTTCCAAAACGATATTGGCTACCCGCACGTGTTCGGTAGCTTCCTTATCAAAAGTAGAAGCTACTACTTCCCCCCGAACGTTACGCTGCATATCTGTAACCTCTTCCGGGCGTTCATCGATCAGTAAGATGATCTGATAGACTTCCGGATGGTTGGCCGCAATAGCATTCGCCACATCCTTTAACAACATGGTTTTACCGGTTTTCGGCTGTGCGACAATCATACCACGTTGTCCTTTCCCGATGGGGCAGAACATGTCTATGATCCGGGTAGAAATATTGCTTTGGCGTTCGGCCAGATCAAATTTTTCCTTTGGAAACAGAGGAGTGAGGTGTTCAAAAGCTACTCTGTCCCGCACCACCTGGGGATCGAGACCGTTGATTTTATTGACCTTGATGAGCGGAAAATATTTTTCACCTTCCTTAGGTGGGCGTACATTGCCCAATACGGTATCTCCGGTTTTCAGTCCAAAAAGCCTGATCTGAGACTGGGATACATAAATGTCATCCGGAGACGAGAGGTAATTGTAGTCCGAAGAACGCAAAAATCCATACCCATCAGACATGATGTCCAGCACGCCTTCACTGGCGATGATGCTATCGAATTCGTATTCGGGTTGTTTGTATTTATTTTTCAGCTCCTTGTCGTAATTACTGCTTTTCTTCTCGTGCCCATTCCCCTTATTGGCGAACTCTTTTTTACGCACATTACCCTTTTGGGGCTGGGAATCGGCATTTTTGTCCTGCCGGCCCTGAGCAGACTCTTTACGAGGCCCTCTTGGTCCGCTGTCATCCGATTTTTCCTGTCCGTTGGAATTCTGATTCCGTGGATTTGGTTTTCTGGGTGTATCTGATTTTCTGGGACTCTCAGAGCTTCTGGGTCCTGAAGATTTTCTCGGAGTCTCTGGTTTTCTCGAGGCCTCAGTCTTTTCGGAGGGCTTAGAATTGTCGTCAGAAGACCTGGGAGCACGTGGTGCTCGGGCAGATTCTTTCTTTTCGGTTACTTCGCTCGCAACCTTTGGATCTTTTAAAACGCCGGGATTAGCTGCCTGTAAATCGAGGATTTGATAAACGAGGTCAAGTTTTTTAAGGCTCCGGTATTTTGGGACATTTAAATTTTTTGCAATGTCCTGAAGCTCAGGGAGCTTCTTGGCCTTTAATTCGGAAATCTCAAACATGTATACTAGAAAAAATATGTGGTTATGGATAGAATCCTTTGATCAATAATCTGGAAGAAATGTTATATGAATATGGCTTGGGAATGACTTCCCTGAGCAGGGAAGTGCTATAACTAATAACGCAGCGAATATACGAATATTTTTCTATTTCTATTTTTATTCATTGGAAATGTAGCTCTAAGGCCCTCTTTTTCAAAATCCTGGATGTCTGCCCGAAGAATACCCTGACGATTCCTGTATGAATCATGTGCATAAAATATCAAATTCACCTATTTTTGTTTTGCAATTCAAGCAGCATATGATTCAGCGCATTCAAACGGTTTACTTAGCAGTGGTTGTCCTGCTCGCGGGAGCCCTTCCGTTCTGGCTGAATCTATGGACAGATGCCGGCGGGGAAGCGGTGTATGCGAAACAGGAGCTTTTGATCTCCATCGCCTTTTACACTTCCGCAGCCCTGGCGCTGTTTGCCCTCCTTGGATTTAAAAATCGAAAAAACCAATTCGTGTTGAATCGCGTCAACATGTTATTGAACCTTTTTTTACTAGGATTTTTCGTGTATCGGGCCCTAAATCTATCCGGAGAGACTTCGGTCTCTGAGAAGGGTATTGGGATGTTGATTCCTGTGTTTTCTATCGTTTTTTTAGTGATGGCCAATAAGGCTATCAAGAAGGATGAAGATCTCGTGAAATCTGTGGACCGCTTGCGATAAGCCTCTTATCTTAGTAGTATTAGTGCGAAGAAACCCCTGCCGTTTGGTGGGGGTTTTGCATTGGGGGCAAGGTTGAAAGTTGAAGGTTCAAGGTTCAAGGTTATAAGGTTCAAAGTTCAAGGTTAAAAGGTTCAAGGTTCAAGGTTAAAAGGTTCAAGGTTATAAGGTTCAAGGTTCAAGGTTCAAGGTAAAAAGGTTCAAGGTTATAAGGTTCAAGGTTCAAAGTTCAAGGTTCAAAGTTCAAGGTTAAAAGGTTCAAGGTTAAAAGGTTCAAGGTTCAAGGTTCAATGCGAGTTCGCAGTGGGCAGTGGCAGTGGGCAGGGGTAGGACAACCCGTTCTCCCGCAATGAGATACTGCATACTGCTACTGCGACCTGCAGACTTCGAAACGGGTTCAAGCTTTAAAGTAATTGCTCCGTAGAAAATATCCCTGTTTCATGACTTTAAACCTTATAACCTTGAACTTTGAACATGAAGGGA
>CAKZOC010000279.1 GCA_937136025.1 uncultured Bacteroidota bacterium
CGGCCATACGCGATAAAATCTTCCAGCCCTTCTTTACCACCAAGCCCACGGGAGAAGGAACCGGGCTCGGGCTCTCCATGAGTTACGACATCGTGACCAAGGGGCATGGGGGGGAGTTGAAAGTGAAATCGAAAGAGGGAGAAGGCACTGAATTTTTGATAATTTTACCTGTATGAAGAGGCGCTTTCCTGGTTTATTGCTGTTTTTACTGATCTCTTTGAGTGGATTTGGCCAAAACCAATTCGGCAGGGTCAACCACTACGATGAACTGAACGGGATGATTATCACGGACCTCCTTTCCGACCGGAATGGGGAGCTCTGGATAACGACTTTCAGTGGGCTGCTCACTTTTGATGGATACGATTTCAGGAACTTCTATCCGGACGCACAGGATTCCACGACCATCGACGACCTGCTGCTCTACAAACTTAAGGAAGGCAGCAACGGGGACATCTGGATTGGCAGCATGAATAAGATTTACCGGCACAATGTACAAACGGAGTTGTTTCAAAACTACCCGCTTCAGGAATACATCGGGTATCCGGCAGATGCCCAACCCATGGTTACACAGATCGAGTCCGATGGCCAGGGGGACCTCTATTTTGGTGTCAACTCCGGGACGGGATATACCCAGTACCCCGGACTCTTAAAGTATTCGGAATCCCAACAGGAATTTGAACTCATCAACCTCCCGAATGGCGAACCTGTTCAAAATGTATACAATATGACAGGTAATGATCAGGGTGACATTGCCCTACTCTGCAATCAGGGATTATTGATCATCAGGCCTGATGAAATGCAGTTTTTTGACTGGGACAAAATAAGTCAATTCCCATGGCTGGAAGGAGAATTGGTCCGTAACATGGCATGGGATGGAGCGGGCACCCTTTGGTTTGTTACCACCCATTGGAGACTGGGCAGGATGGACCTGGCAGATCAATCCATAAACTTCAGAGCTTTTCAATCTCCCTTTAATGGAATAGTGGATTGGACGGTCGGGATAGGCATAGACGATACAGGGATTTGGATCAGTCACCGGGATGGGCTGGAATTGTTCGATCTCGATCAGGAGCAGTTCAGCACTCCAAATAACCTGACCATGAGGCCCTTCACGGCGTTCCTGAAAGATAACATGGACAATATATGGCTGGGGACAGGGGCCTATGGCCTCTATTCCATTCCGCCAAAACAATCGCTTACTTCCTACCTGCACAATCCGGATGATCCAAATTCTGTCACAGAGGGGTGGGTCAGTAATCCGTTTGAAGACGAGGAAGGCAACATCTGGTTTGCCACCTTCAATTGGGCCGGTGCTGAAGGACTCAACAAGATCGATCCCATTACCGGGAAAATTGAAAAGTTCCTTTTCAGGGATATATTACCGCAGTTTGACCGGTTGCAGATGATCAATGCGTATGACAAGGGGCAATTGCTCTTCAGATCTGGCAGCAAATTATACGGTTATGATGTGAATTCCGGTCAGGTCCTGTATCCCGGCATTTTGAGTGATTCGGAAAACATCCAGTTTTTAAACTACGTATACCGGGATTCTGAAGGAGACCTTTGGATTTGCACAATGTCCGGATTATACAGGCAGTCCGGGGAGAAATACAGCCTTTATGATTTTAGCCAGGGAGAAATGGACCAGGTAGTCAGCAATGAGGTGCTTCAGGTAATGGAGAGTGAGCGTGGCGGGCTCTGGGTACAGACGAACGAGGGACTGTTTTTCCTGGACAAAAAGTCAGATCAGCTGACCCGGCATGGGTATGATCCCAGTAAAGGCCCTGTCTTTTCCTCCCAGGATATCAATTCTTTGCTGGAAGATGAGGACGGCTACCTCTGGGTGGGCACCTGGCAAGGGGGGCTGAACAGGTACCACCCCGAAAAAAAGGAGATCAAATACTACGGCATAGAGGATGGCCTCCCCAGCCCGAGCATCCAGGGCATTCTGGAAGATGAAGACAACAATGTACTATGGCTGAGTACCTTTAGAGGAATTGCCCGTTTCGACAAGGATACCGAAACGTTTACCAGCTATGGGAATGAGGCAGGTGCCCAAAGTCTTTATGCCGACAGGTCCTCATTGGAATTGACTAATGGTCTGTTCGTTTTCGGGGGCAGTAACGGGGTGACGGTTTTTGATCCGGCTGATTTTACCAAAGATTCCAGGCCACCGCTTTTACAGATCAACAGAATGAGCGCCGGGGAGGAAACTGTTTCCATTGCGGAGGGAAAAGCCACTTCCCTGCAACATGCGCAAAACAACCTTTCGATTGATTATACAGGGATCCATTATGACAATCCTTCGAAGAACCAGTATTCTTATAAACTTTCGCCGGTGGATGAGGACTGGCGTCATGTGGGTAGTTCCCGTACCGCTTATTTTTATGATCTGAAGCCGGGGGATTATACTTTTGCAGTTCGTGCGGCCAACCCTAATGCGGTCTGGAGTGATCCTAAAACCATCTCATTTTCCATTGCTCCTCCCTGGTGGCGCACCTGGTGGGCCTACTCCGGCTATGGGCTGCTTCTTGTCCTTAGTTTGCTGATGGCGTACCGAATCCAGAAAAACCGAACCATCAAAAAGGAACGGGAGCGGATCAAAGACAGGGAACTGGCCCATGCACGGGAGATTGAAAAAGCCTATAAAGATCTAAAACAAACCCAGACCCAACTCATCCAATCTGAAAAAATGGCCAGTCTCGGGGAACTCACCGCAGGCATTGCCCACGAGATCCAGAACCCGCTCAACTTCGTCAATAACTTCTCCGAGGTGAGCGCAGAACTTCTGGAAGAAATGAACGAGGATTTGGATAAAGGAGATTTGGAGGATGCTCGTGCAATTTCCAGGGACCTGAAACAAAATCTCGAGAAAATAAACCACCACGGCAAACGCGCTGATGCTATTGTGAAAGGAATGCTGCAACACAGCCGCAGCAGCGATGGAAAAAAGGAACCCACGGACCTTAACGCACTGGCTGATGAGTACCTCCGCCTGGCCTACCACGGGCTGCGTGCCAAGGACAAATCCTTTAATGCTCAGCTAAAATCAGAACTGGACGCAAATGTTGGTAAAATAAGCGTCGTACCTCAGGATATCGGCAGGGTAATTCTTAACTTACTGACCAATGCATTCTATGCTGTAGATCAGAAGAAGAAGGAAACCCCGGACAGCTATTCCCCCGAAGTATTTATCCGGACCTCAAAGAAGGAAAAAGGAGTTGAAATTGAGGTTAGCGATAATGGAAACGGCATCCCAGGGGAGGCACAGGAAAAGATTTTTCAACCCTTTTACACTACAAAGCCAACGGGGCAGGGTACCGGACTCGGGCTCTCTATGAGCTACGATATCATAACCAAAGGCCACGGGGGTGAAATTAAAGTAACATCCAAAGAAGGGCAGGGAACTACATTTCGTATTTTCCTTCCTGTAAAGTGAACAACAGCCGTAAGGCCCATAAAATTTAATGACCGATGAAAATACTCGTAGTAGACGACGAAAAAGATGTGGAAATCCTGTTTCGTCAGCGTTTCCGCAAGGAAATTCGTAAAGGCGAACTCGACTTCCAATTCGCGTTCTCAGGGGAAGAAGCCCTCTCGGTCATGGAGCAAATGGAACAGAAGGCCGTCCTGATTCTCTCGGATATCAACATGCCAGGGATGAGTGGACTGGAACTCCTGGATGAAATCCGGAAGGAATACGACCAACCCCCACCCGTGGTTATGATGATCTCGGCATACGGGGATGAGGAAAACCGAAATACGGCGAAAAGACTGGGCGCCAATGACTTTTTGACAAAACCACTGGATTTTAAGCTCTTAAAGGACAAATTAATATCAATATCATGATGGCGAAAATACTGGTCGTGGATGACGAGACAGACCTCGAGATACTGATCAAACAGAAGTTCCGAAAACAGATTCGTAATAACGAATACGAATTCAGCTTTGCCATAAATGGCAAGGACGCCCTGGAGAAACTTCGGGTAAACCCCGATATCGACCTGGTCCTCAGCGATATCAATATGCCGGAAATGGATGGGCTCACCCTGCTTAGCAAACTCCATGAACTCAATCCGTTGCTCAAATCGGTCATTGTTTCCGCCTATGGCGACATGGACAATATCCGCACTGCCATGAACCGGGGGGCCTTCGATTTTATCACGAAACCCATCAATTTTGAGGACCTCACTATCACTGTGGAAAAAACCCTCAAACACGTGCGGCAATTGCAGGAAACCCTCAAGGCGATTCAGGAGAATAACATCTTAAAAATGTACGTGGATGAAAATGTCCTGAATTTTATGGGGAGTCAGGAATACGAATCTCAAATTTCGGCAAATGAGAATATCGAAGCCACAGTGATGTTTATCGATGTCTGTGGATTTACTGCGATAACCGAGCGCACACCTGCAGATGTGGTCGTAAAGTTGCTCAATACGTATTTCGATGCCATAGTAAAGGAAATCATCTCGCACGAAGGATATGTGGATAAATTTATGGGCGATGCCGTAATGGCGGTATTCCGCGGGGAATACCACCTGGACCGCGCTATCGATTCGGCCCTCGCCATCCGCAATAAAATCGGGGAACTCCCCGAAATACAAGGAATTGCTGAATACACGCCCATGGTATCTATCGGGATTAAAAGTGGAGAAATGGTGTCGGGCAATATCGGTTCATCCAGTCTGAAACGTCTGGATTATACAGTCATCGGCGATTCGGTAAATGTAGCGGCACGCCTTCAGGGCGCAGCCGGTGAAAACCAGATCGTCATCTCCCAGGACTGCTATGAGCATGTGAAGGAATCCTTTAAATGCAACAAACTCGGGGAAGTATCCCTGAAGAACAAATCGGAACCTCTCACGATCTACGAAGTCCTGGAGTAAGGTCTTATCATAGTCTCCAGTATGCAGTTGCAGTACGCAGCTGGATTTTCCCTTCATGTTCAAAGTTCAAGGTTATAAGGTTTAAAGTCATGAAACAGGGATATTTTCTACGGAGCAATTACTTTGAAGCTTGAACCTTTTAACCTTGAACCTTGAACCTTGAACCCTTTCCGAAGTCTGCAGGTCGCAGTAGCAGTATGCAGTATCTCATTGCGGGAGAACAGATTGACCTACCCCTGCCCACTGCCGCTGCCCACTGCGAACTCGCATTGAACCTTGAACCTTATAACCTTGAACCTAAAACGAGTCTTCAGATTGCAGTACCAGTATGCAGTATCTCATTGCGGGAGAACAGGTTGTCCTACCCCTGCCCACTGCCGCTGCCCACTGCGAACTCGCATTGAACCTTATAACCTTGAACTGCCACTGCCCACTTGAACCTTGAACCTTGAACCTTGAACCTTATAACCTTGAACTTTCAAGAGTGCCCACTCGAACTGCCTACTCCACTAAAATATCTTCCATTTTCAGTTCCACAACCTTCCCCAATGCCTTGAGCTGGTTAACATCGAATTGAGAAGCATCCCCATAAATAGTTATAACCGCAGGCTTTCCTTTGATGTTGTTTTCATATAATTGCTCACTTCTAAAAGTATAATTCTCCCTTTACAATTTTCAGAAAAAAATTATTAGTTAAATTTGTGAATTATATTTTGCTCAAATGGCTCTGTGCATTTTGAAATAATATGCTAATTTTTGAATTAGCAACCTGAAAATTATTGCATTTAAAAATTTTAAATAGGGTCTTGAAGTACTGTACCTTCAACAACTTAAATCTAATAAATTATAATTGATAGTATTTGCATGAATTAGTTCAAAATAAATTCATCAATTTCTATTGTTGTATTTTCCGAGAGGAGTCTTGGCAAATTAAATTTATATTTAAAATTTCATTTAAATTCATGCCTAG
>CAKZOC010000280.1 GCA_937136025.1 uncultured Bacteroidota bacterium
AACTTATCTCATTCTTAACCCTCAAAAAAACCTCTCAGTTCCCTCGAAAAGCGGGTGCAAATATAATGGGGTTTTTTAATAAAACAATTAAAAATCACCCTTATTTTTTTCTTTTTTTCCGAGCCTGCAGCTAAGGGGCTTAGCCTTAACATTTTGGTGAAAAGCTATTCGGGAAAAGGGTTTTAAATATAGCGAAAAATTCCTGTAGCTTCCAACTAATTATTTTTCTTTTTTGAGGCACTCCATTTGTTGGAAAGTGCAGCGTAGTCATAGTCGAGTACCGATTCCTGCCGCTCGAGTTTCCCGGAGGCAAAAGCCCGCTGCAGAATATCTTCAATCAGGTAGTCCTCGTGAATCGTTTCAGGGTGGTACTCTTCCTTAATACTTATCTTGAACATCCGGGCCGTATTCTGATACCAGAAAGCCCGCCAGCCACTGCGCAATTCCTTAACCAGGTCAAAGGCCGTTTCTCCAGTCTGCCTGTAGATCAGTTTTACAAGAATCTGCCCCTCGGTACGCGTAAGCTTCTTCAGTTCTGCAGAAAATTCTTCCTCGATAAACCGCTGAACGGTTTTGGTATACTTCTTACGCTTTCCTTTAGATTTGATACTGCCCAGGCGCTCATTCAAAGTCATCAGGCGGTCCGAGGCCATTTTAGCATAAGGATACACCTTGAGCGTTTTTCTGCGAAGGATGTAATAGCGGAGTTTATCATCATAGGAATCAAACTTCAGCCGGCCAAAAAGGAAGACTTCTTCGAGTTCAATAGAGCTGCGTGCAATCGAATCTCCCTCTACAATGATCATTTTTTCCTGAAGCGAATCCAGGGGATGGTCGGGAAGCTGGGCCCAAAGCCCAGGAGGAAGTAACAGGATAAAAATAAATCGAAGCAGGACCCGCATATTCATATAACTCATAACCCAAATCAAAAGTACATAATACCGCATGGAATGGGTGCTAAATAAAAGTGAATATTACTAAGTTTGCAGGAAACACATACTTATGAAAACGAATGCCATTCTGACTAAAGATGCGCTTGATTTTTTTGAAAAATACCTGAACAACCCATCGCCTACCGGTCATGAATGGGAAGGACAGAAAATTTGGATGTCCTATCTCAAACCCTACGTAGATACCTTTCTTACTGATACCTATGGTACTGCAGTGGGAGTTATCAACCCGGACGCTCCGTATAAAGTTGTTATTGAAGGACACTCCGATGAGATCTCGTGGTATGTGAATTACATCACAGATAACGGGCTGATCTATGTCATCCGAAACGGCGGGAGCGACCACCAGATCGCCCCTTCCAAATGGGTGCAAATCCATACGGATAAAGGCATTGTCGAGGGTGTTTTTGGATGGCCGGCCATCCATACCCGTGACCGGGCTAAAGAAGAACCCCCCAAATTGGATAATATTTTCATCGATATTGGTGCAAAGGACAAGCAGGAAGTTGAAAAAATGGGCGTGCATGTCGGGTGCGTAATCACCTATCCGGATACTTTTAAGGTCCTCAATAAAGACAAATTTGTGTGCCGTGCCATCGACAACAGAGCCGGTGGTTTTATGATTGCCCAAGTGGCACGCTTACTCAGGGAAAACAAGATCACCCTTCCTTTCGGACTGTATATTACGAACTCTGTACAGGAGGAAATCGGCCTTCGCGGAGCTGAGATGATTACGGCGAGAATTCGTCCGAATGCCGCCATCATTACCGATGTATGTCACGACACCACCACTCCGATGATCGAGAAGAAAAAAGAGGGACATATTGAAATCGGAGCGGGTCCGGTAGTCTCCTATGCTCCTGCCATTCAGCACAAACTCAGAGATCGCATCATCGAGACAGCCACTAAAAATAAAATTCCTTTCCAGCGTTTGGCCGCCTCCAGGGCCACCGGAACGGATACCGATGCTTTCGCATATAGCAATGGCGGGGTGGCTTCGGCTCTGATCTCCCTGCCACTGCGATATATGCACACCACAGTAGAAATGGTACATAAGGAAGATGTCGCCAACGTCATTCGTTTGATTTACGAAACACTATTAAACCTCAAGGATGGAGAGACATTCAGCTATTTTGACTAGAATAGTCTGGTGATTTTTCAGGTATGGATGAGATTATTGAGATTTGGGATGAATCCGGAAAACCCACAGGGACGACGGCTTTAAAATCCGAAGCCCATAAACACGGGTGGTTTCACCCAACAATTCACCTTTGGTTGTATACACCTACAGGGCAGGTATTGCTCCAAAAAAGGGCAGCGGGTAAAGACACCTTTCCCGGCCTTTGGGATGTCTCTGTCGCCGGACATATTCTGGATGGGGAGACCCCAATGGAAGGAGTCCTTCGGGAGACCTATGAAGAGATCGGACTGCGGCTTGAAAGGAAACAGCTCGAATTTTTAGGAAGATTCACCTCTGAGCACCATCACCCGGGTGGGATAATCGATCGTGAATATCAATATGTGTATCTCGCTGAACTCCCCGTACCGCTTAAGGAATTGACCGTAAACCCTGAGGAAGTAGCCGCTCTTGAATTGCGATCCTTACTTCGCCTGGCAGAAGAATTATGGGGATTGGCAGCCCCGGCGGACTATGTACCCCATTCCGGGGCGTATTACAAGTCTGTGTTTACATCCCTGAAATCACGCGTTTAACTGGGCGGCAAAGGTTTGCCAATCCTCCATGGCATAGGTTTGCTGCTGCCCCGTTTTCATATCCTTAACGGTGAATTGATCCTCGCGCAGCTCATCCGCTCCAATGAGAATCACATAAGGGAACCCCCGTTTATCCGCGTACTTAAATTGCTTGGCTACTTTAACCGGATCCGGATACAGGTCCGCCGGAATCCCTGTATCGCGAAGATGCATAACCAGTTTCAGAGCTGCCCGGCTCTCCTGCTCTCCGAAATTCAGACAGAATACTTCTACCGTCTGATTCAGGGCGACAGGAAAAAGTCCGAGTTCTTCCATCACCAGATAAATTCGGTCTAAACCGAAAGATATTCCTACCCCACTGACATCCCTAAGCCCAAAAATACCGGTAAGGTCGTCGTATCGACCCCCCCCACCTATGGATCCCATAGGGACTTCGGGTGGAGCACTCACTTCAAAAATAGCCCCGGTGTAATAATTAAGACCCCGGGCGAGGGTAATATCTATCTGACAGGTTGCCCCTGTCATCCCAAGTGCTTCCGTTTGAGAAATCAGTAATTCCAATTCCGAAATCCCCTGCATTCCCACAGGCGATTCCGAAAGAAACTCCCGGAGGATGTTAAGCTGCGCCTCAGTACTTCCACTGAGTTCGAATAAGGCTGATGCCCGCTGCACTGCGCCCTCTGAGATTCCCTTTTCTATCATTTCCTGCCGAACCTTCTCCGGGCCTATTTTATCGAGCTTATCGAGGGCAACCGTAAAATCGGTAAGGCGCTGCGCGGCCCCGATGACCTCTGCAATTCCCGAAAGGATTTTTCGGTGGTTCACCTTAATGACCACTCCGGGTAATCCCAGGTCCGTGAACACCCGATCGTATAGCTGAATAAATTCCAGTTCCTGAACCAGGCCTTTCGCCCCAACTACATCTGCATCGCACTGATAAAATTCCCGGAATCTTCCCCTTTGTGGCCGGTCGGCCCGCCAAACGGGTTGAATCTGATAACGCTTAAATGGGAAATCAATTTCGTTCTGGTGCATGACCACATACCGGGCAAAGGGAACTGTAAGGTCGTATCTGAGCGCCTTTTCACTCAGAAGTGGTGTGATTTGAACGATGTCTTTTTGCTCCAATGACTCCCGGTCAATCTTCTTGAGAAAGTCCCCCGAATTCAGAATTTTAAAAATCAACCGATCCCCTTCCGCTCCGTATTTCCCCATCAGGGTCTCCATGTTCTCCATGGCCGGAGTTTCAATAGGCTGAAATCCAAAGCGTTCAAATTGCCGGCTGATCGTCTGGATGATAAAGTTTCTTTTTAAAACTTCACCGGGGTTAAAATCGCGGGTCCCCTTGGGAATGGATGGTTTTTGAGCCATAGGTATTCTTAAACATTACAAATATAGACGATCCATCATGTGATCGGCCATAGATTATATTTCGATGATTTTCTCAAACCATTCAAAAAGGGCTCCTTTGGTGATCTGTGCGCCCTGTTCGATCAGTTGAAACTTGTCCTTATTAGGATCTTCAGTATAGGCTTTTGACGCGGTCAGGTATTCCACAAAATCGGATTGCCAGTTTTTCTTAAACCATCCGAAGCCCACCTCGGTCCGCAAATCAATATCCGGATTGTGTACCCTAACGGAGATGAGTTTCATCTCTTTGGCTCCGCAGTGAAAGAGGTGCATCTGCAATGCGCTGATGTTTTCGAGAAAGGTGACCCTTGAGAGCACCCCTTCCCAGATCAGGTCGCTGAACACATCCAGTTCCTGCTCCGCGATTTCGGGTTTATCGTTTTTTAGGGTAGCCCATTCCTCTGCGGTAATAGACTGTGTCGCCAAAAAATTAATGAATTCCGGATGCAGCTCTTCCAACTGCTCGCGCGTCAATCTTCTGTATTTCATTTCAGGAGTCTGTATAAATAAAAAAATCCACCCCGAAAACAGGGTGGATTCTAAATACGTAAAGGCGAAAGATTATTTCTTTTCAGCAACAACCTCAAACCCAAAATCCACCTGCACTTCCCGGTGCAACCGAATTTCTGCCTCGTAAGGTCCGGTTCGCTTAATAGAACCTCCCTTAATCGATATAAACTTCTTCTCTATGCCGTGACCTTCTTTCTCCAAGGCCGCTGAAAGATCAGCATTCGTAACAGATCCGAAGAGTTTATCGGCCTCCCCAACTTTTGCAGGGATTTTGATTTCCAAATTCTTAAAGGCCTCTGCAATTTTTTCAGCTTCCTGAATCGCCTCTTTTTCCTTGTGTGCCTTCTGGCGTAAATTCTCAGCCAAAACCTTTTTCGCAGAAGGGGTTGCCAGCATCGCTTTCCCCTGAGGGATCAGAAAATTGCGTCCGTAGCCGTTCTTAACGGTTACCAGATCGTCTTTAAACCCGAGGTTTTCAACGTCTTGTTTTAATATCAATTCCATGTTTCCTCCGTTTATTTTAATAGATCTCCTACATAAGGCATCAGAGCCAGGTGCCTGGATCTTTTAATGGCCTGTGCTACTTTCCGCTGGTACTTCAGGGATGTTCCCGTCAACCTTCGCGGAAGAATCTTTCCCTGTTCGTTGACCAGTTTCATTAAGAAATCGGGATCCTTGTAATCGATATACTTGATACCTGATTTCTTGAAGCGGCAGTATTTCTTCTGCTTGGACGTTTCGATATTCAACGGAGTAAGATACCGGATCTCCCCGTCTTTCTTTCCTTTTGCCTGTTGTTGTAAAGTGGCCATGTCTTACGCTTTAGCTTTTAGTTTGGTTCTTCTTTTCTCCGCCCATTCAACGGCGTGCTTGTCGAGTTTCACAGTGAGAAACCGCATAATGCGCTCATCTCTTTTGAATTCCTGCTCATAAGGGGTAATGACCTCCCCGGGCCCAGTGAATTCAAAAAGGTGATAGAAACCACTTTTTTTGTTCTGAATGGGATAGGCCAGTTTTTTCAGGCCCCAATCCTCCTTGGCGACCATTTTGGCGCCATTTTTCTTTAAGAAATCTTCAAATTTCTTAACTGTTTCCTCTATCTGAGTTTCAGATAGAACGGGATTAAGAATGAAAACAGTTTCGTAATTGTTCATATATTATAGTTTAAAAAGGAGCGCAAAAGTAACAATTCTTCCATGCATTTACAAGAAAACCGAAAAAAGATCGTTATAGCTACATGTGAATAAAATCAAAGCTTAACCTACGTACTAAATACCTGTAATTAAATTAACTATGGTCATCGCCAAAAACACACTTTTCCACACCATGTTCACAACTTTAGTTGTCGTTCACCGTGTTTTTTAGGTACTTTGTCGATGATTTAACCCCACAAATCAACCATTTATGAAACTAAGGAGTATTGTCGTTGATGATTCATCCATGCAGCGAATGGCGGTTGCAAAACTGGTGAATAATCATCCGAATCTCGCTCTTGTTGCAGAATACAGCAACGCTATAGAAGCGAAGAATGGGATTAAAAACAATGAGATCGACCTTATTTTTCTCGATGTCGAAATGCCTATTATTAACGGTTTCGACCTTCTTGAATCTCTTGAAAACCCCCCTCAGGTCATTCTGATCACCGGAAAACCGGATTATGCGCTGAAAGCGTTCGATTACGACGTGACGGACTATTTGCATAAGCCCATAACTATGGCTCGTTTTGACGCCTCTGTGAAAAGAGCTGTGCAAAAGTTTGAGCAACTTCATAAAGTACATGAGGATGAGGAACATATATTCGTGAAGAGTAACCTCAAGAAGCGAAAAGTGGTTCTCAATGACATTAAGTGGGTGGAAGCCCTTGGCGACTACATCAAGTTAGTTACCGATGAAGCCAATGTTGTCATTCTCTCCACAATGAAAGCTTTTGAAAAGCAATTGCCTGCAGATAAATTCCTCAGAATACACAAGTCCTATATTGTGAATCTGGAGCGCATTGAGAAATACAACAGTAAAAATGTAGAAGTTGCCGGACGCTCTATTCCGCTCAGTAGGAATAAGAAGGCCGAACTGGCCGAAGCGCTGAGCAACGTCTGATCCTATCAGATATAGTCTACATTGTAGACCAGACGAATACTTCTATAGTACGAAATAGCATCAAAAGATCTTTGAATTCTTTTGATGCTATTTTTTGTAGGTGCCAGCGGTTGCCCTTTTGGTATTTTTAGCAGGATTTGCTTGTGATACTGATTACGAATCCGGCTTACAGGTGGGTATTCAGGGCCCAATACTCCAGTGCCAAATACGGTCCTGAGGGAACGCGCAAACCAGGCGGCCCCCTCCTCTACCCGATTCCATTCCCTGTGGCGCAAAGTAATTTTAATCAGCCGTACTTCAGGCGGATATTTAAATTGTTCTCTTTCGTACAATTGTTCCCGGAACATCCCCTGGTAATCCCCTGTGGTCACCTGTTTTAAAATCTGGTGGTAGGGATTATATGTCTGAATCAATACCAGACCGCGAAAGTCTTTTCGACCCGCCCGGCCCGCCACCTGGGTAAGGAGTTGAAAACAGCGTTCATGTGCCCGAAAATGGGGGTAATTCAATAGGGTATCGGCATTCATAATCCCCACTAGCCCTACATTTCCAAAATCAAGACCTTTCGTAACCATCTGGGTTCCCACAAGCATCTGAACTTCCCGGGCCTCAAAGGCTTCAATAATCCGGCTAAAGGCGTGTTTCCCGCGGGTAGTATCCAGATCCATACGGGAAGTTTTGGTCTCTGGGAACATTTCAGCCAACTCGGTGGTTACCTGCTCCGTTCCCAATCCCTTAGTATCGAGCGTAGCCATACCACAGGCCTGACATTCCGATTCTAAATGCCTGTGAAAACCACAATAATGACACCGGAGTTGTCCGCGCTGTTGGTGATAGGTCAGGCTGACATCGCAATTGGGACATCCGGGGACATGCCCACAACTCAAACATTCTACAATCGGTGAAAAACCCCTTCGATTCTGAAATAAAATCACCTGCCTTTTTTGCTCCAGGGTTTCTGTGATTGCCTCCCTCAAACGATGGGAAAAATGTCCGGCCATTTGTTTTTTCCGATACGCATCCGCGAGGTTTATCAGTTCCATTTCCGGCAGAAGCACCCCTCCATACCGACCGCGTATCTCCACCAAACCGTACTTCCCGGTTTTTGCGTTGTGATAACTCTCCACACTGGGTGTGGCAGAACCGAGCAAAACCCGGGCATCCCAATAGGAAGCTAAAAGTATGGCCGCGTCCCTGGCGTGATATCGCGGGGCGGGATCAAACTGTTTGTACGAATTCTCGTGTTCCTCATCGATGAGGATTAGTCCCAGATGCTTAAAAGGCAGGAAAAGGGCGGATCGTGCCCCGAGAACCACGGAAGCCTTTTCACCCCCCTCCTGTAAATGATACCAGATTTCTGCCCGCTCCGGCTGGCTCTGACGCGAGTGAAAAGCCGCAACCCGGGAGCCAAACAGTTGCTCCATTCTATGGGTGAGCTGGGTAGTGAGTGCAATTTCAGGAACCAGGTACAGGACTTGTTTACCTGCCCGGAGGGTCTCAGCGATCAAATGACTGTAAATCTCTGTTTTTCCTGAAGCGGTCACACCGTAGAGCAAGACAGGTTTTGGGGTCTTGAAAAAGGCTTGTATTTCCGTCAGGGCCTTGTTTTGTTCCGGGTTAAGGACGGCCAGCGCCTGATCCGGTCGGCCCTCCTGATTCCCAATCCGGTCCTGGATTAAGGTATACTGCTCCAGGACCTCCTTATCGATAAGGGTCTTGATTACGGATCTTGACGTACCGGTTTGTTTTTCGAGGTCGGTACTTTTAATCGGTTTGTTTACGCCTTGCTGCATCTGGAACAGATGCAGCAGCACTTCGGTTTGTTTAGGCGCTCTGGACAGGGATTTCAGCAATTCCTCAAGTGCTTCTTCCCCCCGATACGCAGGATGCAAACGAAGGAACCGCACCTCTTTGGGTCGGTAACCCCCGCTCAAGGTTTCCTCCACCCGGATCATACCCCTTTTCAGCATCCGGCTGACCAGGGGTAACGCGTTCTTGCGCTCTACCAGGGAACTGATTTCAGAAACCCGAAGCGTGGACTGATGTTGTAAGGCCTGGAGCACGAGAGACTCCGAAGGATCCAAATCGGCAGATCCACGCTCCCACTGAGGCTCGCCGGATACCCGGGTTTCACTCTCCAAAAGTAAAATACCCGGAACTGCAGTACGAAAAACCTCCCCGGGAGTACACATATAATAAGATGCCATCCATTTCCAAAACTTCAATTGAAGCTCTGAAACCAGGGGCTTCTCGTCCAGGATCTCATAGACTCTTTTAGCCTCATAAGCTGTCGGTGGATCCGTATTCAAAGCCACCACCAGGGCCGTATATAGTTTCGATTTACCAAAGGGCACCGCCACCCGCATGCCAATGCGCAATCGGGAAACCTCAGCCGGGCTTATCGCGTAGGTGAAGTTGCGTTCGAGAGGAAGTGGGAGAAGTACCTCGATATAGTGGTCCATGTGGGTAAAATATAATCTTCAATGCCGTATTTTGCAATCGTCTTCTCGACAGCTGGCTTAAGTTTATTTTTCAGTCCTGTGTCTCAATTCCCCGAAGCCTCCTTCGACCCCGTAACAGAACCTTCCAAATTCTCGGACTCCTCATTCCGCTCGACGTTTTTGTGAAGATAGGCAAGGGTGGCATTCAGCTCAAAACCCAGAAGTAAAATATTGGAATTCAACCAGATGTAAACCATTAGAATCAGTAAACCTCCAAGGGCGCCATACAGCTCATTGTATCGGGAAAATCGTTCGATATACACCCCAAAAAGATAGGAATTAAAGAGTATGAGCAAGGTGGTCATCAGGGCGCCATAGGAAAAAAAACGCGCCTTTTTACCCTCCAGAGTTCCGAAATAATAGAGTACGGCTGTAGTGAGGTAGGTAAGCACGATAAAGGAGACCGCCTGACCTGTTCGGATCCAGAAGAGTTCCGGCTCTTCTGAGGTGCCCAATTCCAAAAGACTGGCACCCATATAAACCTCAAAATAAATGGTTGTTATGGCGCCGAGGAGCAACAGTACAGAAAGTATCAATCCCACCATTAAGGCATAGGCGTACTGCTTAAAAAAGTTACGGGTAAATTCTATGTGATAGCTGGATTCAAAGCCCCCAAAAATAGCATTCACCCCATTGGTCATCAAAAAAATAGAGATTAAAAAGGAGTACGATAACCACCCCCCGGTTTTCTGCTCACTCAATTGGGCAAAAATCTCGTTTAAATAATCGCCTGAAGCCCGGGGTAAGAGGTTTTCCAAAAAATGAAGGAACTGCTCCTCCAAATTGCCTTCCCCAATATTCACGTAAGGAATGAGATAAGGCAGCAGTGTAATCAAAAAAATAAGTAATGGAAACAGCGCCATAAACAGGCTGAAGGCAATCGCACTGGCACGAATAGACAAGGTGCCCCGAATGATCCCGCGCGTGTAGAGCACGATAAGATCAAACATAGACATGCCTTCAAAGGCCTTTAAACGTATGCTTTTCAGAAGCCTGACCAGCCACTTGACCAGGGGGATTCGATCGAGTTTCTCTGCCAGCGTATCGCTCATTTAGACCGCCTTTAGACTTAAATCCATATTAGAAACCGAATGGGTAAGCGCACCGGAAGACACATAGGTAACTCCACATTCCGCGTAACTCCTGAGCGTTTTTTCGGTAATTCCGCCTGAGGACTCGCTCTGGCATTGATTCCCGATACGCTGAACGGCTTCCCGGGTATGTTCCAGACTAAAATTATCCAATAGTATTCTGTGTATACCCCCTGCATTCAGAATTTCGTCTACTTCCTTCAGGTCCCGGGCTTCGACTATGATCTTTAAGTCCTTTTGATGGTGCTTCAGATAGGCTTTCGTCATTTCGATGGCCTTAGTAATGCCGCCGGCAAAATCAATATGATTATCCTTGAGCATAACCATATCGTAAAGGGCGAATCTGTGATTTACCCCTCCTCCGATCCGAACGGCCCATTTCTCGAGCGCCCGAATGCCCGGCGTGGTTTTACGGGTATCCAGGATTTGAGTTTTGGTACCCTCCAACAAATGTACATAGCGACTGGTTTTTGTGGCCACAGCGCTCATTCTTTGCATTCCATTGAGGACGAGTCGCTCAGCCTTCAGAATACTCTGGGCAGAGCCGTTCACGTAAAAAGCGATATCCCCATAGCTCACCGCACTGCCGTCCGGAAGCTTTACATCGATTTCAAGATCCGGATCCACAACCGCGAACACCTGGCGCGCGAACGCTACACCAGCCAATATCCCCTGATCCTTGACCAGAAGTTTAGCCTTCCCGGTAGCCGACCGGGGAATACAGGCCAATGAACTGTGGTCGCCGTCGCCTATATCCTCTCGGAGTGCATTGGCGATGATCAGGTCTATTTCCCTCTGAAATTCCTCAGCTGATATCATAAAGGTGTTTGAACTACTAAAGTAGTAAATTGTTTGTGGATAAGACCTTCCGCCCTGTTTCAGAATTTGGACTTCAAAGTGTATTTTTGACTTGTGAAACTCCTGCTACTGGCCATGGGAAAAACAGATTCAGGCGCGCTTTCTTCCCTCATGGCAGATTTTGACAGCCGCCTGAAGCGCTACCTGCCCTTTGAGATGGAAAGCGTACCGGAGATTCGCATAAAAGGGAAAATAAGTCCACAACGCCAAAAACAAGAGGAAGCCGCTGCCCTATTAAACAGAATTAAGCCCACAGACACGGTGTGGCTCCTCGATGAAAAAGGGCGTGAGTTTTCTTCCCGTCAATTCTCGGAGCAACTTCAAAAGGCGATGAATGCAGGACCCAAACGCCTGGTTCTCATCATTGGGGGCGCTTACGGCCACGGAGATGAGTTGAGAGCCCGGGCCAATGCCATGGTGAGTCTGTCCAGGATGACCTTTAATCACCAGGTAGTTCGTCTTTTGGCCCTTGAGCAACTCTACCGGGCCTTCTCGATCTTAAAAGGGGATCCCTATCACAACGATTAAACGGTTTCTGTCCTCCTAGTAAAGTACCCGGAATTTAACCGTATGATTTACCGCCTTTAAGGCTTTGACCACGTCCTTGTTATACTCCTTGTCCAGGTCTGTGATCACGTAGCCCACGTCGCTGTCTGTCGACAAATACTGGCCTGTAATGTTCATGTCGTACTTGGCTAAGATCTCATTGATATGTGCCATAATACCGGGCGTATTGTGGTGAATGTGGAGAAAACGGTGGGCGTTTTGCTGTTTCGGCAAACGGATATTTGGGAAATTAACGGCGTCTACCGTGCTGCCGGAATTGATGTAATCCATGATTTTATTGGGCACGAAATCAGCGATATCACGTTGGGCCTCCTCGGTACTGCCGCCTATGTGTGGGGTTAGGATGAGGTTTTCCAGTCCCTGTAACCCGTTTTCAAAAGGCCCGTTTGACCTCGGCTCCTCGGGATAAACATCCACTGCGGCCCCGGACAACCAACCAGACTCCAGGGCGGACTTCAGCGCCGGGATGTCCACCACAAAACCCCGGGATAGATTGATCAGGTAGCTGCCTCTTCGCATTTGGTGCAGCTCCCGCTCCCCGATTAAATTCCGGTTATGCGGGTTATCATCCACATGCAGAGATACCACATCAGAAACGTTAAGCAGGTCTTCCAGGGTGGCACACCGTACGGCATTACCCAAAGCGAGTTTGTCGTCAATGTCGTAGTAATAGACCCGCATCCCCATGGCCTCGGCCAGGACTGAAAGTTGCTTTCCAATATTCCCATACCCCACGATACCCAGATTTTTACCTCTGATTTCTCTCGAATTGGCAGCTGTTTTATTCCAGGTGCCCCGGTGGATCTCCGAGGATCGGGGAAATACAGAGCGCATGAGCATAATTATTTCCCCCAGGGCGAGCTCAACCACCGAACGGGTATTGCTATAAGGGGCATTAAAGACCACTACTCCTTTTTTCCGGGCGTACTCCAGGTCTATCTGCGTTGTCCCTATGCAAAAAGCACCAATGACCATGAGCTTTTTTGCCGCATCCAGCACCCTGGGCGTCACTTGTGTTTTGGAACGGATTCCGAGCACGTGTACCCCTTTGATTTTTTCGATCAATTCCGCCTCCGGAAGGCTATGGGAGACCAACTCTACTGAAAAACCATCTTCAGAGAGGTTTTCAAAGGCCGCCGGATGGACATTCTCAAGCAAAAGAATCTTTATGCGGTTCTTCGGGTAGGACAGATTACGGGGTAAATCGTTTACAAATAGGAATTCATCCAGGTTGGGGGTGATATGATCCGCATTCCGGGCGGCTTTTTCCCGATGCACATTCTCGGTATAGGCAAAGAATTTATGGGCGATTCCCGCCTCCCGCATGACATAATCACTATACCCGTCTCCGATAACCTGAAGTTGTCCTTCGAGATCCAGGGATCGCAGGCATTCAATTTTCCCATTGTGCTGTGCCAGTACATTGGAAGCGTCGAAGCCCACAATGTTTCCCGTTTCATCAAATTCAAAGGTGTTGGCAAAAACACGTTCTTCAGGAATATTGTACTCCGCGACAATGGGATTGATAAATTCTTTGAAGCCGGCTGAAATCACATAAATCTGGTCGGCATGTTTTTCGAAGAACTCTTTATTGGACGTGATGGATTTCGAAATCTTATCCCGCAATTGGGCGATGAGTTCGGGAAGGTGGTCTTTATGCGCCCGGAGCATTTTAATGCGCCGCTCCAGGGAGTCGGTAAAGGATATATCCCCATCGATTCCCAAGTTGGTAATTTCCTGAATTTCGCGAATGACCTCCTCGCGGTCGGGTCTGTCTTTCAAAGTGATTTCGGCCAGTACATCTAAAGCCTCTACCCGCGTCAAGGTGCTGTCGAAATCAAAAATATATTTTCGGTCCATGTTTTAAATGGCTTTTGAGAAGGCCAAGATAAAAAGAATACCAACCCCCGTGAAGTGTAGTTTTTAAAACTAATGAACAGTCTCAAAGGGCCCGTAAAGCTTGAAGATTTCAGCAGTGAAATAGTTCTTCCTAGAACCAGCGCCGGACCAGGGCGCAATAATTCCGGTAGGTGCTTCCGTATTTTTTTTCGAGCACTTCCTCCTCTGTGGTTATCTGAAACCGGTTCATATACGCCACAAAAAGAGCCGCAAGAATGGTGTTAAAGGCATTCCCCAAATGCAAACCCCAGGATAGTAAAAACAAAAGCAATCCAAGGTACATGGGGTTTCGACTGAAATTATAAACACCTTTAACAACCAGACGGGTGTTCTTTTCAGGATGCTGCGGATCGAGGGTGGTTCCGGCCCTGAGGAATTGAATAACCGCTGACATACCAATCACTCCGCCCAGGCCAGCGCATATCCATTTGAGCTCGTTTCTCCCAAAAAAGTCGAACTGTCCGACCGGCAGCCCTTTGGAAAGCAAGTACATCAGACAGCCAAAAACTATAAAAACAAGGGCGGGGGGTAGTTTTAGTTTCCTCACAATTCTCATTTGACCTTGTAAAAATACTACTTTTACAAAGCCTCGAGAAATTCGCAATACCGATGAAGCAAATTGTTTTCGCAACCCACAATGCAAACAAACTCGCAGAGATTCAGCCCCTGATGCCCAGCGGCCTGGAAGTAGTCAGTTTAGACCAGATCGGTTGTGTGGAGGCTATCGCTGAAACAGCTACAACTCTGGAAGGGAATGCGCAAATTAAAGCAGACTATATCTGGAAGTTTTTCAGATATGACTGTTTTGCCGATGACACCGGACTTGAGGTGGAGGCTCTTGAAGGGGCTCCCGGGGTCTATTCAGCCCGCTTTGCAGGGCCGGAGAACCTGGCGGATGCGAATATGGCCAAACTCCTGAAGCTTATGGAGGGTAAGACTTCCCGAAAGGCCCGATTCCGAACGGTAATTGCCCTGATTCTGGGAGGAAGTTCGTATCTTTTCGAAGGTGTTGTTCAGGGAAAAATACTCGAAGCGCCCCGGGGAGACGGAGGGTTTGGATATGACCCCGTTTTCCAGCCGGACGGATCTGAATTGAGTTTTGCAGAAATGACGCGTGAGGAAAAAAACAAGATCAGTCACAGGGCCAGGGCCATTGAAAAGTTGTGTGCCTTTTTAGAGAATATAAGTGTGGATTAATCCCGATCGGATTAAATGCGGTATCTTTGCCGATAAATTGACCGGCTTTCCTCTATTTACGTGGCAATAAAGCACCAGTACGAAACCCAGGCCACCTGTTTCAACAATCCGTAATTGATTAGATCACATCATGCCTTCATTTGAATCATTAGGACTCAATGCTCCCCTTTGGGAAGCCGTCCGGGATCTTGGATACGAGAATCCCACTCCCATACAAGAGGAAGTTATTCCCATGTTATTAGAAAGTGAAACCGACCTGGTGGCACTGGCACAGACCGGTACAGGCAAAACTGCCGCTTTTGGTCTGCCGTTACTTCAAAAAACGGAAGTCAATCAGCGTACGACTCAGGGGGTGATCCTATCCCCCACCCGGGAACTCTGTCTGCAGATTACGCGGGAATTAAAGAATTACGCCAAAAACCTTCCCGGAATTGGTATTACTGCAGTCTACGGAGGTGCGAGTATTCGCGACCAGGCGAGGGATATCAGCCGAAATCCACAAATCATTGTGGCCACACCCGGTCGGATTAAAGATATGATTGGCCGTGGTATGATCAACCTTTCGAGCATCGGGTATTGCATTCTCGATGAAGCGGACGAAATGCTCAATATGGGTTTTTACGAGGACATTAAAGACATCCTCTCCAAAACCCCCAGGGATAAATCTACCTGGTTGTTTTCGGCTACTATGCCGGGAGAGGTGGCCCGAATTGCCAGGGAATTCATGCATCAGCCCAAAGAAGTGACTATGGGCACCAAAAACAAGGCTACAGATACCGTTCGCCATGAATACTACACCGTCTCCGGCAGACATCGCTACGCGGCCCTTCGTCGTCTTGTGGATGCCCACCCGGGTATTTTTTCAGTGATATTTTGCCGCACCACGAGAGATACGCAGAGAGTTGCT